>VGYC01000050.1 GCA_016873095.1 Planctomycetota bacterium | reverse complement strand
TCCAATCGCAGCTTCCACTCGCTTCTTGCCCGCCTCGTCCAGCGCCTGCATGGTCCTGTTCGCATGCCAGACCCAAAAATAGGTGTCGGGCTGGCGGCTCTCACGCTGGGTCACAAAACCGCCCTCGAAGGCTTTGGTGCTTGGCTTTTTCTGGACATTTCGAAGTCCCAGTTCGACGAGCCAGCTGCCAATCTTGTGGCTCGAAACGCCATAATGCCTGCCAAGCTCAGTTTGGCTGAGATATTCATCTGTCATGCATCCTCCTCAGATTTTCCTTTTCCTTTAGCTCCTGGGCCAGGTCGATCTGCAGCTTCTCGGAAAGCCGAAAAAGGTCCAGAGTCGTGAAGACCCGTCGATTGCCAATCCGCAATTCTGGCTCAGGAACTTGACGTGTGGCGAGCAGGTAGACGATCTTGGATGGCCGACATCTCAAGATTTTGGCTACGTCGCCGAGCAAATAATATTCGTGATCAATCATGAAGGTATCTATGCAGCACGATGTGTTTTTTCGTGAGGAAAATGTTTTTTGGTGAGGAAAAAGAAGCGGTCATTGCAGAGTGAATCGGGTAAAGTTTGAACATGGTGTGGACGGAAGATAGCGCCACCATCCACTCGACAGGGAGATTGTGCGTCTTACGACCCCATTCGAAGGAGGATAACGTGCCCTGGTACGTCAAAGAGGAAAAGGATGAGCTGGGGGGCAGGCGATTACTTTTCCACATTGACAACGACGAGGATGAGAACGGCTTGACCGTCAACCTCTACAGCACTCGGAATGCGGCGAGACAGACACGCTCTGTTGCGATACGAGTGGCTGGCATCTTGAATGCAACAAAGGATTTCAAGAGCTGGCGAAAGTGGGCGAACAGAGGCTCTTTCTACGTCGCTGTCAGTGGCAGTAGAACACGGCACCCGTTGGTTTACGTTCAACGGAAACCGGGGGCGACCTATGCGGATTTCGAATTATTCGTTTTGGGTCGGACAACTCAGGAAAGCCAGGCGTTAGCGAAGCGTATTGCTAGCGTTTTGAATTGGGTTGAAGATACCCAGGACAACCCAAAACTACGTGGCTACACCAGCGAAATCAGGAGAGGGGGCTATTAATTGTCACGAATGTGCGAAGCCTGTGGTCGCTTTGGCTGAAGCGCAATCGACGGTACAACCCGCTAAGGTCATTCCCTTGGCGGTTTGTTTTGGTTCCCTAGACGATTTGAAAGCCCTCAAGGGAATCAATTGCTTTCTTCGTGCGGGCAATCGCTTCGTGACGTGACGCAAAAACGCCTACCAAATCCTTTTCTGAGCCGCAACACGTCCCAATGACTTTCCAACCAGTCCCAGCGGCTTCCAGGGTGATGTAGTAGCCGTGGTACTCTTGGAAATCGGGTTCCCCTTCGACCCTTCGCAGAGCAGCTGCGGTTGCCTGGCGGGTGCGATCCTCTTTCGCCAGCAAGCCGCCCAACGAGTTGCGAATGCTTCGGAGCGTGCTTTCCCGCTGTGCCAAGATTCCTGCAAACGGGCTGGAAAACCGCTCCACGTTCCCGATCGTGTTGCGAACGCTGCGGAGCATGCTTTCCTGCTCTGCCATCATGTCTGCCACAGGGCTGTAAAATCGCTCCACGTCCACAATGGCGTTGCGAGCCAATTCGTCAAGAAACATCTTGCCCCCTTTTCGAGAAAAAAGGTTCCTTGTTCGGCCTCCTATCCGCATCGTACCAGGGTTTCAGGAATCCGCAAGGGGACACCCCGCCTACCAATCCTATCGGGGGAAAGTGGCAACAAGTGTGATGAACCTTGGCGGTTTTTTTATGGTTTTTTTCCCTCTCCACTTGCAGAAGTGGGAAGAGGTCATGTTCATCCTGCTCCTGGGTGACATGGCGGCCGAGACCATCGACTTCAAGCTGCAGGAGTCGGCGACTTCCGGCGGCACCTACACGGACATCAGCGGCAAGGCGGCGACGCAGCTGGCGGCCCACGCCTCCAACAACGACAACAAGCAGATCGTCATCAACCTCAAGGCGCCCGAGCTGTCGGCCGGCATGCGCTACGTCAAGGGCCGCGCCATCACCGGCAACAGCACCGGCGGCCCCGCCTGCGTCATCGCCCTCGGCATGAAACCGAGATTCGCCCCAGGCAGCGACGACGACCTCGCGGATGTGGTCCAGATCATCACATGACAGTGTTCAGTTTTCAGTGTGCGGTCTGGTACTGAACACTGAAAACTGAAAACTCTTCATCAGGAGCAATCATGGCAGGCCTCAACCTTCATTATCCGTCCGGCGAGGTGTCGCTGTCGGCGGGGACGGCCAAGACGCCGATCACCGTGGTCGCGGCCGCGAATTATCGCGTCAAGATCAAGGGCATCGAGGTCTTCTTCAAGGGGACCAGTCCGACCGACACGCCGGCGAAGATCCAGTTCTATCGCTTCACCAGCGACGGCACCGGCTCGACCGGCACGCTTTACAACAACAACGAGGACGACAGCGAGACCATCCAGACGACCGGCAAGATCGCCTACAGCGCCGAGCCGACGCTGGGCAACGTCTTCAAGATCTGGGAGGTCCACCCGCAGACCGGCCTGGTCGTGTATTTCCCGCCCGGCGAGGAGATCGTCCTGAAGGGCGGCAACAAGATGGGCATCCAGGTGACGGCCGCACAGAACCAGACCGTCAGCATCAACCTGTATCTCGAAGAGTGACCCGTGCCACAAAACCGCCACCAGCGCAACCGCACCCAGGCCAGGGAACGGCTGAACCGCTTTCGGCGGACCTGCGGCGTCGTGGCCTGGCCGACGCCGCCACGCCGGCAGCAGCGGGGTATCCCGCCGCGGTGCGTCGTGTCGGTCAATCGTCTGCGCCGCTCGCCCGGGTGGGTCAGCGTCTTGCCGCCGCGCCGCGAGGCCATCCCCCATCCGGAACGGCTGCCGCCCTGTTCGATCAGCGCCGTCAATCGCGTGCCGCCGCCGGGCCGGGCGCGGAGCGCCTGGTTCTTCACCAGGCCCGGCCGCGAAGGCCAGGGCATGCCCGTCGTCGGCAGGCGGCTGCTCCTGTGGATGAACGCGGTGAACCGGCCGGCATTGTCGGCACGCTGCGACAGTCATGTGGCACTGTTCATGACCACCGAGCAACGCCGGCACCTGACGATGCAGCACGCGGCGACGCTGCCCCTGAACATGGATTACCAGCCGCGCCTCAACCTCGTGTCGCAGAGACATGGGTGATGGAACGTTGCTTCGCGGTTTCGCGCGCGACTACGCGTGCGACACCGCCGAGCGAGCTGCAACGACGCTTGTTTGTGTCGATGAGGAGCGATCATGGCCCCCGAGCAAACCATTCGCATCGTGCGGTCGCAGGATTTGACGCTGGTGTTCAGCATGGCGCCGCCGCAGGAGGTCACGGGCTGGAGCATGCGCTTCCAGGTGCGCGACTCGATCGGCGGGACGATCCGCATCACCAAGACGGTGGGCAGCGGCATCACCATCAGCGACGCGGGCCGCGGCGTCTGCCAGGTTGCTCTCGCCAAGGCCGACACGCAGGCACTCGATGCGCAGGACTACGTCTGGGAACTGCGCCGCTACGACGCCGGCAACGAGATCAGCCTGGCGCGCGGACAGCTGATCCTGGAACAGGAAATCGCGTGATTGTTTACGTTTCGCGTTCGCGCGATCCTGTCAGGGATCGGGTCGCGCGAACGCGAAACGTAAACCCGACAGGAGTCTGTCATGCCCGACCTCATCACCCGCGAGCGTGCCATCCGCAACCTGAACAACCTCTCCGCGACGGCGGCGGAGAACCAGATGCTGGACGCGCTCATCGCCGGCATCTCGACGGCGGTCCAGAAGCATTGCCGCCGCGAATTCGTCGCCCGCGATCACGACGAGGTGCACAGCGGCAACGGCGCCCTGCGGCTGTTTCTCCGCAATGACCCGCTCATCAGCGTGCAGAGCGTGCGCCAGCATCCGGCAACCGTGCTCCGCGTGAAGAACACGGACACGGCCACCAATCAGCAGGCGCGCATCAGCGTGCAGAGCACCTGCTTGCTGCTGGTGCGCGTTGCGTCCGGCGTCGTGTCCTCGAGTCGCCTGACCTACGCGAACCATGTCACGCTGCAGGCGCTGGCGACGGCGATTGCAGCCCTGGGCAACGGCTGGACGGCGGAGGTGGCCGGCAGCGTTGCCGGCGACTACGGACTGTGGCCGGCGCTCGACCTGTGGTCGCCGCCGAGCTACGGCGACGGCGTGACCTCGCGCGGCGCCCTCAACGCCCGCGCGGCCTGGGCGGAGCTGACGATCCACGTCGGCGAGCTGTCCTCGTACGACTTCGATCCGCGCGGCTGGCTGCTGATGACCAGCGGCAGCTGGTCGTGCGGCGTGAACAACTACCGCGTGCAATACACGGCCGGCTACCTGCACGTGCCCGAGGACGTGCAGGAAGCGTGTGCCCAGTGGGTCGCCGCCTGCTTCTGGGCGTCGAAGCGCGATCCCGGCCTGTCGCACGAGGCGGTTCCCGGCGTCGCCTCGCGCTCGATCATCGGCGCCATGCCGCCGGGCGTGGTCGAGTTGCTGCGACCGTATCGCCGCCACGAGGTGTGACCGGCGCTTGTCACGAATGGAGAATTCATGAGCCTGCCCGCGACCGCCAACAACACCTGCGACATCTACCGCGGCGGGCGGCTGCCGCCGCTGACCCCGGACGTGGCCGGCGTGCCGTGCGTGCTGATTCCACAGTTCGAGGCCGGACAGGAACGCGAGCGCAGCGGCGCGTTGCATTGCTCCCACCTCATGATCGTGGACCTGAACGCGGACGTGCGTGATCGCGGTGTGCCGGCCAGCATGAACTACGACCCGGGCAATGGCGACAGCGTCTACATTCCCGATCGCAACGGCACGCGCTTCTTCGTCGTCTGGGTCGAGCGCACCTCCTGGGGCAGCCTCGCCGACGTCAAGCGTGTCTACCTGCAACGCATCTGGGGCTCGGCCGTCGCCTGACCGACGGAGAACGTGTGACCGGATCGCAGATTGGCGACAGCAAGAACGTCTCTCGCTGGTCTGCAATGTGCCGTCTCAAACCTGCAATCTGCAATCTGCAATCGGAGAGTGTATGCCCACCATCGCCATCTATCGGTCCGGCTCGGCGCCGCCGGCGGCGCCGGCGGCGACAGCTTCGGGCACGCTCGTGCCGGCCTTTCGCCTGGGTCTGGAGCGCGGCGAGGGCCTTGGCGGCGGGCTGATGTTCACGCACATCCTCACCGTTCCCAAAGCGACGGATGTCCGCGACGCCGGCCGCCTCGATGCCCAGTCGCTGCTCGGCTCCCAGGACAGCGTCTATGTCCCGGACCAGAACGGCACGCGTTTCATCGTCATCTGGGTCGAGCGCGTCGGCAACTACAAGCGCATCTACCTGCAACGCATCGCCGGCGCCGCTGTCAACTGGCCGACAACATACCTGTGACAAAACCAGAAACTAGAAACCAGAAACCAGACGCCTCAGACCTTTCAGCTGTTTTGTTTCTAGTTTCTGGTTTCTAGTTTCTGGTTTTCTTGAGGAGCATTCCCATGTCCAACGCAGAAAGCAAGAAGAGCTGGCTGGCGGGGTTCATTGGCGCCATCGCGCTGCCGACCATCCTGGCTGCCTGCGGCATCGTCGGCAAGGTTGCCGACATCGAGAAGAAGGTCGAAAGCCTGGAACGCTACATCCACCACATCGACCTGAAGCTGGAACACTATTTTGGCAACCGGCAATGACCAGGTTTACGTTTCGCGCTCGGAGGCTGCTGTCGAAGACCCGATCCACCGAGCGCGAAACGTAAACCCGGCAAGGAGACATCCATGAAGCGACTCACGCTGGTATTCATCGGTCTGGCGATCTGCGCCGCGCGGTTGCATGCCCTGGCGCCGGCGGACGATCCGGCGCTGGCGACGGTGCACATCAGGAGTCACGGCGCTTCCGGCACGGTCATCGCCACGGAGGCGCGGCGAAGCTGGGTGCTGGGCTGTGCTCACATGTTCCGCGACGGCTGGGGCGAGCCAGCCGCGGAGGAGCGCGAGCGGCCCTTGCTCATCGACGCTCCCGTGCAGGTCTACGCGGCTCGGAAGAAGGCAACGGCCCGGCTGCTGGGCTGGGATGACGATCTCGACCTGTCGCTGATCGAGATCGAGCACGGGCCGTTTCACTTTATGCCGGTGGCGCTGGCCGGCCACAAGCCGGGGCCGATCGTGTGGTCATGCGGCTACGACAACGGCCGCTGGCCGGTCACCAGACGCGTTGCCACCATTCTCGAGTCGCGCGACTGGACGACGTTCACGCGCGAGAAGCCCTGGCATGGCCGCAGCGGCGGCGGTCTGATCGACGTTCGCGCCCGCGTGCTGCTGGGCGTGGTCCAGGGCTACGAGCGCGGCCCCGACGGCCGCGGCGTCTACGTCAGCCACGCCGCCGTCCTCACGTTCCTGGCGCGCTTCAAGAACATGCCGAAGCAAGAGGCGATGCCGCTGCCCAGGCAAAGCGCGCAGCTGACGCAGTGAAGGACGCAGTACGTCAGAGCCCGAAGCGTAAGCGAGGGTGGCCGTGTCCCTCGCTTACGCTTCGGGCTCCGCCGGAATAGGAGAACGTCGTGTCCAAGCCCCTTCGCAATCGCATCGTTCGCCATGTGCGCCTCCGCGCCGGCGAGCTGGTCCGTCACGAGCTGAACCCGCGGCTGCACTCCGACACGCAGCGGCAAGCGCTGGCGCATCTCTACGACGAGATCGGCTTCGCGCGCAGTTTGCTAGTGTACGAGCTGCCCGATGGCCGGCTCAAGCTGATCGACGGCCATCTACGCGCCGACATGGACCCGGAGCACGAGGTCGAGGTCGAGGTGCTCGACGTCAGCGACGCCGAGGCGCGGGCGCTGTTGCTGGCCATCGATCCGCTGGCGCAGATGGCCGGCTACGACGTGGACGCGCTCGCCGAGTTGCGGACGATCGCGGCACAGGACTCGGCCGCCGTCAAGTCACTCTGGGAAGCGATCGAAGAAGCCGGCCGGCAGACCAGAAAAGCGCTCGACGACCTGCCCGGCCTGCCGGAACGATACCTGATCGTCATCGAGTGCGGCAGCGAGCCGGAGCAGCTCGCACTGCTGGAGCGCTTCCAGGGCGAAGGCCGCAAGTGCGAGGCCAAGGTGGCGTGAGCACCGGAATCATGCCGGAGAGAGCGATGAAGGTATCCGTTGAGTCAACGATCACGGCCACGCCGCGCGTGCAGCAGCTGCGTGGCATGTTCGACCTGCCGGCCGCGAATTGCAGCCGGGTCGAATGGGAGGTGAATCTGCCGCTCGCGGAGTCGCCGTGGAACGTCGGGCTCATCGTCGGGCCGTCGGGGTGCGGCAAGACGACCATTGCCCGGCGCTGGTTCGGGGAGACGGCCTGCGACACGGCGAGCGCGAAACCGCATGCGGCCGTTGTCGATCTGTTTCCGGCGGCGATGTCGATCAAGGACATCGTCGCGTTGCTGTCGGCGGTTGGATTCTCAGCGCCGCCGGCGTGGTTGCGGCCGTTCGCCGTGCTGTCGACCGGCCAGCAGTTTCGCGTGGCGCTCGCGCTGGCGCTGGCCACGGCGGGGCCGGGACAGCCCGTCGTCTTCGACGAATACACCAGCGTCGTCGACCGCACGGTGGCGCGGGTGGGTAGCGCGGCAGTGGCGCGGACCGTGCGGCAACGCGGCTTGCAGTTCGTCGCCGTCACCTGCCATGAAGACGTGGAAGACTGGTTGCAGCCGGACTGGGTGTATCGTCCGGCGGAGAACCATTTTGCCCGGAGGCGGCTTCGGCGAAGGCCGCCCATCAGCCTCGACATCGTTCGCTGCCAGGCATCGGCGTGGCCGCTGTTCGCACCGCATCACTATCTGAGCCACGCCCTGGCGCCGGGAGCGGTGTGCTTCCTGGCGAGCTGGGCTTGCGTTTCGCGTTCGGCGGATCCTGTCGATCCTGTCGATGACGAGGGGGCGCGAGCGCGAAACGTAAACCGGGCCGTTGCCTTCTCCGCGTGGCTGCCGTTCGTGGGCACCGGGCCGAAGGGGCGGCGCGAGCATCGCACGGTGACGTTGCCGGATTATCAGGGAGTCGGCATCGGTAACGCGCTCAGCGACTTCGTGGCCTCGCTGTGGCGAGGGCTGGGCTATCGGGCATTATCGACGACGACGCATCCGGCGATGATCCAGGCGCGATGGCGGTCGCCGCACTGGCGGATGCATCGCGTTCCGGCCATGGCGCGCGGCCGCGAAGGCCGGCTGCGGCACGCCGCCACGCGGCTGACGGCCGGCTTCGAGTACGTCGGCCCGGCGCTGCCGCCCACCATGTCCCGTGCCATGCTCGAGTAGCATCATGAACGACACGCCTCCAAGCGCCGAGTTGACAGGCCAGATTGTCTCGGGCATTCGCGCCGGGGCGTACGGCCACGTGGCGGCACGAGCCTGGGGCGTCTCGCGAAAGCAGTATCGGCGCTGGCTGCGCCTGGGCCGCGCGGCCGACGCCCCGGAGTCGTTCGCAGACTTCGCGCGCCAGGTGGATGCCGCCATGGCGCAGGCCCGGCTGCTGGCCGAGGCGCATGCCTACAAGAATCATGCCCGCGACTGGCTCGAGCACGGTCCGGGGCGCGAGAAACGGGGCGATCCCGGCTGGACCGGCGTCGCCCGGCCGATCGAGAACGATGCGCCGGCTGCGCCCAACGTCTTTGAGCTGCCGGAGTTCATGGACGTGTGCCGCAGGCTGCTGGAGGCGCTGGCCCCCTACCCGGAGGCGCGGGCACGCGCCGCCGCCGCGTTGCAGTCATCTCAGGAAACACACCGCTGACATTCTCACCTGGAGACACCACATGGTCTGCATCCGACAATGGCTCGGCTCCGAAACGGCGTTGGTCGGCCGCTTGCGTCCGCGTGTCCGGCGCCGCGAGCGTGGCCGCGACGACGACTACCTCACTGCCCGCTGCCCGCGCTGCCGCGGCTGGTTGATCGCCAGGCAAATCAACGGCCGGCCGGGATTCGCTTGCCGGTGCGTGAGCAAGGACTGAGAACTCACACGCGAGCCGGTGCGCGCAAGCGAACGTCGCATCCACCGCTTGCGGTTTCGCGCACGGGATGCCACGACACGGCTCAATTTCCCAGCGGGAAAAACGTGTAACTCAGCCAGACCAGGATGCCGAGCAGCGCCAGTCCCAGGATCAGGCTGCCGGCAATGAGCTTCTTCTCCACCGGCAAGAGCGGCTCATGCGGGAGTTTGGCCAGTTCCTCGGCGAGTTGATTGTCGTGGCTCTCCATCGGCATGGCTCCAGTTCAGCGCGTAAAGACTTCATGGGCCCCCTGGAAGAACAGCCAGGAGATCAGCAGGCCCACCCAGATGACGAAGCCGAACAGGCCGACGGCGTAGACCAGCGCCAGCCGGCCGATGCCTTCCTGCCAGAGCTTCTTGAAGTTCGACACCAGGCCGATGGTGAAGAACGTCATCACGAAGAACAGCTTGCGAAAGATGTCTCCCTGCCGGCTGGCGGCTTGCAGATCGGCGCCAACGTCCCGCCAGTTCAGCGCGCAATACAGCATCACCGCGAAGGTCAGAAAATAGCCGAGCACGAACTTCGGCAGGCGTTGCCAGATCTCCAGCGGCGACACTCTTTCGCCCGGCTTGGGGTCCACGCGATACACCCAGATGATCGCCAGGATGAATGCCCAGACGCCGATGAACAGGTCGATGAACACCTTCACCGTGGTCGTGGTCATCAGCATCGGCCCGGCGGGGATGTTCATGCCTTGCTGCTCGGCGGCGGTGCGGATCAGGGACTCGGTGATCTGGCCGGACGCGACGGCGGCGCCGTCGGTCTTGACGGCCAGGCCCATCCAGGCGCTGGCCACCATCGGTTCGTCCACCAGGAACGCACGGGCGGCGAACGGCAGCACCAGCAATTCCACGACCGAGAAGATGACGACCAGCGAGGAGACCATGATGGGCACGATGGGGCGAGCGCGGATGGCGGCGCCGGTGGCGATGGCCGCCGACACGCCGCAGATGGAGATGCCGGACGCCAGGGGCGCCGCCCACTCGCGACTGAAGCCGAAGAACTTGCGGGCGATGAAGTAGATGACGGCCCAGTAGATGAGATAGGCCTCGATGATGGCGGCCAGCCCGCGAAACAGGATCGCCTCGGTCAAGCGCGTGTCGGCCGCCGCCTTCACGCCCAGCGAGCCGCCCAGCACGACGATGGCCGCCTTGATGTACCACTCCGGGCGCACGGCCTCCTGCATGGCGGCCACGCTGCGCGGAAAGAAGTTGCCCAGCGTCAATCCCGCGATCAGCGCCACGATATAGCCGGCCTCGCCCGTCAGCCCCAGAGACCAGGAGATGCCGAGGTCGGCGCGCTCCCTCGGCGTGGCTGCGATGTAGGCATTATGTCCCAGCAGCCAGCAGGCGTAGCTGATCCAGAAGACCAGCGTGAATCCCAGCGCGAAGCGGCCCGCGGGATAGCCGAGCACGCGGGCGCCGGCGGACAGGATGGCGAGCAGGAAGCCGAACATGAGCGCCAGTCCGGCAACGCTCGGGAGACCGTAGGTCGCCGAGGTGGGGCCGAGCGCCTTCGACCATTCAACCCACACGCGGGCATCGACGGCCCAGCCCAGCAGGTCCAGCCTGGCAAGATTGCCGAGCGACAGCGCGAAGATCAGCAAGCCGATCCACAGCGCCCAGACGTCCTCGGTGCGGGGGAGTTTCATGAAGCGATTATACGTAACCGTACAAGTGGCTGAAGCTACCGTGGATCGGCAGACGCCGCCATGGCCTTGTTGACGGCGTACCAGAGTTCATTCATGCGGAAGGGCTTGCGCAGGAGATCGACGGCGCCGCGGGCGATCAGTGCGGCGCCCTGCTCGGCTTGCAGGAGGCCGGTGCACAGCAGGATGGGCAGATCGGGGCGTAGCGCGCGGATGGCGTCAAAGGTCCTGGCGCCCTCTTCGCGCGGGATCATGAGGTCCAGGATGACCAGGTCGGCGTCCAGGCCGCGACCGAGCTTTTCGAGCGCCTGGGCCCCGTTCATGACCGGAATCACCTGGTGGCCGGCGATTTCCAGGAAGCGCTGGATGACGTTGAGGACCGCCACTTCGTCATCGATGACCAGGATGACCTTGCCGGGTCCGGTCTCCGGTTCGAGCAATTCGCCGTCGTAGCGGCCCGGCTCCAGCCGCGCCACCTCATCATCCAGCAGCGGCAGGTAGATGCCGACGCAGGTGCCGACACCGGCTTGCGTCTTGATGGTCAAGAAGCCCTGATGGCCGTGGACGATGCCGAAGGCCACTGGCAAGCCCAGCCCGGTCCCCTGGCCGATTTCCTTGGTCGTGAAGAATGGATCGAGGGCCTGGGCCAGAACCTCGGCAGGCATGCCCGAGCCGCGGTCCTCCACCTCGAGCAGGACATAGTCGCCGGCCGGCACATTCTCCGGAAAAGCGGGCAACTCGCCCTCCAGCCTGGCCCGGCCGAGTCGAAAGATGATCTCGGCCGGCGCCGACTGGGCATCGCGTGCGTTCAGCGCCAGGTTGACGAGCACTTGCTGCAGCTGGTTGGCGTCGGCCAGGGCCAGCAGCGGCGGGTCGTCGCCCGGCTGCGGCAACTGCAAATCGACCTCGATGGCGAGCGAATGCCGCACCAGTTCGGCAGTGTTGGCCAGCAGCTTTTCCATCGCAGTCGGCTGCCGGCTCAGAGCGGGCTTGCGGGCGAAGGCGAGCAGTTGCCGGGTCAGATTGGCTGCCCGCTCGGACAGATCCACGATCAGCTGCAGGAACTGTGCGAGCGTGGGCGACAGCTCTTTCTCGCGCAGGCCGAGAGTGGCATAACCTTGAATGCCGGACAGCAGGTTGTTGAATTCGTGGGCCACGCCGCCGGCCAGCGTGCCGACGCTCTGCATCTTCTGGGCCTGGAAGAGTTGCCGCTCCATCTGCTTGCGCTCGCCGATGTCGCGATAGATGCCGACGAAGTGCGTCAGCTGCCCGCGCGGCTCGACGATCGGCGACACCGTCAGCGACACGTCCAGAAGCGTGCCGTCCTTGCGGCGATTGAACAGCTCCCCCTGCCAGCTGGCCCGGGCCATCACCGTCCGCCACAGGTCGCCGAAAAAGTCGGGGCCATGCACGCCGCTCCGGAACAGGCTCGGATTCTGCCCCAGCAATTCCTGGCGATCGTAGCCGGTCATCTTTTCGAGGGCCTGGTTGACGTGCAGGATCGTCCCCTGCAAATCGGTGATCATGATGCCGTCGCGGGCCGACTCGAGCGCCTCGATCAACAGGCGATTCATCTGCTGCAAGCGAAACCGCGTGATCGAATCGCTGACGCGCTTGGGGAGTTCGGCGAGGAAGTTGAGCGCCCGGTCCTTGACGACATAATCGAGGGCGCCGGCCCGCAGCACCTGCGTGGCCAGGTGCTCGTCGCCGTGGCCGGTGACCATGAGCACCGGCGTGGTGATGCCTTCGCGATTGAGGGATTGCAACAGATCGAGACCGTCCATGTCCGGCAGCCGCTGATCGAGAATCACCAGGCTGAAGGTCTTGTGCCCCAGGACGATGAGGGCGTCGGCGGCCGTCCGGCAGACCGTGACGACATGCCCGGCGCGCTCCAGACCCTTTCGCATCAGGTAGGAATAGTCGTCTTCGTCCTCGATGAGGAACAATTGCAGAGACTCGGACATGCATCAACCGTCGCTGGACCGGCTCCATGTGTGCTGTCTACGAAGTCCCTCCATTGTAAAGTGTTTGTCGCGACCCGGCCAGAGAAACTGGCAACGCGTGTGGGGGGCGGGGGACGGGACCGCCGGGGCGGCTCAGCTGCGGCGCAGTTCGACGCTCTGCACGCCTTCGAGACGGTTGAGTTCGTTGACGAGGGCGATGGGACTGCCGGCGGGTTGCATGCGGGCCCGGTAGGAGAGGTCGAGGGCCGCCCCCTGCCGGCCGGTGGCGGTAGCCTGCAGCTGCACATCATCGAAATGCCTGGCCAGAACGGCTGCGATGGCGAGGTCGGCATCCTGGCCCAGGCCGACGCGCACGGTCAGCTGCCAGGTCGCTTCGCCGCCGGCGCCCCGGGGACGGATGATGACGGCTGCCAGCCCGCCGACAAACAGGCCGGCGAGCCCGACGGTCACGTAGTTGGCGCCGGCCGCCATGCCCACGACGACGGCGAAGATCACGAAGGCCGTGTCGCGCGTATCCTCGACGACGGTGCGAAAACGGATGATGGCCAGCGCGCCCACAAGGCTGAAAGCGCGTGCCTGGTTATCGCCAATGACCTGCGTGACCATGGCGATCAGCACCGAGAGCATCACCAGCGTTGTCATGAAACTGGGCGAAACCGCGCCGTCGCGCTGCCGGGTCAGGCGGTAGATGACGGCGACCGCGCAGCCCAGCCCCAGCGCGACGCCGAGCCGCATGGCCAGATCGCCCAGTGCGTCAAGATTCAGAGAGAACGGATCCAGGGCAACACCTCGACCGCGCGCTGCGCGGAACCACAAACATCTATCCAGCCTTGTGCACGCGCGGCACAGGCGCTGAGTCCGCCGCCAGGCCGCATGCTTCAATGCCCATGCGGTACTTGGACACGCCGCTGGGCGTCAGCTTCATGTCGTGCATGAGGGCGCGGAACAAGGCCGGCAGTCTCGACTGAAACTTGAGTTCCAGGACGACGGCGCCAGGCAGGAGAAGCGTGTCGCGCGCTGCCGGTTCAAAGTCGAAGCCGCCGGCCAGGGCGGCGCGGATATCATGGTCGAGCGTCATGCGCATCGGCCCATCGCCGCCCATGCCGACGTGAGCGTGCCGCTCGTAGGTGATCAGACAGCGCGGCTGCAGGCGGCGTGCCGACAGGCGGCGCTGGAACCAGAAGCCCGGCCAGGCAGGATCGACATCCTTGCCGAGGCGCGAGAGTTCGTGGCCGGCGACGGCCGTCCGCCTCTTCCTCACCCGGTCGCCGGGCTTCGACTTGCGCTCCAGATGGACAACCGACTCAACGCCGTAACGGCGCAGGCGAAACTTGCGGCGACGGTAGCCGTCGTTGCGAAAGTACACGTCCAGCTCGGGCGTGTCGCAGTAGATGCTGCGGACCCGATAGGCGCCGCCCAGCGCTGGATCGGCATGCGGATCGATGGCCAGGTGGTCGCGGCCCCAGGCTTCGACCTGCCTGGCCAGCGCCGTGTCAACCAGGAACTTCAGCTCGTAGGCATCCAAGGAACTCATGCGCCCCCCGCCTTCTTGATGGCCTCATGATTGAGCAGAAAGGCACGGCGCTGATCGGCGAAGCGACGCAGGTTCAGGCTGGCGCCGCGGCCGCCGCCTGCCGGCGCGGTTTCCACGTGACTGCTCTGGAAGTCCGCCAGCGAATAGAGCTTCCGCGTCTCAACCTCGACTTCTTTCTCGATCAGGGCGCGATAACGATCGATCACCGGCTTGAGCTTCGCCCAGTCGAAACTCGACTCGGCGATGCGGCGCACGTTGTCGAGATAGCGCTCGCGCAGGGCCGGCACCGCCAGCAGCTTGCTCCGCAATGGCTTGCGGGCATCGTTCAGGCCGACGAGCGGATCGAGATCGAAGGCCGGGACTCGTCCGCCGATGCCGCCCTTGTCGTTCCTGGCCCCGTCCTTGCCGCCGCCTTTCGGGCCGAAGCCGCCAAATCCGAAGTTCATGGCCGGCTGAAACGTCTCGTTGGTATCGTGCGGGATGACGTGGAAGACGCCCCTGGGATCGCGATAGATGCTGTAATCGCTGGCCCGTGTCCAGTAGCCGTCGCCGTTGATGACCGCGTTGTCCAGCGCCAGAAACCAGAGGACGCCGTCGATGTCGAGCATCGGCTTCAGGGCGGCCTCGAGCTTATCCGGGGGCGTCTGGTCGAGCGTGCGGCACAGGGTAATGAGCGCTTTCCAGTCCTTGTCGCGGTCCTTCGACTTGATCTGGTAGCGGCGCTTGTAATCCTCGATGTTATCGCCGATGTAGTCGAGCCCGCCGCCAGCACCGGGGCTGCCCTGCACCTTCCAGCGGGCGCCCTTCGCGGTCTTGTAGTTCTCGACCAGGAAGTTCTTGTTGAATTGCTGGGCATTGACGTAGATGCCCCAGCTCTCGCCGTTGATGACGACCTTGACGTAATTGGCCTTCGGCGCCGGGATGTGCTGGCGGGCGATGTGCGAAAACAGCACCGTGTGCATCAGCGTGGGGTCGTCGTGGGCGTTGAGCAGGTTCAGCGTCTTGTAGCCGTGCAGCTGCTGCTTCTTGTTCACGAAGCCGAGCGACAGGTTCAGCGAGCGCTTGTAGCCGGCCGGGACGGCGAAGAAGGAGGACATGCCGCGAAAATGCACGCCGACATTCTCGTATTTCTTGCCGTCCACGGTGAGCGTGGCCGGCACCTCGACGTCGCTGCGATAGAAGTCGGCCAGCTCCGCTTCCCAGTCCTGGCTGGGAAAGTCGATGAACAGCGTGCGCAGGACATTGGGGTCATAAAGGGGCGCATCGGGATGCACCTTGACCTCGTCGGGCTTGACGCGTGGTCCCGGCTTGGCGGGCTCGCGTCCCTTGCCGCCCGGAAACCCGCCCGGGCCAAAACCGCCAGGGCCGCCCGGACCGAAACCGCCGGGCATGAAGAGCTGGCCGATGGCGGCGCCCAGTTCCTTCTCGTCCAGCATGCCGTCCTTGTCCCTGTCTGCATCCTTGAATGCCTTCTCGGTGGCGGCATTGAGTTCATTCAGAGTGATCTTGCCGTCCTTGTTGCTATCGACGCGGCGACGGATGTTGCCGGCGAACATGTTGCCGGGGCCGAACTTGCCGATGCCGCCGGGAGGGCCGAAGGGACCGTCCTTGGGGCCCTTGGGCAGCTTGCCGGGAACTGGCGGCTGGCCATCGGGTCCGGGACCGCCGGGGAATCCCCCGGACATGCGCCGGCGCATGTCACGCAGCGTCTTGCGTTGCTCTTCCGTCAGCAACTTGTCGAGCTTGGCCTCGATCTCCTTTTGCAGTTTCTCGAGTTCCTTGCGCTGCTCGGCAGTGAGCTTCAGCTGCTGCTGCAAGAAACCCGGCAGGATCTCGCCGGGCCTGGGAAGGCCGCCTGGAGGGCCGCCGGGGAAACCACCGGGTCCGCCGGGACCAGCACCGGGTCCGCCCGGACCGCCCGGGAAGCCGCCGGGATCTTTGCCACCGGGAAAGCCGCCTGGCCCGCCGGGGCCGCCGGGGAAGCCCTTCGGTTGCGGAAAGATTCGGTTCAAACCTTCGGCGAGCTGGGCTTCGGTGATGGAACCGTTTTCATCCTTGTCGAGATCGGTGAAGAATTTCTTCACGCCGGCCAGGACTTCGTCCTTGCTGAGCTTGCCGTCGTCGTTCTTGTCGAGGGCCGCCAGGATCGGCTTGACCAGCAACGTGGCGAAACCGCCTCCGGGCTGGCCGAAACCGCCGGGGCCCTTGCCCCCCTTGCCGCCGAAGCCACCGAAGCCGCCACCCTTTTCGCGCTCCTTCTTGATGAAATCGCGGGCGGCCTTGCGCTCGTCGTCGTCGAGCCGGCCATCGCCGTCCTTGTCAAACTGCTTGACGAGCTGCCGCGACGGCCCGCCCGGCCCGCCAAACCCACCGAATCCCGGCCCCTTCTTCGGGTCCTGGGCGCTCACCCCATCCGGTTGCCCGCCCAGCCATGGCACGAGGAGCATCGCCCCCAGCAGCCCCGCGATACGCTTGTTCATCGGTTTGCCTCACGGTGAAGGATCGTCGCCACACCCCAACAAGAAGATTAGATGTATTCCCAACGAGGCTAGAGCGCGGAATTCACGAAATTGTTGGGCGGACCAGCAGGTCGTCGACTTTCACTGCGAACGAAGACGCGGCAATCTGCATGCAGTGACACGACTCTGGGAGGGCGAGGCTCCTGCCGAGCCGGTAGCGCCGTCGGCAGGATCGGCTCGGCGGGAGCCTCGCCCCTCCCGCCGGGCGTTGCCGGCTCGGCGGGAGCCTTGCGTTTCCGTTGAGTCAATTCTGATCGCGCTGAGAATCCTTCTCCCAGCGCTTTCGCAACTCATCGACCGTCATGCCTTCGTCGCGCAGCCGCTCCGCGCATTCGCTGCCGGACACGGGCAGGCCCTTCTTCGCCAGCTTGCCGACCTGGACGAGCAGGCAGGCCTGGTCCCAGTAGATGTGTTCGCCGGCCACCTTGTCGCCGCGGAACGTCACGATCACCACCACTGGCAGCTCGACGTACTTGCCGGTCGGCGGCACGCCGGGCAGCATGGCGTCCATCTGCCGATCATGCGTGAAGCACAGCAGGTGCTCATCAACCACGCGGTCGGCGCCGATGGTCCGCGAGATCGGCACGAGATGCGCGTCCTTCGGCATCTGGCCGAGGAACTGCGTCTTGTAATAGCTCAGCACGCCATCGTGGCCGATGCCGCCGGTCAGCACCGGCACATTGAGGTTGACCGGCTCCGCGACCATCGTCGTCATCGTCCCCTCGGCATCGACCTTGACGAACTCCCAGTTGAGATGCGCCTCCCAGAGCGCTTCCAGGTCGAAGCGCGGGCCAAGCGTCCGCCGCAGCAGCGCGATGGTCCGCGAATGTGCCAGCTGGGCGGCGAGGTGCTGAAAGCTGGCGTGGCCGGGGAGGTAAAAGCCGGACGCTGCCTCCGGATAGGCGAAGACGGCGACATCGCCGCTGAGTGCCTCGCGGGCCCTGGTCGCCGCCGCGGCAGCGGCGCGTTCCCGCGTGCCGAAGTGCAGCACCAGCGGACAGCGCAGCTCCGGATCGGTCGGCGGCTGGCGTTCGAGATCGGCGGCGTCGAAGATGCCGGCCGCGTCGATGGGCAGCCGGCTGGCAGCGAGATAGGCGAGAGTTCCGGCGGGGCCGAAGCCGATGACGCCGGCCTTGCCCGCCGCCACCGGCCTGGCCTGCAACACAGCAGACAGACAGGCCAGGCCACGCTCGACATCCAGCCGGTCGCCGGCGAGTTCCGCGGGCAGATCGGCCGTCATGGCCAGGTAGCCTTCCTCGGCGAACAGGTCGGCCACCTTCCGCAGATCGTATGCCGTCCCTACCTGCACCAGCACCAGCCCGGGTCCGCCACCCGACGCCGGCAGGCTCCGGTAAGAGGCGAGCTTCTTGCCGTCCGGCAGGGCAATGTCGATGGTTGAACCGGGCATCGGGACTCCCTTGAATCGAAGCGGAACGTTTCGTGCCATGCCCACGGCTTTGCGTGGGCATGACGGCTTCACGCCGCGACCAAGCTGAGGGAAACCGGGTAAACATGGCCACGCAAAGCCGTGGCCATGGCACTCAACTTCGATCACCTGCTTCGTGCAGCGTCGCTACTTCGGCAGCGTGCATTCCATGGCGATGCCCTTCTCGGTCGCGTCGACGATGCGCAGGAAGAACTCCCAGTTCGGCTCGGTGTTCGGGGCCGGCGTCTGGCAGACCTTGACCAGCACCGTGTTCTTGCCGGCGTTGAGCTTGACCTTGAAGCGGTGGCGGTCGAGGCGGACGCCGTTGCGATATTCCTCGAAGCCGAAGGCGCGCTTGCCGTTGACCCAGACGGTGAAGTTGTCGTCGGCGGCGCCGCGGAACTCGACCTCCTGGGCCTTCGGCACGGTGAACTCGGTATAGGCGAAGGCGACGGCGTCGTCGGCGTCGCCGATGGCGTCGCGTTCGCGGATGTTGACGAGCGCTTGATGCCGCGCGCCGGAACTCGGCGGCGGCTCCTGTGCCTGGTAACGCAGCCAGCGAACCTTTTTTCCCTGCCCGTCATACTCGGCCTTCAGGTCGATCTGCTTCTCGGGCGGATACGAGAGATGAAAGCCCTTCATGCCGCCGCCGTCGAACGGGCCGATGAGATACCAGTCCATCAGGACGCCCATGTGCCGGCCGACGCTGACCTTGGTGCCGAGCTCGAGCAGGCCGGCTGCGGCCTTGCGACATTGCGTCTGATCGCGCGCAGCCGCGAATGCCTGGCGATACGCGTCCGCCGCGGCTTTCTTGTCGCCTGCCTTGAGCAGCTTGCCCGCCCGGTCGAGAGCCAGGCCGACCGCCTCGACTCGGAACTCCGGATCCTCGAGCCAGCCGGTGTAAAGTTTTGCGCTGGTTCCCGGCCGGCGCTCTTCGATTAGATCGAGGGCAAGACGGCGGGCGCGGCCCTGGCGCTTCGCGTCCTTGACAAAGTCGAGAAGCCGGTCCACATCGAGCTTCTTGCCGTCGCGCTCGACGATGCGATCGAGTGCCGTGCGCAGCCAGTTGGCGGCGACGGTGTCGGGGGTGTCCATCGCCTCGAGGATGGGAATGACCAGTTCCGCCCCGCCGGCGCTGATGCGCTCCCAGGCCTTGCGGCCGGCGTCCGTGCCGCGCCCTTGCTCGGCGACGGTGCGGATGTCGGCACGCAGGTCGGTCTTGTCGTTGGCGGCAGTTGGCCGCGCAGTCCCGGTCCAACCCACGATCCCAACACTCAGCAGTGCAGCGGCCAGTCGCATTACGTGTCCTTCGTCAGAATAAGAGCGAAATCGGGTGCCATGGGTGCCATGGCCACGGCTTTGCGTGGCCATGCTTCGCTTGCAACTATCAGTTTGCCATCCATGCCCACGCAAAGCCGTGGGCATGGCACCCAGAGTATTGCGAATGCTACAACTTCTCTTTGAGTGACACCAGCAGTTCGACAATTTCCTCGACGTCGCGCGGCGTGGTGCGCCAGTTGACGAAGCAGAAGCGCAGGGCGACGTGCTCGTTCAGGCGCGTCGAGGACAGGAACGCCTTGCCGCTGTCACGCACGGCGGCGCACAGGGCCAGGTTGAGGCGATCCAGCTCTTCCTCCGTTGTATCTCCGCGGCTGCCCTTCGGCCTGTAACGGAAACAAACCATGCTGAGGGCGCGCGGGCTGAGGCGTTCAAAGCATTCCGCTTGCTGGAGCAGCCGTTCGCCGTGCTCCGCCAGTGCGCAGGTGTGCTGGATCAGCGCGCGAAACCAGCCGATGCCCAGTACCTTGATCGAGAACCAGATCTTGAGGGCGCGAAACCGCCGCGACAGGGCGAGGCCCAGGTCGGCGAAGTTGACCTCATCGTCGGCGGGCCGAACGTCCTGCATGTACTCCGGGCTGTGTGCAAACGTGTCGCGCAGCCGTTGGCCGTCGCGGACCAGGACGCAGCCTGCCTCGAAGGTCTGGGCGAACCACTTGTGCGGGTCGAGCGTGATCGAGTCGGCCCGTTCAAGGCCGTGAAGGAGCGCCTTGCCGGCAGGGACAAGGGAAGCGGACCAGCCGTAAGCGGCATCGACATGAAACCAGAGTCCGTGCTGCCGGCATACGTCGGCAATGGATGCGAGGTCATCGACGATGCCGGTGCTGGTGGCGCCGGCAGTCGCCACCATGGCCCACGGCAGCTTGCCAGCGTCTGTGTCGCGTGTGCTTGCCTCGGCCAGTGCGGAACCATGCACGCGAAAGTCCGTCCCCGCAGGGATGGGTCGCACCTGATCGGGGTGTAGCCCGATGGTCCTGGCCGCGCGATCCACGGACCAGTGGCGATGCTGATTCACGTAAAGAATGGCGCGGCCACGATCGGCGAAGGACAGCGACTCACGTGCCACCAGCAGCGCCGTGAGGTTGGCCTCCGAGCCGCCGCCGGTGAGGATGCCGCTTGCCCCGGGTGGGTAGCCGAGCAGTTCCTTGAACCAGTCGAGCACGACAAGCTCGACCTGCGTGGCGCCGGCCGCTTCCAGCCAGACGCCGGCGAACAGGTTGATGCCGGCACACAGCCAGTCGCCCAGGATGGAATAGTAGCTCGGGGCGGATGGGATGAAGGCGATGAAGCGCGGATGATTCGGGCGAAACGCGAAGGGGGCGACAAGTTCGCCGAAGGTCTTGAGCACGGCGTCCAGCCCCTGGCCTTCCTCCGGCAACGGCTGGCCCAGCCATGCCTGCATCTGCGCGGGCGACGCCATTGTGCCCACCGGACGCTGCGGCAGCGCGGTGAAATCGGCGAGCAGCCAGTTCACGATCTGCGCGGCGTGCTTGTGGATCTCGTCGGGACTGGGATGCGGCAGGCCGTCCGCAAACGGAGCATGATCGAGCATCGGGTCATGATACGACCCATGATGCGACCGGCGCGAGATCCGGGACGAGCCGCAAGCGGTTCAACTGCAAGGTCGATGTCACTCGTCGCGCACACGCGTCTCCACCGCCTGCAACACCTCCTGGTTGGCATCGTTCTGCACGAAGGCGACCACATGCAGGCGACGCAGGCCGAGAGGCCGTTGGGCATCGGGGAAGGGCGCCTCGTTCTTGCGGACGGAATCGTCCAGGTACTTGGCGAGGCTCTTGCGAAGCTCGTCGAGGTTGACGGTGGCCGTGTGATCGGCGTCGCGCTTGTCGAGCGTCACGCCGGCAGCGCCGCCGGGGAAGGCGCGGACGACGCGGCTGTGGTAGCTCAGCCCGTTGCGGGCGCGATAGCGAACCCAGTCCTCGACGAGAGCGATGCGCAGCTTCACCTTGGCGCCGGGCTTGTCGAGGTCGGTCACGCGGGCGCGGATGTCCACCTTGTCGCCCTTGCGAACGGCGACGGCTTGCAGCTTCACGGAAGCCGGCTGTTCCAGAAGCGGGTTGAGGACGCGCCAGTACTCGTCGAACTTTTCGCGGGCGCCGGCGCGGCCGCCGCCGCCGGGTGCGGCCGACTTGCCGTTGAACATGATTGCCGGCGTGCCTTCCACATCTTCCTTGTAATAGTTTTGCCGGGCCTCGCTGGCGGGCGATGTCAAGGGATCGGGACCGGGGATGTGCAGATGGTACTGCAGCAGCACGACCTCGGAGGGCTTGAACGACTTCTCGACGCCGTCAAAGGCCAGATCGGCGGCCACGCACGGCGGACATTGCGCGCCGGTGAACAGCTCGACAAGGACGGCGCGGTTGCTCGTGCCCTTGCGGCCCGGGTACTTCGCCGGGTTGAACGGCAGCGCGGTCCTGGCATACTCTTCGTGAGCCTGGCTCTCGAGCTTGTCGAGACGACCCAGCACGGCCTCGGCCTGGTCGCCTTTGCCTAGCCTGGTGAGTGCGGCTCCCTGTACCTCCAGAACGCGCAACTGAAAGTCCAGGTTGCCCTTGAGCGCCTCGGCGGAGCGCGCCGTCTCAAAAGCCACTTCCGTCAGGCCCGGCTCCTTCATCAGCATTTCCGCTAGGCGCATCGTGTTCTCGCGCTGCCAGCGGCCGCCGAAGCGCTGACCAAGCTTCAGCGAGGCGGCGACCCAGTCGCGGACTTCCTTGGCGCTGGCCTTCTCGCGAGTGGCTCCCCGGATCAGCTCGGGCAACGCCTCGAAGATGCGCGGATCATTCGGATGCAGCGTGACCAGTTCCTTGGCCAGCTCGAAGGAGTTGCGAGCCGGCGTCAACTCCAGGACGGCGGCCCGGATTTGCCCGCCAACCAGGAAGGAGCCGGCGATCACCTTGCCGTTGATGGGGGCGGCATCCCCCTCGAACTGGAAGGCCTGGTTGCCGACGCCGATGGCGAAGCTGATCTGCCCGTCCTTGACTTCGAGCCGATCCAGCGAAGAGCTGGGCACGCCTTCGACGGACTTGACGGAGCCCATCAACTTGCCGCCGCGGCTGTCGAACTGCAGGATCCAGAGCGTGAGCTTCTGGCCGTTCTCGTAAAGCGAGACCTGCCAGTTGCCGTCCAGCTTGCCCCCTTGCGACCGGGCGACGCCCGCCAGCGTCAGAAGCGCCAGAAGTCCGAGAACCATCCCGATCCGCCGCATGATCGACCGCCTTTCCGTGTGTATGGACCTCGTTTCAGGCAGAGCCTGGGAACGAGGAGTAGCCCCTACTTTAATGACGGATACCGTTGGAAACCAACACCGATTTTTCGGCAACTGGGGGTTTCTCTGGCTTGCCGTGGTTGTCTGGTCAAGCAAGTCACAAGAATGCTCGCCAGGACGGAACTCGAAGAGATGCAACGGGACGTGCTCGATTACCTCACTAAACCAGCAAGCCAGGCGAAGGCGGGCTAATGCCCAGCCCCGTTCACGGGGCTAGCGAGCGGCGAACTCGAGCGGGGAACTAGCACAATCCTCTCCCTCCTTACACCCGTCATTCGCCCCAGCTTTGCCGGTCCAGCAAGGCGGAAAACTCCACGTCTGCGCTAAAGTCTTGTCAGGACGGGGTGTCGTGGTCAGATTGCCTGGATTTTCTCTAAAGAAAATTTGGCCTGGATTGCCCCATCGCGCACATTTCTCCTGAACGGTTTGCCGCGCTCAATGCAGTTCCGCGAGTGTCGGCAGGCCGCGCTGGCTTTGGCACAGGTGTGACCCTTTCACTGTCGTTTCACTTCCGGAGGCCCGAGATGAGGCTGCGTAAGATCACCCCCATGCTCATTGCCCTGGTCGGCCTGGCGGGCCCCGGGCAGTCGGTGCGGGCGGCTCACTGCGGCGCGGGCGGCTATCCCCCCGTTTGCTGTAGCCCCGAACAATGTTGCATGCCCGCCATCAGCTACCGCGTTTGCTACCAGACGGTCGTCGAGGACCGCTGCTGCATCCGCTACAAACCGGTCTACCAGACCGTGATGAAACACTGCAAGGAGACCGTCTGTCGACCGGTCTACGAGCAACGCTTCAAGGAGCAGCGCTACGTCATCAACGTGCCGCTGTGGTCCTGCCATGATGTCGTGCAGAAGTACGTCGTCATGCGGCCGTGCTACGAGACCAAGTTCCGCGACCAGTGCTTCACCTGCATGAAGCCGGTCTGGAAGGAATTCCAGGTCCCGGTGCACTGGACGAACTACCGGCCGGAGTACAAGCAGTTCTACCGCGAGCACCGCTTCTGCGTGTACAAGCCGACGTTCCAGGAGTACCAGGTGCCCATTCGCTGGACCACCTACAAGACGCAGTACATCAATCACGTCAAGGAATGCCGTTACTGCACGTACAAGCCGGCATACAGCACCTACCAGGTGCTCTACCGCTGGACCACGCACCATCCGGTGTACGAGAAGCACGAGCGCGATTGCAAGTACATCGTGCACAAGCCGATGTATCAGGACTACCAGGTCCCGCACCGCTGGACGACGTACCATCCGGAATACAAGAAGCATGTGTGCGAGCAGCGCTACACCGTGTACCACCAGAAGGTGCAGGAGTACAAGGTCCCGGTCCACTGGACGACGTACTCGCCGAAGTACACGACGCATGTGTACCAGGTGCCGATGACGACCTACAAGACGGTCCTGGAGCCGCGCTCCTGCGTGGTGAAGAGCTACAGCTATCACCCGATCTACACCGAGCGCAAGTTCAAGGTGCAAACGGGTTGCTGGCACAGCGAGCCGGTGTACTGCCCCGGTCCGATCGTGCAGAAGTGCTGCCGCCAGCCGGGCACGTGGGTGTTCGACCCGTGCACCTGCCAGCAGCGATACTGCCCGGGCCCCGTGACGTGCTGCCCGGTGCAGCTGCCCGGCCACTGGACCTGCAAGAAGACCTTCGTGCCGCGCGAAGAGGTACGCGTGGTCCGCTGCGTCCGCTATGTCCAGAAGGAGCATAGCCATGTCGTGAAGTACCACACGTGCAAGGTGATCCCGGCCACCACCTACAAGAAGTGTGCCTGCACCACCTGCAAGCTGATCCCGCAGCACCACACGAAGATGGTCGTGCACCGCCGCTGCTATGTCGTGCCCGAGGAGAAGGTGAAACGGCTCTGCTACACGACGTGCCGCATGGTCCCCGAGCAGCACTGCAAGATCGTGAACTGCAAGAAGTGCATCATGGTCCCGGAGGAACGGGTTCGCAAGGTGTGCCATTACACCTGCAAGATGCTGCCCGAGCAGCACTGCAAGGTCGTGACCTGCAAGAAGTGCTACCTGGTCCGCGAGGACAAGGTCAAGAAGATTCCGTACACGACCTGCCGGTTGATCCCGGAGCACCATTGCAAGATGATGACTTGCAAGAAGTGCATCATGGTCCCCGAGCAGAAGTGCGTCAAGATTCCGTTCACGGTCTGCCGCATGGTTCCCGAGCATCATTGCCGCATGGAAACGCGCAAGAAGTGCGAGATGGTTCCGGAGACGCGGACGTGCAAGGTGCCGTACCAGGTCTGCAAGATGGTGCCGGAGGAACGCTGCCAGGTGGTGACCGTGAAGAAGTGCAAGGTCGTGACGCAGGAGAAGGTGTGCAAGGTTCCGTACGTCACCTGTCGCATGGTGCCGCACGAGGTGACCCGCTGCGTGCCGCTCACGACCTGCCGGATGGAGCCGTACACGGTGACCTACAAGTTCTGCCGGCAGATCCCGGTGTACATCCCGGTGTGCCAGCCATGCTGCCCGCCGGCGCCGGCCGTGCTCGGGCCGCATAGCAGTCTCAAGCCCGCCACGCCGCCGACGGCCGGGGCTGCCGAAGGCAAACGGCCCATCGTGACAGCGATGGCCAAGTGATCCCCACCCTGTGCCCCAGCGAGAAAACCAGGCCCCGCCCGCACGGCGGGGCCTGGTTGTTTGTATTTTTGGTTTTCGAGTGTTGCTTTTGATTGGATGATCGAATTGGGCGCTAGACCCGACCGTGAACTGGCGACAGACTAGCCCGCGCTCGCTTGCGGTTTCGCGCACTGGCTCGCACGCGACATCGTGCGCGAAACCGCCGAGCGAAATTGGACCACGCCTGTCTGGGGGTGCCATTGGTTTAGCAGGCGCAATCCGGTCGCGAATCTATGGCCTTGGCCGGTCAATCTCAAGATCAAGCTCAGGCAGCGGTCCCCGTGAGTCGCTGCTGTTGCGCTGGTCGCCCGCGCGTTTGACGAGTCCTTCCAGTGCTCGCCGGCTCTTGGTGGCCGAGCGGCGCATCTCGCGCAGCACGGCCTGGGTGCCGGCGGCCAGCGCGGCGGCCACGATCAGCATCGGCGCAAACACGGCGAACAGCTGGAAAAACGTGGGCAGGAAGTCGCTGGAGCGATCGGCGATGATGCCATGCACAGGAAACATCGACATCACGACCGCCGTCGCCAGCGCCAGCACCGCCGCCCAGCCGCAGCCGGCCAGCAAGGCGAAACGCAAGACGCGGCCGCGCGTCGCGAAGCGCGGCCGGCGCCAGCGCACAGAAGGATAGGCCAGGTCATCGAGCGGCGGTTCATCGTCGGGGCGCAGCGGTTGCGGCAGCATGGGCAGGCTCCGTCATCGATCACTTCGGCTTCTACGTCTTGGGCTTCTCATCGGTGATGCGCTGGATGACCTCGTCGACCAGGCCGAAATCCTTGGCTTCCTGGGCGGAGAAGTAGCGGTCGCGATCGGTCTCGATTTCCATGCGATCGAAGGATTGTCCGGTGTGCTGGGCCAGGATCTCGTTCAGGCGCTTGCGCTCCTTGAGGATCTCGGTGGCCTGGATTTCGATGTCGGAGATCTGGCCGCCGACTTGCCCCCAGGGCTGGTGGATCATGACCTTGGAATTGGGGAGGGCGTAGCGCTTGCCCTTGGTGCCGGCGGCGAGGATGATGGCGGCGCCGCTGGCGGCGATGCCCATGCAGTAGGTCGAGATCGGGCACTCCATGTACTGGATGGTGTCGTAGATGGCCAGCGTGGCCGTCACAGAGCCGCCGGGGCAATTGATGTAGAAGTGAATCTCCTGGGTCTTGTTCTCGTATTGCAGGAACAGGAGCTTCTGGATGGTGACGTTGGCGAGGTAGTCGGTGATGGCCGCCTGCCCGCCGGTCTCGGGCGAACTGCCCAGGAAGACGATGCGGTTTTCGAGCAACAGATCGGCCAGCGTCATCTGCCGTTGCCGGGCGTAATCCCGATAGCGCTGGGCCATCGGTTGCAAGGGCCCGGCGTTTCCAGCCATCGAGTTTCCGGAGGGATCGAACATGGACTGCTCCTCGTGCACGTCGGTTGGTTGCGGCAGGACTCCGCTCCTGTCGATTGTGGGCGGCAGTTATTGTATGAGCGGGCGCATGGAATAGAAATGGCCGTGGTTCATCGGCGGCCGGCGTCGGGTGGAGGTGAACCCGGCGGCCGATCGATGAACCACGGACGGGGAGGTGCGGGGGTCAAGCAAGGGGTCACGGACGAAGGGGGGCAGTTCGAGATTTTTGATTTTTGATTGCAAGACAGGGTGCCGGGCGACGACTTCTTGCAATCAAAAATCAAAAATCGAAAATCAAAATTCCAAAATCTTCAATCGGCATACGAGATCGTGATCTGTCGTGCTGAGCCGTTGGTGGCGGCTTCGACGCGGCCGGCGAGGGTGTGCAGTTCGCGGCCGAACTGGATCAGTTGCGAGTGGAAGCTGTCGCGCTCGCCGGTGCGGGTGGAGAGTTGCTGGCGAAGGTCGTCGCGCTCCCGGACGACCGTTTTCAGTTCGGCGACCTGCTTGGCCAGTTCGGCGCGCTGCGACTCGACCTGGGTCAGTCGTTTGCGGAAGTTGTCGCTGGCCTTCTGTGCCGTCTCAAGGTCGTCCTGCAAGCGGGCGTGCTGCGCTTCGAGTTGCTTGAGCTTGACAACGGCGTCGTTCTTGCCCTGCGAACAGCCCCAGATGCCGAGGATGATCATCCCCGAAAGAATCCAGAGCCCTTTATGGTGATGGCCGGTGCTGGTGGGTTTCATATATGCAAGCTCCAGTGGCTTCGATGAGGTGCGGCGCGATGCACTTTGCGTTTCGCGTTGCGTTTGGCGTCGTCGTTTCCGACACTAAGAGAATCGGTCCCGGAACCCGTTAACTTTACCCACTCGGGCCAGTTTTCTCATTCTTCGCCAACGCCGTCAGCTTCCAGCGCCTTCGTGATCGGCGCTTCTTGCCGGACTGTCATTTTCGCGCGGCTGCCCGGTGGAATTGAGAGTGCCGCTGGAGACGATTTGGCGAGCCAATTCCGCGGCTTCGAGGCATTCCGGTGCGGACAGCGCCGCGCCGGCAAACTTGCCGCGCTCGCAGCGTTCCAGAAACGCGTCGAGACGTGCGCGCTGCTCGGCGGCGAGCGGCGCGCCTTGCAGTTGCGCGCGCAGCTCGGCGCTGGTGTGCGCACGCGCTGCAATCTGATACTGCCGGCGCAGATAGCGGCGAACCACATCGTACAGCATGGCGTGCAGCCGTGCCGCCCGACCCGCCTCGATGAGCTTCAGCTCCGCGATCCGGTCCAGATCGCGCTGCGCCATCTGTTCCGGCGTGAGCGGCCCGCGGCGCCGGCGTCTGCGCCGGCGCCAAACCGTCACGACAAGCGCAAGCAGCACAAGCAGCGCCAGCGTCCCGGCCGCGGGACCGATCCAATCGTTCCAGCCGGCGTCAGCCGCCGGCAATTTCTCGATGTCGGCAATGTCGCGCAGATCCTTGACGTCCGCGACGGCCGCCGTCCGGACTTTCACCGGAATCGGCTTCCAGTCCACGACCTGCCAGCGGCCGTCCGCTTCGCGGTAGCGCAGCGGCGGCAACTCCAGCGTCAGATCGCCGGGACGGAGCGGCTCGGCCTCGATCTCTTGCACCCAGATACTGCTTCGTGCGAGGTGGTTGACTGTCGCGCGGCGCGCGCTCAATCGCCAGCTTGGCTCCATCGTCGTGCTGGCAAGCGGCTGGACCTCCAGTTGCTCGCTGCCCTTCACCGTCAGGCGCAGGCGCAAGACGTCGGATAGAGCAATCGGGCCCTTGTCAGGGCGCATGCTCAAAGTCGCGGGGCCGGTGTGCTGCCGCTCCACGAAGTCGCCGGGCCACGCCAGGACGAGTGCCAGTCCCCAGAACCCGCTGCTCATATTCGTCGCAATCGTCGTTCGCGGAGCTTGAAGAAGCGTACGAGGGCGTCCAGATGTCCCCCTGCGGTCGATACGTCAATGGTATCAAGCCTGGCTGCGCGCGCGGATTGTTTCAGCGCGTCGCGCCGCTGCCGTGCTGCGGCGGCGAAGGCGTCACGCACCTCCTGGCTGGACGTGTCCAGCAGCGCCTCGTCTTCTGTCTCCGCATCTGCGATGCTGAGCAGGCCGACGTCGGGCAGGCTTTCTTCGCGTGGATCGGCGATGTTGACCAGCACCAGGTCGTGCCGGCGGCCGGTCCGCTTGAGAGCCTTGTCGAAGTCCGTGTCGAGAAAATCGCTGAGCAAGAAGACAATCGTCCGGCGGCGCAGCACCCTGTTGAGGTAGTCGAGGGGGGCGCGGATGCAGGTTCCCGGCCGGTGCGGCTCGAAGAACAGCACGTCGCGAATCAGCCGCAGGACGTGGCGGACGCCCTTGCGCGGCGGCACGTATTTTTCCACCTGGTCGGTGAAGACGAGGAGTCCGACCTTGTCGTTATTGGCAATGGCACTGAAGGCGAGGATGGCAGCCAGTTCGCCGGCCACGTCGCGCTTGCTCTGCCGGCGGCTGCCGAACTTCTGGCTGCCGCTGGCATCCACCAGCAGCATCACCGTCAGCTCGCGCTCCTCGACGAAGCGCTTGATGAACGGATGCCCCATGCGCGCGGTCACGTTCCAGTCAATGGCCCGGACATCGTCCCCCGGCTGGTACTCGCGGACCTCCTCGAAGGCGATGCCCGCGCCCTTGAAGACGCTGTGATACTCGCCGCCGAGCAGATCCTCGACCGCCCGTCTGGCCCGGATGTGCAAGCGCCGAATCTGACGAACAATGTCGCGGGGCAACATGGCGGAATTTTTGATTTTTGAATTTTGACTTTTGATTGATCATTTGCGACTTGATGCGGTTTTGCGGGATGCGACCATGATGGCGACTATCTCTTGAGCCTCCTTCAGGAGCGGTTGGACCAACTTTTGCGACAAGAGGCCGCTGTCAATCACGAGTTCCAGCCAGAATCCCGATTCATCGGCTTCCTCCTCAACAATGCCGAGCTTGGCCACAAAGTCTGCGCGCGATCTGCCTCGGCAAGCGGCACGATAGTTGGCGCCGACCGATGTTCCCGAGCGCACGAGCTGCCGCCCAATCGTGTTCCCCGCCGTTGTCCTGGGCAGGGCATTGACGAGCTTGATGACCCGGAGCGCAAACTGCTTGGTGCGCTGCTTCATCTCCGCTTCGGTCATACATTCTTGCAATCAAAAATCAAAAATCAGAAATCAAAAATCGCTAGTTTCCTGGCAGCACCTGCTTGGAGCGGAGCATGTCCTCGATTTCGCGGACGCGGCGGCCCAGGGACAGGACGTTGGGGATCTCGAAGGTGTGCGACTGGGCGCCGGTGGTCTTGACGACGAGGTCGCCGGAGCCGAAGCCGAGGATCAGGTGCCGGAACAGGTCGTTGCGGCGTTTCTCGATGGTCATGCCCATGGTGTCGTAGGCCGTCTCGCCGCCACCGATCTCCATGTGCACCTTGAACTGGCTTGGTGAAAACACCATGTAGATCTGCTTGTCGAAGAACATGCTGACCAGGAACCAGAGAATGAACAGGATGATCGAGATGAACAGGTAGCCGCCCATGTTGATGCGAATGTCCAGGAAGAACAGGAAATGAAAGATGTGGTCCCAGATGCTCTGCTCGTTGATCTGCACGAGTGCGAAAATAATGGACACGAAGACCACGGTGACGATGACGATGACGGACCACAGCCCGCGCAGCGGCACATTGGTGATGAAGATCACCAGCAGCAGCACGGTGCAGAACCAGGTGCCGACGTTCTTGCTATTGGAGACATGCAGCTTCGGCTCGATCGGCTGCTTGTCCTTGTCGCGCGGCAATTGCGTTTTCTGCGGCACAACCAGGATGTCCCGGCGGTCCTTGTCGTCGCCCAGACCTGGAACGACCTGGCTTGTCATCGGCTTGGTGTTATTGGGCACGATGGCCAGCGACTGTCCGCTGAACGCCGTGACGATCGCCATGATGAAGCCGCAGGCCCATACCGGCCACCAGTAGAACAGATTGGAATGGCTGTAGATGACGATTTCCTGGGGCTGCGGGGCGGGCTTGGCGGCGGGTGCGGTGGCCATGGGTTCGCGTGCCTCTCTAGCGGTTGGCGGACGGCAATTGTTAACCCGTTGCCGGCGCGGGGTTTCGGATGCAAATGAAGTAGTCATGCGACTGGCCGTTGTCAAGCGGCCCGGCAACGCCTGACGGCCCGCGAGGTTATTCGCGGGCAAGGCTCGTGCATTTGCTCTCGTTTCGCGCACGCCCGCCGCCACGGCTACGATAACCAATGTCCCGGCGTGCCCGTATCCGAACGCGAAACGTAAACGCGTCCAGGACGGACGCGTACAATGAAACAATGGAAAAACTCGAAAAGCTGCTTCTCGACACCGTCGCCCACCCTCGCTACGAGCCTGTCAAACTGAAAACGCTGGCCCGCAAGCTCGACATCAGCCCGGCACAGTATGCGTCCTTCTGCTCGCTGGCTCGCCGCATGGTGAAGCTGGGCCGGCTGGAGATCGGCCGTAACCAGACGGTCCGCAAGGCCGCGCCGCATGGCGCGGTCACCGGCGTCTTTCGCAAGAGCGACGCCGGCTTCGGCTTCGTCCGCCCGCATGCCGTGGATGGCACGGTCGGGCCGGAAATTCACATCGGACAGGAATACGTCGCCGATGCGTCCAGCGGCGACACGGTGCTGGTGCGCATTCGCAGCAAGCCGCGCCGCGCCAACCTGGGCCCCAGCGGCGAGATCGTGCAGGTCATCGAGCGCGCGGCCCGGCAATTCGTCGGCACCTACTTCGAGCGCGAGGGGCAGGGGTTCGTGCGCGTCGATGGCACGGTCTTCAGCCACAGCATCTTTGTCGGCGATCCGGGGGCGCAGGGGGCACGGCCGCAGGACAAGGTCGTCATCGAGATGCTCAGCTTCCCCTCGTCGGAGGATCGCGGCGAGGGCGTGATCATCGAGATCCTCGGCCCGCGCGGCAAGCCGGGCGTGGACACGCTGTCGATCATCCGCGCCTTCGGCCTGCCGGACGCCTTCGGCGAGGACGCGCTCGCCGAGGCCCGCGCGGTCGCCGACGCCTTCTCCGAGGACGATCTGCACGGCCGCGAGGACCTCACCGGAGAACTGACGATCACCATTGACCCGGTCGATGCCCGCGACTTTGACGATGCGGTATCCCTGTCGCAGGATCCGAAGTCCGGCCACTGGCAGCTGGGCGTGCACATCGCCGACGTGTCGCACTTTGCGCCGCCGAACAGCGCGCTGGATCGCGAGGCCCGCAAGCGGGCCACCAGCGTTTACCTGCCGCAGCGCGTCATCCCCATGTTCCCGGAGATCGTCTCCAATCACCTGGCCAGCTTGCAGCAGGGGAAGGTGCGGCTCACCAAGAGCGCGTTCATCGATTTCACGCCGACCGGGCAGAAGGCCCACGTCCGCTTCGCCAACACCGCCATCCGCGTCCGCCAGCGCTTCGCCTACGAACAGGTCTCGGCGATCCTGACGGGCAAGGACGACGGCGCCTCGTTGCCGACGGAGATTCGCGAGCTGCTGTTCCGCATGCGTGATCTGGCGATGATCCTGCGCAAGCGGCGCACGAAGCGCGGCGCCTTGCAACTGGAGATGCCGGAGATCGAGCTGGAGTACGACGACCAGGGGCGCGTCAGCGGCGCCCATTTTGCCGTCAACGACATCAGCCACCAGGTGATCGAGGAATTCATGCTGTCGGCCAACGAGGCGGTGGCCGAGCAGCTGAGCAGCATCGACGTGCCGTTCCTGCGCCGCATCCATCCGGCGCCGGATCCGATGAAGCTGAAGGCGTTTGCCGAGTTCGCCCGCGGGCTTGGCTACAAGATTGTCCGCGAGACCGACCGTTTCACCTTGCAGCGCGTGCTGGCGCAAGCCGCGACCCGGCCGGACATGCACGCTGTCAACTACGCCTTGCTGCGCAGTCTCAAGCAGGCGGTCTACAGTCCGGAGGAGGAGGGGCACTACGCCCTGGCCAGTCAGGATTACTGCCATTTCACCTCGCCGATCCGCCGCTATCCTGACCTGACGGTGCACCGCCTGCTGGACCGCTGGCTCAAGACGGGCAAGGCGGGCGGCAGCTTTGATGAGCTGGCGGCCCTGGGCGAGCATTGCAGCAAGATGGAACGCCGCGCCGACGTGGCCGAGCGCGAGCTCATCAAGGTCAAGATGCTGGCCTTCATGAGCGAGCGCATCGGCCTGGAGACGGACGGCATCATCACCGGCGTGGCCGACTACGGCTTCTTCGCCCAGGCCGCCGACCTGCCCGTCGAGGGCCTGGTGCACGTCAGCACCCTCACCGACGACTATTACGACTACGATCAGTCCAGCCACTCGCTGTTCGGCAAGCGGACCAAGAAGCGCTACCGCCTGGGCGACAAGGTCCACGTCAAGGTCGTCCGCGTCGACCTGCAACGCCGGCAACTCGACTTCCGGGTCGTGACCAAGCGCAAGACATGATCCCGGGGACAAGCGTCAATTCTCACCGCTCGGCGGTTTCGCGCACGTGTTGCCGCGCGTTCGCCGAACTCGCGCGGGATGCTGCGCACGAAACCGCCGAGCGGTGATGCGGACGCGTGTCGGCTGGATTCTGTGTCCCCTTCCGTCGCCTCTCCTCGCTGGAACCAGTGGAAGAGGCAACGAGAACAAGAAACGGAGGTGGACCATGATCTGTGAAACCTGTTCGACGAACGGACTGGCGACCAAGAACGAGCCGGCCGGAATCAGCGGGGCCGGAGACAGAGAGAGGCTGCAGGGAATCTGGCTGGCTGTGCTGGCCAATCGCAGCGGCGAGGAGGCGGACTACCTGACGGGGCAGCGCCTTGCTTTCCTGAATGACCGCTTCGTGATTCGCGGCGAGAAGGGCGACGTGATCTTTCGCGGGACGTATCGGCTGAACGCCGATGCCGATCCACCGCAGATCGACTTCGTCCACCGCCGGGACGCGTTGCAGGGAACGACATGGAAGGGCGTGTATCAGCTCAACGGCAACGGGCTGCGCATCTGCGACAATGCCCCCGACCCGAACGGCGATCGGCCCAACGACCTGCAATCGCGCCCCGGATCGGGCAGCGTATCGATTCTCTTCAGGCGACTGTGACCCTCTCCATCAGCACGAAGAGGCCCCGGCAAGGGCGAGAATCCGCAAGGGTTCGAGCCCTGTGCCGGGTTTTCACATTTCAAGCGGGTCACCGCGCCGCCGCCTTCGGAGCGGCTTTCGGCCGGTTCGGCGTCAGCGGCAGCCGGCGGCCGACGTCGGCGTAGCCACCCAGGAAGACGAAGCACATCTCGTTGGTCGTCTGCTCGCCGTAGGTGATGACGCGCGGCGGGTTGAACGGGTTGTTGGGGTTCTTGCTGCTGTTGTCGTAGACGGCTTCCACGTGGAAGTGGGTGCCGGCCTTGACGCGGATCGGCTCCTTGAAGAAGTAGGTCTCCTGCCAGTTGTAGTCCCACTCCTTGATGGCGATCAGCGCTTGCTCCTTGCCTCCGGGGGGCGTCATGGTGACGCGGATCTGCTTGCCGAGCAGGTGCATATGCGGCATGATCGAGTGCAGGTTGAAGTCGGCAGTCGCCCAGGCGTCGCCGGTGAGCTTGAAGTTTTCCTCGCCGGCCGGGATGGCGAACAGGAGCCGGAGGATGCCCTGTCCGCCGGAGCTGCCGGCCATCACCCCGCCCTGATAGCGATGCGCCACCGGCTTCTTGGCGAAGTACAGGCCGATCTTCGGGCGCTCCTTCTCGACGAGGCCGTTGCGGTGGAAGTGCACCTGCATCACGACGTCGGCTCCCTTGGGCAGGAAATAACCGGTGCCCTCGGGTAGATAGCGCGGCAGGTTGCCGGGCGCCCAGCCGCTCAGCCCGGCTTGCGGCACGAAGCCGACGCCCATGCCGACCGTGTAACCGGGGCCGAAGTCGTACTTCTTCCCGGCCGGATGATCCGGATCGACCGCCGGCGCCTTGGCTTCCCTGGCCTTGGCTTCCAGCTTGCGGCCCTGGCCAGCGCTATCGATGAACAGGAGCGCATGATGGACCACGCGCGGATTGCTGGGACGGACCTCGACGGCGACCACGTACTTGTCTTCCGGCAGGTTGGTCGGCAGCACGAAGCAGCGGAACAGGTCGCGACCTGTCGGGCCGAGCGTGAACTCTTCCGGAATGGTCAGCACCAGGTCCGGCTCGCCGAGCATCCAGCCCTCGGGAAACTTCCTGGGCGGCGGCGCGTCGGCGGGATCGCCGGCCGGCGTTCCGGAATCGACCCACTTCGCCAGCGTGGCGATATCGGCGTCGGACATGCGGCGATCGTTATGAAACCCCGGGCCTTCCGACGGTTTCCACGGCGGCATCACGCGCTTCTGCGTGAACGTCTTGATGTCCTCGGCCCAGTTGACGGCTTGCCGATAGGTCATCAGCGAGAAGGGCGCGACTTCGCCGGGGCGATGGCAGCGCTGGCAATGGTTCTGCAGGATTGGCACGACGTCGCGATGAAAGGTGACGTTGCCGCTGGCGATGGGACGCTTCTCCGGCCGGGGAATCGCACAACCGATGGCCTCGGTGGCCTTCACGCTCACGGGCCGGCCGGTGAGCAGTTCTCCCAGGACCTGCTGCAGGTTGTTCTCGGTGACCGGCTTGTGCTTGAGTCTGGCGTAGTAACCGTTATCGATCCGGCCGCGATAGCGCAGCACATGATTGCCGTCGAGGACAAACACTTCCGGCGTGACCTCGGCCTTGAGGGCGTCGGCCGCGGCCAGCTTGGTGTCCAGGGCCACCGTGAACGGCAGGCTGTAATCCTTGGCAAGCCTGGCAACCTGGGCTGGGGTGTCATCCTCGTTGACCGTCAGTCCGACGAAGGCCACGCCGTGCTTGCCGAACTCGGCGGACATCTGGGCCAGGGGCTGCGAATAGCTGTTCGACACCGGGCAATCGAAGGACAGAAACACCAGGACGATGGCCTTCTTGTCCTTGAGATCATAGAGGGAAAGCGACTTGCCGGACGAATCCTTGACCGTGAAGTTGGCGATCTTCTTGTCGAGATTCGCCTTGGAGGGCGTGCCCGGTTCGGCCAGGGCCGGACGAGCCAGCACCAGCGTCGCCATGCTTGCGGTCAACACAAAGAGTCCACGTCGCATTTTCTGCCACTCCCTTCTTTCTATCTATTTGCTCCCTGTTCCGAACCTACGGACGGCGTGGAGAGGGCACGCCTATTCTACTCGCTCTCGTCAAGGATTGTTTCAGCTGCCATGTCGACCGGCTGCCAACCTGGCAGATGCGAATCCTTGTACGCGCCCGGCAGCCCTGCTACAATCGTGGTGAAAACGCGGGAGGGGTGCGCCTCGCCCTCCCATTTGATCGATTCGGACGGGGGCAGCATGGGCAAGCGGCTCGTTTCAAGCGGAACTATCGTACTGGGTGCGTGGCTTGCTTTCGCCGCGGCCGAGTGTCGCGCCCAGGGGCTGCGCGTCAGCCCGGCCAGTATCGTTCTCGACAATCCCGAGGCATCGCAGCAAATCCTCGTCCACGCCAGGCCGGCCGGCGATGTCACGCGTAGCGCGACTTACGAGTCGCTCGATCCGAAGATCGCCGTCGTGGACAAGGCCGGTCTCGTGCAGCCTGTCAGCGAGGGCCGCACGACAATCATAGCTCACCACGGCTCGGAGCAGGCGCGCCTTGGCGTCGAAGTCTCCGGGTTCAAGAAGCCGGCGCCGGTTGCCTTCGAGACCGAGGTGATGGCGATCTTCTCCAAGGCGGGCTGCAATGCCGGCGCATGTCATGGCAAGGCCGAGGGGAAGAACGGTTTCAAGTTGAGCGTGTTCGGCTTCGATCCGGCCGCCGATTTTGAGTCGCTGATGAAGGAGACGCGCGGCCGGCGCGTCTTTCCCAGCAGTCCGAAGAACAGCCTGCTGCTCCTGAAGGGCACGGGGCAGATCGCTCACGGCGGCGGGCGGCGGCTCGACCCGAATGGTTTGCCCTATCGCCGCTTGCTGCGCTGGATCGAGGAGGGGGCGCAGTTCAGCGCCGGCACGCCGATCACGCACATCGAGGTCGAGCCGCGCGAACAGATTCTTGGCTTTGCTGGCACGCAGCAGTTGCGCGTCACGGCCGTCGATGCCGAAGGCAAGCGCCGCTGCGTGACGGCCGACGCCCAGTACGATTCGAACGCCGGCACGGTGGCCAAGGTCGATGCTCGCGGCCGGGTGCAGGCCAACTCGGTGCCCGGCCAGGCCGCCATCCTGGTGCGCTATCTCGATCACGTGACCTTGTGCCGGATCACCGTGCCGCGCCCCGTCCTGGCCGGGCACGACAAGGATAAGTTCATCCGCCCGCCGGAAGCCAACTTCATCGACCGCCTCGCCTGGGACCATCTCGAACGGCTGGCGATTCCGCCCAGCGACCTGTGCGACGACGCCACGTTTCTGCGCCGCGCGTTCCTCGACACGATCGGCACGCTGCCGACCGTGGCGGAGGCCCGCGACTTCCTGGCCGACAAGCGGCCCAACCGGCGGGCGCTGCTGATCGACAGGCTCCTCGACCGGCCGGAGTATGCGGATTACTGGGCGATGCGCTGGTCCGACCTGCTGCGCGTGGATCGCGACACGATCACGCCGGCCGGGGCCGTGGCGATGACGCGCTGGCTGCGGCGGCAGTTGGCCGACAACCGCCCCTATGACGAGTTCGCCCGCACCATCCTCACCGCCCGCGGCAGCGTCGCCGACGAGGGCCCGGCGGCGATCTACAAGGCCCTCACCACGCCCGAGGAGATGAGCCGCTCGTTCAGCCAGCTCTTCCTGGGCGTGCGCATCCAGTGCGCCCAGTGCCATCATCATCCCTCGGAGCGCTGGTCGCAGGATGACTACTTCGCGCTGGCCGGTTTCTTCACCGGCGTCGGCCGCAAGACGCCGGCCGGAGCGTCGGAGACGATCTTCGCGGCGGAGGGCATCGACCTCAAACATCCGCGCACCGGCAAGCTGGTCCCCGCGCAGGCACTGGGCGCGACGAAGGCGGACTTCGCGCGCGTGCCGGATCGCCGCACGGTGCTGGCCCGCTGGCTGACGACGCCGGACAATCCGTTCTTTGCCCGCGCCCTCGCCAATCGGCTCTGGGCCCACTACTTCGGCCGAGGCCTGGTCGAACCGCTCGACGACCAGCGTGCCACCAATCCCGCTGTCAACGAGCCGTTGCTGGATGCGCTGGCGAAGCATCTGCGCGACGTGAAGTTCGACGTCAAGGCGTTCACGCGGACGCTGCTCAACTCCCGGCTCTATCAACTGGCAGGTCTCGCACCGGGCCGGTCGGTGGACGAGCAGAATTCCTCGCACGCCAGTCCGCGTGCGGTGCCGGCCGAGGTGCTGCTCGACGCTATCAGCCAGGCGACCGGGGTGGCGGAGCGGTTCAACGGCTGGCCGGAAGGCTATCGCGCCATCCAGCTCTGGGACAACCGCATGCCGTCGTACTTCCTGCGCATCTTCGGCCGGCCGGTCCGCGCCAGCGTCTGCGAATGCGAGCGCAGCAACGAGCCAAGCATCGCGCAGGCGCTGCATCTCATGAACTCGGAAGAGATCATGAACAAGATCCGCGCTCGCCAGGGAACGGCCCGCAAGCTGGCCAGGTCTGACAAGACGCCTGCCGCCATCATCGACGAGCTTTATCTCGGTACGCTGTCGCGCTTCCCCAGCGAGCGCGAGAGAGAGGTCATGCTCCGCGTCTTCACCGAGTCCGGCGACGACCGGCAAGCGGCTGTCGAGGACGTGCTGTGGGCGCTGCTGAACACGCGCGGGTTTGTTTACAATCATTGAGAAGCAATGCTGTTGTGGCGCGGTGCAACATGGCCTTCGATCACGGGCAGCGAAGAATCGCGCCCATGAATCTCGTACTGATATTCACAAATGTCGTGATCTGGTGGAGTTACGTACCCGTCTGGCTGATCGCGATCGTTGCCATCCTTGCTCTCATCGCTACTGGCGATCATTACGTGGGAATGTTCGCTGTTCTCTTCTTGGCATTCATTCTTCTAATTGCCGGCTCTCTGGTCAGACTTGCTTCAGGGTAGTTTCGAGGTTGCGGGTGGTCGAACGCTGCCAGAAAAAATGGCTCTTCCGGCAAATGCGTGGTGTCTTGCATTGCAGCCGCCGGTGGAATGGAGCACGGTCAAGTACGGGTTCCTCATCTCTGTGCCGTTTTCAGCCAGGGGACGTCACGATTCAGCCGTTGACAGAGATCGAGAGCGGCCTGGTAGAGCGACTGTTTCGTGACGGCTGCCCACAGGTCAAGCTGATTTCCGACGGCGCCGCACTTGAAGCACTGGAAGGCGTTTTTGGCGAGGTTGACCGAGAATACCCGGCTGCTTTCGTCAGAGCCATGAAGCAGACATGGGCCCCGGCGTTGTTGTCCAGACGACTCACGCGCTTGAAAGCCGAGAAGTTCAAGCACATCAGCCATCGAGATCAGTGCTCGCACTTCGCGAAAGTCGATGCCGCGCATGGCCCGCCTTTCGATCAGAGAAGAGGAATCCGTACGAGATCAATCTACCAAGTGGGATCGTAACCCGTGGGCAACCCACGCATTTGCCGGATGAGCCGAAAAAATGGCCTCACGGATCACCTTAATCAGTGCTCGAAAAGGCCACTCGGCGCGAGAGGAAAAAGCAGAGGATCGCCATGTCCATGAGTCGCTCTCTTCTGCTCTGGAATGTAAACAAGAAAGCGCCTTTTGACGAGCTGAAGCTCACGGGAAACAATCGATCATGCAGCGCTCTGTTCTTTTCTCCGGATGGGCGCTACCTGGCGGCTGGCGGTTTCAATTCTGCGGGACAGGTGCGAATCTGGCTCACGCCGAAGATCAAGTAGTGCGAGCTTGCGTGTAACAGCCTGACGCTGACTAACGTGACTGCACGTCGCTTGGCGGTTTCGCGCGCGACAATGCGCGAAACCGCCGAGCGAGCTTTCTACACGCTCGGCTGCATGTCTCTTGCGTCGATGCGGCGCGGTGATTCGCGCCCTCTTCTGCTAAAATCCACCGAACCGCTCTTGCATTTGGCCGGTAGCGTGTTAAACTTCATACACACTTCGTCCTTTCGTGTTCTCCCGTCATGTACGTCCGGTCAATGAAGGATGACCCGATCCCGGCAAAGGAGACGTCCCCGTCGTACCACAGCCTTTGCTGAGCCCGTCGCCTGGAAGATGACGCCCTCGCGGCCGGTTGCCGGCCCGCAACAACAAACCTGCTGTTGACCGCGCCCACGGTCCGCGGTCGCGATGCGCGTATGCTACGCTGCGCCGGGTTGCGCGCTCCCGTCCGCTTTATCACGAAGAATTCACCTCATGACAGGGAGCCGACCATGGCCAGGAGTCAGCGTGCGCGCCGCGCACATTTGCAATCCGAACAACTCGAATCTCGACTTGTCCCCTCGATCGACCTGACTGCTGTCGAATGGCGAACCATCGACGGCACCAGCAATAACCTCACGGTGCTCAACCAGGGCGCTGCCGAGACCGAACAGATCCGCTTCGGCTACGGCGACGACTTCCCCGACGACAACGGCGACCAGCTAGCGCCCGGACCCAACGCGCGCTCGGTCAGCAATGCCGTCCTGTCCCAGTCGGGGAGCATCCTGAGCAATCGACTCCTGACCGACTGGGCGTTCCAGTGGGGCCAGTGGGTGACGCACGACATGGACCTGACGCGCACCGGCCCGGAGTTCAATGTGCTCTCCGACGGCACGACGGGCGATTTCCGCATCCCCGTCCTCGATGCGGGCGATCCCTTCGGGCAGGGCACGCTCATCCCCTTCAACCGCTCGGAGTACTTTGCGGGCACGGGGGTCAACGGCGAGCGCCGCGAGGTTGTCAACAGCATCACCTCGTATATCGACGCCTCGCATGTGTACGGCTCCGACCCGACGCGGGCGGCGGCGCTACGCACGTTCGTGGGCGGCAAGCTGGCCACCAGCGCCAATGGCCGGCTGCTGCCACTGTGGGACCCATCTACCGGACTGGACAACGCCGACGCCCTGGGCAAGGGCAATCAGCTCTTCCTGGCCGGCGATGTCCGCGCCAACGAGCAACTCGGTCTGACAGTCGTGCACACGCTGTTCGTCCGCGAGCACAACCGTCTCGCCGACCGCATCGCCCAGCTGTACCCGAGCCTCAACGACGAGCAGATCTACCAGCTTGCCAGGCGGCTGGTCGGCGTCGAGCAGCAGATCATCACCTACGAGGAGTATGGCCCGTCGCAATAAATCTGCAACATATTAACACTTGAAGAAATCAGCAACGCAGCAGCGAAAAAAGATTCCTCTCAACAAACTCGGTCTATTAGACATGTTTGCCAATTTATGTTCAGTTAGA
>VGYC01000049.1 GCA_016873095.1 Planctomycetota bacterium | reverse complement strand
TCTAACTGAACATAAATTGGCAAACATGTCTAATAGACCGAGTTTGTTGAGAGGAATCTTTTTTCGCTGCTGCGTTGCTGATTTCTTCAAGTGTTAATATGTTGCAGATTTATTGCGACGGGCCATATGACGTCGGCTTCATCAGTGCGATCTCGCGCGCACCGATCAGGTTGCGCGTCTGTTCGCTGAGTGGACAGTGGATCGAGACATAGTCCGCGGAACGCAACAGCTCCTCGAGTGACACGAGCCGGACGCCGATGGCAGCCGCCTGCTCGGGCATCACCACCGGATCGCAAGCGATGGCCGGTTTCATGCCGAGGCCGGCGACCAGGTTGACAAGCGCCTTGCCGATGCCGCCCAGGCCGATCACGCCGAGAGTGCGCTCGCGCAGTTCGCTGCCCATGTAGCCGGAGCGCTCGTCCCACTTGCCTTCGCGCACCAGGCGGTCCTTGGCGCGGACGTGATGCGACAGGGCGAGCATCCACGCCAGCGTCGCTTCCGCCACCGGGCGATCGACGGCGCCGGGGGTGATGAACAGGATGACATCGGCAGCGGTACAGGCGGCGACATCGACGCTGTCGTAGCCGACGCCGAACCGGCCGACGGCCAGCAACTCGCTAGACCCGGACAGGGTGCGCGCCGTCACGCGCGGCGACAGCACGATGACACCGTTGACATTTGCCAGCTGCTCCGGCTCGATCTCGGCGGCGTGCCGCGGCAGCGTGGATGTGTCGATGCCCGCATTCGCGAGAAGAGGAAGGCCCATGTCGGGATAGCGCGGCCGACCGGCCTCGTCGTTGAAGTCGCCGGTAAGGGCCACGCGAAAGGTACGGCTCATGTCGCCAACACCCCCTGCAATCCATCGCGCCGATGCTTGCGGATCGGAGTTGCCGGCCGCCTCATTTCCAGGGACTTCCTTCGATGGTGGCGCAGCGTTCGGCGACGATGATCCGCTCCGGTCTGGGACCTGCGTATACCCAGATCATGGCCATGGTCGCCTGGGAATCGTTGATGAAGTAATGGACGCGGCCGCGCGGCACCAGGGCGGTGGCGCATCTGGACAGCGTATAGCGCTTGCCCTCGACGATGCACGTGGCCGCGCCGTCGATGATCGATATCGATTCGTCGAAGTCGTGCACGTGCGCCGGCAACCGGCCTCCGGGATGGAACAGCCCGTAGCCGCCGCTCATCTCGATGTTGGGTAGCAGATCGACATTGAAGAAGTCAATGAACTCCGTCCCCGGCCCGGCGGCGAAGCGCGGCGCAGTGGCCTGGCGATTGACGCGTTCGGCCCCGGGCTGGCCTGTCGAATCGGTCGACATTGCCTGCTGCGTGAACCTGTCCTCGACCAGCGTGCGTGTCGGCGCATGCGACGCCATGGCGATATGCAGCACGGCGTCTTGGTCGGAAGGATTGCTGGCGGTGTGGGCGAGTTCACGCGGGATCACAATGTTGTCGAGCGGGCCCAGCTCGTAAACGCGCCCTTGCACCCCCACCACTGCCCGGCCTTGCAGCACGGTGATGGCCTCACCGAACGGATGAGTGTGATATGGCAGACCGGCCGAGGCGCGAATCGTCACCAGACCGGTCGTCAGGTTGCGGGCTCGTACATGCCTGCCCACCAGGCACTCAAACGTCACGCCGCGGTCAATCTCGATGAGCGTGCTCACGCCAACCTGGCTCATGACTTCGGGCCGGTCCGGGCGCATGGACTCCGGCGGGCGGTCGAGGACAGGAGCCTGGGTGGTCGCGGCCATTGGTTGCGGCCCTGAGAGTGCAGTTCATTCCCTCATATACATAGAAACATTTGGTGAAAAAACGAAGCGCCGGTGCGCCGTTGCTGCCAGGCGGTTTTTTCAGGTGGTGCAGCAGGCGTTCCGGTATAATGGCCAATCCGCCCCATGAGTCCACTGCCGTCCCGCCTTGCGAGGATTTCATGCGTCAATCCATCATTCTTCTTGGGTTCATCGCCGGCGCACCGGCTATCGCAAGCGCCCAGGAGCAGCACGGACTGGACTTCTTCGAGGCCAGGATCCGCCCGGTCCTGGCGGAGCACTGCTACTCGTGCCATTCGACGCGCGCGAAAAAAGTCAAAGGCAAGCTGTGGCTCGACAGCCGCGAGGCAACACGCAAGGGGGGCGAGACCGGGCCGGCCGTGGTTCCCGGCAAGCCGGAGGCGAGCCTGCTGCTCAAGGCGGTAAGCTACTCGGATGACTCGCTGCGCATGCCTCCGAAGGGAAAGCTGCCTGACAACGTGATCGCCGACCTGGAAGCGTGGATCAAGATGGGGGCGCCGGATCCGCGCACGCGCAGCGTCAACCCGGCTGCGGCGACTACCTGGGACGAGATGCTGCGCACGCGCCGTGACTGGTGGAGCCTGAAGCCTGTGATCGAACCCGGCGTCCCGGCGATCAAGAATATCACCTGGTCCAGGCAAAGGATCGATCAGCACCTGATGGCATCGCTGGAGAAATCGGGGCTCGAACCGGCGGACCCGGCACCGCGGGCCACGCTCATTCGTCGGCTCAGCCTGGTGCTGACCGGCTTGCCGCCCATGCCCTCGGAGATTACCGATTTCGAGCGCGACTCCGACGTGGATGCCTATGAAAAGCTGGTCGATCGGCTGCTCAAGTCGCCGCACTTCGGCGAGCGCTGGGCGCGGCACTGGCTCGATGTCGTTCGTTTTTCCGAGACGCACGGCAACGAGTGGAACTACGAGGTGCATCACGCCTGGCGCTACCGCGACTACCTCATACGCGCTTTCAATGACGACGTCCCGTTCGATCAGTTGATCCGCGAGCACATTGCCGGCGATCTGTTGCCGCGGCCGCGTCGGAACGAGCACGACAGGATCAATGAGTCGGTCATCGGCACGGCCTTTTATCGTTTCGGCGAGGTCAACCACGACGATTGCATCGACCTGCGGCAAATTGGCTACGACCTGCTCGACAACCAGATCGATACGCTCACCAAGGCCTTCCAGGCGACGACGGTCGCCTGCGCCCGCTGCCACGACCACAAGATCGACGCCGTGTCCATGAAGGATTACTACGGCCTGCTCGGCGTGCTTCGGAGTTCGCGACAGGTCACTCACACCATCGACGCTCCCGAGGTCAACGCTGGACCGATCCGTCGATTACGACAGCTCAAGCAGGAGATTCGCGAAGAGCTTGGCCGGGCCTGGTTGACCGAGTCGGAAAAAGTCGCGCGCTATCTGATGGCGGCATCCACTGCCGGCGCCGGCCAGGCCGACGGGAAAATGCTGAATCACTGGCAGGCGGCACTCAGGAACAACAAGTCCGGAGCGGAGGAGCCCTTGAAGGTTTGGCGGCAAGTCATGATGGATGCCAGGGCGCCATTCGCGACGCGCTGGCGGCAGGCGGCGGCACAATTCACGAAAGATGAACGGGAGCGTGCCGAGTTCAACGCCAAGCGATTCAGAACCTGGGCTGATTTTCGCAAGGAGGGGTTCGCAGGCTGGCAAGCCGGCGGCCAGGCGCTGCGCCACGGTCCCGGTGCTGCCGGCGACTTTGCGCTGGATTGCGACGGCGACGCTGTGGTGAAGGCCATCTTTCCCGCCGGCGTTTTCACACACGCCGTCTCCGAAAAACTGAATGGCACACTGCGCTCGCCGATCCTGCCACGCGGCCTCAAACACATCAGCTTTCAGGTCATGGGCGGCAAGAGTGCCGCCGTCCGCCTGGTGTCGAATCAGTGCCAGCTCAACTATCGCAACTTCCGGGCGCTCACCAGCGGCGACCGGCACTGGATCACCTTGTCGCCGCCGGAAGATGCGGACGGCCTGCGCGTCTACGCCGAGTTGATGACGAAGTTCGACAATCCGAAGTATCCCGATCAACTGGGGACGCTGGGGGGCGACTCGACGAACCAGCGCGTGCCATGGGACAAGGCCGCCGCCGATCCACACTCGTTCTGGGGCGTGACCCACGTGGTCACGCACGATGAGGATGGTCCGCCGCGGGCGGAGCTTGGCCACCTGCGGCCGTTGTTCGCCGAGCCCGCGCCCAAGACCGTGCCAGAGCTGGCGGATCGCTATGCCGCGACCATTGCGAATGCCGTGCGTGCCTGGCACACAGGCAAGGCCAGCGACCACGACGTCCACTGGCTCGCCTACCTGCTCAATAACGGCCTGCTGCCGAATCGAGATGATGCGACGCCGCGGCTGCGCAACCTCGTTGACAGCTATCGTGCCATCGAGAAAGGGCTGGCCCGGCCGCGGATCGTACCGGGGCTGGCGGACTGGGGACCGGGCATCGATCAGCCGATCTTCGTGCGCGGCGACTGTCTGAGGCCCGGGGAGAGGACCGCCCGGCGCTACCTGGAGGTGCTGTCCACCGAGCGCGAGCGGTTTCCAGCTGACGGCAGCGGTCGCCTCGCACTCGCCCAGCGGATCGCCAACGCCGGTAATCCGCTCACGGCCCGGGTCATGGTCAACCGCGTCTGGCATCATCTCTTCGGCACGGGGCTGGTGCGGACCGTGGACGACTTCGGCCGCGTCGGCGAACTGCCGTCGCATCCGGCGCTGCTGGATCATCTCGCGGCCAGGTTCGTTGATGAGCGCTGGTCGATCAAGAAGCTTATTCGCGCCATCGTGCTGTCACGCAGCTTTCAGATGTCGAACCGGCCCGAGGCCAGGGCACGCGAGATCGATCCGCAAAATCGCTGGCTGCATCATTATCCGGCCAGGCGCATGGAGGCGGAAGCCATCCGGGATGCCATCCTGGCGGCGTCGGGCCGTCTGGACCGTTCCCTGTATGGCCCGAGCATCGCACCCTATCGCGACAAGGAAAACGCGGACCGGCGGCTGTTTCCCGGCCCGCTTGATGGCCTCGGTCGCCGCAGCATCTACATCAAGAATATCTTGATGGAGAGTCCTGCCTTTCTGGGCGCCTTCAACTTTCCCGGCGGCAAGGTCACGCAGGGCCGTCGCGACCTGACGAATGTCCCCGCCCAGGCGCTCGCGTTCCTGAACGATCCATTCGTACTCGACCAGGCGGCCTACTGGAGCGGCCGGCTCGTGCAGCAGCACCACGCCACGCCCGTGGCGCGCATTGAAAGCATGTTCGCGATGGCCCTCGGACGCGCTCCCGACAAGCAAGAGCGCGAGCGCTTCGAGCGGGCCGTTCAGCGCTTTGCGGAGCTCGGCAGAGTCGCGCCAGGCGAGATCATGAGCAGCCGGCAAGTGTGGGCGAATCTCGCACACGCCATGTTCAACCTGAAAGAGTTCATCTACATCCCTTGAGAGATCTCGGTGGCCGACGAACGGGACGATGGATCGGTGCTCGAACTTGATTTGCAAGATCTTTCGCGCTGCGGCCATCGCCCAAAAATGCGCGGGTGGCGCCGATTGTACCGGTTATGGCCGATGTGTCAGCAACGTGCCCTGACGCGGTCATGGCTGATGGGACAGGGCTGCTGCCGGTAAGCTCTCTCCGCGACCTATGTTCCGCGCCGCGGACGTGCAGGTCAATGCAACGCGTGACGATACCCTCTCTGACGAGCAAAATGCCGGACCGCGCCCAGATACAATTGGCGTCGCCGCGTGACCAGGATAAACTAAAGCGGGGTGCCGGAGCCCCCAGGGCCGCCCCCCAGGACCTTTGGAACCTCCACATGACACGACCACGTCGGCAACGAGGTCCTTCCGTTCAGTCGCCACTGGAAACCTACCTGCGCGAGATCAACGAAACCGCTCTTCTCAACGCTGATGAGGAGAAGCAGCTGGCCTACCGCATCGAGGAAGGCGACAGCGAGGCCCGTGACCGCATGGTCCGCGCCAATCTCCGCCTGGTCGTCAATATCGCCCGCAGCTACACCGGCAAGGGACTCGGTCTGCAGGATCTCATCGAGGAAGGCAACCTGGGCCTGTTGCGCGCCGTCGAGGGCTTTGATCCGACGATGAACACGCGCTTCAGCACCTACGCCAGCTACTGGATCAAGCAGTCAATCAAGCGTGCCCTGGTCAACACCGCCAAGACCATCCGCATCCCCGCCTACATGGTGGAACTGCTCGCCAAATGGCGACGCGCGTCCGCCAAGCTGCAAGACGAGCTGGGCCGTGCTCCGACGCATGAGGAGATCGCCAAGAGCCTGAATCTGCCCAAGAAGAAGCTGGCGATCATCAAGAAAGCCATCCGCGTCTACAACTCCGCGCCCCAGACCGAGCAAACCGAGGCCGGCTGGTCGCTCGACGAGATGATCATGGATGGTCATTCCAAATCACCCGACCTGGAAATGGTGGAAGCCGACGACCTCTCCCACGTCCTCCACCTCCTCGACAAGATGGACAAGCGCGAGGCCACGGTGCTGCGCATGCGCTTCGGGCTTGACGATGAAGAACCCAAGACGCTGAAGGAAATCGGCGAATGTCTGGGCCTCACTCGCGAACGAGTCCGCCAGATCGAGAGCGAGGCGCTTAGCAAGCTGAGCGAGAGCTTGCAAGCGGATTGAAACAGCAGTTTGCCTTGCATCCATTTCGCACGGACCACATCGCGGTTCCTCGTGTTGCGCACGATTTCCCGGCGTCGCGCTCCTTGTCGCGTCGTGGATGACGCGTAGAATCAATATTCTGATAGCATCCCCCCCTCCGCCCTACCTCCGCCCTGCCCCCCCTCGCCTCGCCCCCGTGTTTTAATGCTTGATTCACCCTTTATTCATTTTCTGTTGCTAAGCTCACAGGGTGGAAGAGGACGAGCACCCGCAGCCAACTCTTCGACCTGGGCACTGGCAACGACTTCGCCAGCTTGTTCGTCCTTCGCTCGGAACCGGAAGGGTCACGCCTCATGTGTTCACGGAAGTTCTTGTTCCGAACCACGAGTGCCATCGGCATCGCCTCTCTGAGCTTCCTGCTGGGCGCCGCGGTGATTTTTTTTGATCTCCCTTCGGCGGACTTTCTGCGCAAAGCGTTCCTTGGAGCGCAAGCCGCTTACGAGCGGCAGCAGGCCTTGTCCGGCTCGAACGAGGCGGCTTCCGGCGACGCATTGCCGGACATCCGCATCGATTATGACACGGTAGACAAGAACTTTGATGGATTCACGCTTCTGACGATCATGGCGGCGCGATTCGCCTTATTCTCCGCTACTGGACGAGGTCAAGGGCGGTTCGTTGATCGGGGCGAAGCCGGGCGCGACTTTTGCCGACGCGCGCCGTAGAGACATCCTGCACCTGAATTCCGTCAAGGTACTGACCAGGCAACTGGCGCCGAAATTCCCCATGTTCAAGGCCGGACAGGTGCTCACGTCCATGTGTCACCTCGACACGATTGCCGTTGTTGATGTCGACAGCGGCAAGCTGGTCTGGGCAGCGCGCGGCCCCTGGGAAGCCCAGCACGATCCTCAGTTTCTTGACAATGGCAATCTGCTTTTATTCGACAATCGTGGTTCTCCGACGGCATCGCGCGTTGTCGAGTATGACCCCGAAACTCAGGGCTTTCCCGGGTCTTATTCGGGCGAAAACACCAGGCCATTTCTGAGCAAGCTTCGCGGCATGAATCAACGTTTGCCCAACGGCAACACGCTGATCGTCAACTCCGACGCCGGCAACATTCTGGAAGTCACTCACGACAAGGAAGTCGTCTGGTCCTGTTCGACTGGAGGATTCATCACGTCCGGCAGGCGATTCTCATCGGAACAATTGCCGTTTCTCAAGGGAGGGCCCCATGCCAGACCATAACCTCGCCGTCCTTCCCCTGGCCTATGTAGGCCCGGGAATGGGCATCGAGTTCATTCCTTATCTGCTCGGCCTGTTGGCCTGGGCAGGCTTGGCTGTGGGAGCGATATTCTTGCGACCCTTTTTTGCCTTGATCCGCCTGTTCAAGGTGCGCAAGAAAGAAGCGGCCGGATCGGCCGAAGACGCATCGGCCGAAGTCGCGCCTGACGGTCTCGAAGCGACCACCCTTGAGGGGCGCACGCGCCCGAAGCATGAAGTTGAGCTGAACCAAGATGCGTGAGTGCAGGATTTCGGCTCATTCACTGCGATTCGTCGTCGGAGGGTTCTTCTCCAGCTCAGTTGGATCGAGTTTGCCCACAGTCTCAAAGTCCTGCTGGGCCCTGGCGTTGTCGCCCATCTTCAGGTAGGCGTTGCCACGGTTGCGAAAGGCGGGGGCAAACTCCGGTTGCAGGTCGACGGCCTTGGTGAAGTCGTTGACGGCGGATCTGGTGTCGCCCTTGGCGGCGCGAAGCGTGCCGCGCTTGTTGAACAGGAGCGCATTTTCGGGCTCCAGGCGCAGTGCCTCATCCAGGTCTTGCAGGGCCGCGTCCAGCTTGCCGAGTTGCTCAAGGCAGATGGCCCGGTTCATCCGCGGCTGAGCGTGCTCCGGAGCGAGGCGAATCGCGGCGCTGAAATCGGCGACGGCCGCCTCGAATTGACCGCGATTGAAACGAATGAAGCCGCGGTTGATGAACGGGTCGGCATGGGTCGGGTCCAGCTGAATCGCACTCGTGAAGTCATTTTCGGCCAGGTCAATCAGTTCCAGACCGAGGTACGTCAGTCCGCGATGCAAGAATGACAAGGCATCGGCGGGCTCAATCTTGATGGCCTCCGAAAGGTCCTTGATCGCCTCGGCGGCCTCGCCTCGTTGCTGTAACACCATGGCGCGATTGAAGTAGGCGGCGGCGTCGCGCGGGTCCAGCTGGATCGCCTTGTTGTAATCGGCAAAGGCAAAATCCAGCTCGTTCTTGGCGGAATGGGCCACACCGCGGTTGTAGTAGATCTTGGCGCCTGGCTGCAACTGCAGCGCCTTGGTATAGTCGGCGATGGCCTTGTCGAACTGGCCCACGCGGAAATAGAGATCGCCCCGGTCGCAATAAGCCTCGATATTCTTCGGATGCTTTTCGATCGCCAGGGTGCAATTGTGGATGGCCTTGTCAGGCGAGGTCAGCAGGCCTGGGCTGGTGAGACCCGGCTCGTCGACGTCCGCCGGCGTTTCGGCGGTCGTTTCGGCATTGGAGTCCGCCGACTTGCCGCAGCCCGCCATCGCACCTATCAGGATGGCAATCCATAACTTGCGCACGGCGTGCCCCTCCAAGTAACCGGGTAACGTGCTCGGCTTGCGGAACAGCATCCGCCGTTGCCGTTGGTCTGCCGACCCAGTTGGCCGGCGTGAATCCTAATCAATTTCGTCCACTTGCACGGTTTTCTTGAATGCACCGGACACACTGGTCGAAGAACTCACTTGAACGTATTGAAATAGGAGAGTAGGATTAATGAGTGAAGCATGAGCCAAATGGCTCCTCTCCTTTTACCCCAAGGGCCACGGATGCAGGCAAGGGTGAAAACCGTTGGCGATGGAGACGGCAGTCGTGGAGAAGTCGAGCGTTTACATCGAAAGCGAAAAAGAAGCCCTTCAATATAAGTGGATCGAGAGCGAGAAAGCGGGCTGTGACCTGGGTGAGACGGCCATCCGTCGCTGGGTGCAGCAGCACTGGTGGGGCTACTTGCGCGACCGCTGGCTCGAGCATCTCCACGGTAGGCGTTTCTGGGTCGAACTGGACCGCGGCGACTTTGGTCTTCTCCAGCGTCGCTTCCAGGAGACCTCCCTCCTCCTTGATCGCATTCTGGATCGTCTGAAAGCCGGTCAGGAAAACCTCGACGTAATTATCTGGGCCCTCGACTGGGGGATCTGCATGCAGCAGGTCCGAGAAATTCTCGAGGCTCTCGACATCAACAGCCGCCGGCTAGCCCATCGTTTCGATCCAGTCTCACCAGCCTGCCCGTAGTCTCCGCAAAATCGCTTTTTTCCGAATCCCCAGCAAGCCGCGATGCCGATGATATTCGGGTGATCAGCCCGGTGCGATGCCGCGCGCAGACCTTCACCGACAAGCTGAAACTTGCCCCAAGGGAAGATCCCATGACACGACGTCTATTGCTGCTGGCCATGGCACTCTTGACTGGCGGCCGAATGTCGTCAGCGGCCGCGAGCTGATCGATCAACGGCTGCCGCGCGGCCTCCGGGATCGGTCGATCCCCGTATGCTTCGGTCAACTACACAGGCTATCCCAACCAGGTCTACGGCAACTACTCCACGGTCGGCCAGTGGCCGGGCAGCGCGCCAATGCCGCCCACATATTCCCAGCAGCGATACTGGACATCGTATCCAGCCGGCGTCGGGCAGTATCCGGCGGCATACTCTGCCAGCATGCCGAACCAGCACGGCTACGGGTACGGGTGGCAGCAAAACTACGACCCACGCTACGGCAACACTTCGTACACTTCGTATCCTTACTCAGGCTATTCACACTACTCGAATTACAACATGCCGCAATCATGGCCCAGCTACTCCCCCTACGGCTACGGCTGGCCGGCGGCGCGGTGAGTCGGTTACCATGGCGAAAAAGAAACGCGTGGCGGACGGCCAGGCGCACGCTTCGCGCGGCATGATCCCCAACATAACGCTGAACCGCAAGGCGCGCGTTGGCGGCAAGACTGAAGATGAGCTGCTGCTGGAACGTCGCAAGCTCGTTCAGCCCACGCCGCGCGTACCGGAGCAGGCGGAGTTCACTCGTGGCGACCCGTGGCGGGTGCTGCGCATCATGGGGGAGTTCGTCGGCGCCTTCGATGCACTTGCCGAGGTTGGCGCCGCCGTTACCATCTTCGGTTCGGCTCGCACGCTGGAGTCGGACCCCATGTATCAAGCGGCCCGCGAACTAGCCGGCCGGCTGGCCCATAGCGGCTTCGCCGTCATCACCGGCGGCGGACCGGGCATCATGGAAGCCGCCAATCGCGGCGCCCGCGAGGCCGACGGCCTGTCCATCGGCTGCAACATCGAGTTGCCCCAGGCGCAAGGCATCAATCCTTACGTCGATGTCGCGGTCAACTTCCGCTACTTCTTCTGCCGCAAGACCAGCTTCGTCAAGTATTCCGAAGGCTTCGTCCTTTTCCCCGGCGGCTTCGGCACGCTCGACGAACTCTTCGAGTCCCTCACGCTGATTCAAACCGAGAAGATCAGACGCTTTCCCGTCATCCTGTTCGGTTCCACCTACTGGAGTTGCCTGTGGGCATGGATGAAAGAGCAGGTGCTTGCCGGCGGCAAGATCTCCGTCGGCGACCTGGACCTCGTGAGCGTCACCGACTCCACGCAGGAAGCCTGCCGGATCGTGGTTGACGCATACGAACGTGATGCAGCATCGGCCGCGGCGCCATGAGCATGGCATTCAAGTTGCCCATTGCAAGGGGCTCGCGAAAGCGTCGATAGCAGGTAAACAACTCGCGTGTGCCGTGCATCGGCATCTTTCTTTCAATCCAAGAACGATCCACATCTTTCGCCTGGATTTCAGGCAGCGTTAATTCCGTTTCCTGATAAAAAGACACGGTGCGGTTGATGGCGTTTTGCCGGGAGCGATGATGCAACAGCCTGTGAGAGTGTGGTTTGGTCTAGTTGTTTCTTCGGCGTGGCTGCTGGGAGCCTGGCCTGCGGCGACAGCGCCCGCTGACATCCCGAAGAAACTCAACCCCATCAAGGTCCCGCTGTCGCCACAGGAAGCGTTGCAGTTCTTCAAGCTCGCGCCGGGGTTGCGGATGGAATTGGTCGCTGCCGAGCCGCAGGTACAAAGTCCTGTGGCGATGGCCTTCGACGAGGATGGCCGGCTCTACGTCATGGAGATGCTCGACTATCCGAACGGCCCCGGCAAGGGACAGCCGCCCGCCGGCCGGATTCGCATGCTGGAAGACCGCGACGGCGACGGCGTCTATGAACGCAGCAGCATCGTCGCCGACAAGCTGCTCTTTGGCAACGGCCTCATGCCGTGGAAGGGCGGGCTGATTGTCACGGCGGCCCCGCACATCGTCTTCCTGTCGAAGTCGAAGGACTCCGTAGTCTTTGACAGGCGCGAAGTCCTCTACGAAGGCTTCGCAGCCCAGAATCCGCAGCTGCGTGTCAGCCATCCCACTCTCGGCATCGATAACTGGATTTACGTTGCCAACGGGCTACGCGGCGGGCAGGTCGTTCGCGCCGGCGGCGGCAAGCGCATGCCGATCAACCTCTCGGGCATGGATTTTCGCTTCGACCTGGTTCGCGATCGGGCGGAAGCGATCACCGGCATGGGGCAGTACGGCAACACCTTCGACGACTGGGGCCGGCGCTTCGTGTGCGACAATCGCCATCACCTGCGGCACGTCGTCATGGACAATCGCTACTTGAAAAGAAATCCGTTCCTGGCCGCCCCGGAGCTTGTGGAAGATATCTCGGTGCTGGATGATGGCCCGCTGTCATCGGGCGGCAAGGTTTTTCCCATCAGCAGCAACTGGACGACCTCGTCGTTGCACGAGGGGCGGTTCACGGCAGCCTGCAGCGTCTTCGTCTATCGCGGCGGCTTGCTCGGCGGCAATCTCCGGGGCTCGGTCTTCACCTGCGACCCTACCGGCAACCTCGTCCATCGCGAGATCATGGAACCCAGCGGCGCCACCTTCAAGTCGCGGCCCGATCGCGAGGGCATCGAGTTCCTGGCCTCGCCGGATGACTGGTTCCGGCCGGTGTTTCTCACATCCGGTCCGGACGGCGCCCTCTACGTCGTGGACATGTATCGGGCCGTGATCGAGCATCCAGAGTTCATGCCGCCGGAGTTGCAGAAACGCCCCGACTTGACGCTGGGCAAGGACCGTGGCCGCATCTGGCGCATCGTGCCCGAACGCCACGCGACGAGAACCGTCAGGCCCGACCTCGGCAAGGCCGACACGCCCCATCTCGTCGAACTGCTTGCCCATCCAGACGCCTGGTGGCGGACGACGGCGCAAAGGCTCTTGCTGGAGCGTCGGGACAAGGACGGCGTCGAGCCTCTCCGCAAGACGGTTGCAACATCGCCCAGCCCGCTGGCGCGTGTGCATGCTGTCTGGCTGCTGGAGAATCTGGAGTCGCTCTCGGACAGCTTCGTGCTGAAGCTACTCGCTGAGGATCATCCGCGCGTCCGCGAGCATGCCGTTCGGTTGAGCGAAGGCCGCTTGCCAGGCTCGAAGGCGCTTCAGAAGAAGCTCGTGGCCATGGCGAAGGATGGCGACGATCGAACTCGTTACCAGGTCGCACTCACGCTGGGCGCCTGGGACAGCGAGGCCATTCTCGCGCCGCTGGCGGACATCGCCCTGGCTGGCGCCCAGGATCGCGGGACTCGGCTGGCGGTGGCAAGCTCCCTGCATCGCCCCGGTCACGCCGGGAAGCTGCTCGCGTCCTTGCTTGCGACCGAGAAGACGGATGCGGTCTTGCTGCAGGAATTGGCGGCGCAGGTCGGCGCCCGGCAGGACGGCAAGGAAGTCGCCGGCGTGCTGTCGCGGTTGTTTGGAGCAGCGCCGCAAGATTCGCTGAGCCGCCAGATTGCCGTCGTCGGCGGGCTGGTCGAGGGCATGGGCAGGCGCGGCACGCAATTGACGGCGTTCCTTCAGAAGTTGCCCGCTGAGAACGTGGACCTCAGGCGCGACATGGACAAGTTCTTCGCGGCCATCGTCGCGCTGGCTCACAAGGACAAGGCGAAGCCGGCAGAGCGGCTGCCGGCGGTGCGCTTGCTGGCGCACGCGGCGTGGGCGCAGTCCGGCCCGGTGTTGACCGGCCTGGTTAACACGGACGGCTCGCAGGAGCTTCGCCTGGCTGCCGTGCGTTCCCTGGCGGCACATGCTCAACCGGAAGTGAGCAAGACGCTCATGCAAGGGTGGCGCAGCTACACACCGCCCATTCGCCGCGAGGTGACCGAGGCGATGCTGCGGCAACCGGACCGCATCGTGTTCCTGCTGGATGAGATCGCGGCCGGGCGTGTCAAGCCCGGCGACATAGACGTGGCCCGTACCCGGCAACTTCTCGGTCACGGCCGCGCCGACATTCGCGATCGCGCCCGCAAGCTGTTGCAAGACAGCCTGCCTGCGGATCGCAAGGAGGTACTGTCGCGCTATCGTGAGGCATTGAAGCTTGAAGGCAACGCGGACCGAGGCCGTGAGATATTCAAGAAGAACTGCGCCACCTGCCATCGTGTGGGCGGCATCGGCACTGACGTCGGCCCGGATATCGCCGACACCCGCACCAAGACCATCGAGGCTCTGCTCGTCGATATCCTCAATCCCAACCAGGCCATCGACAACAACTACGTCAACTACCTGGTGACGACCAGATCGGGCAAGAGCCTGACCGGCGTCATCGCGGCCGAGAATGCCTCCAGCATCACGCTGCGTCGCGCCGAGGGTCAGAGCGACGTGGTCCTGCGTCAAGACATCGATGAGCTGCAATCCACCGGCGTCTCGCTCATGCCGGACGGGCTGGAGAAGACCATCTCTGTCCCCGAGATGGCCGATCTGCTGTCATATCTGAAAAACTGGCGCTATCTCGGCGGCAAGGTGCCGGCAGGAAAGTGAAACTGTCGAGATGGCGCGAACACAGCAGGCTTCGCGCCCGCGACGGATGACATCCATGAACCGGTAAAGCAGGCCCTGGTCAAAAGACGGCTGGACCATCACCCATTATCCGTTCACAATAGACTTTGATATTGTCCTGGCTTGCAGAGCGCCAGAAAAGAGGCACCCGACGGATTGCGCAGTTGCCTGAGAATGGACACTGCTGACCCGCTCGCGATTGGACTCCCGCATGACGGCCGAACCCACCAAGGAAAAGACCAGCCCCGGCAACTACTTCGTCGCCAACTATCCGCCGTTCTCCGCGTGGCAGCCGGCGCATGTGCCGGACGCCGAGGCGGCCATGCACTCGGCGCCGGAACCGGCAACGCCGCTGGGCCTGTATCTGCACATCCCTTTTTGCCGCAAGCGTTGCAAGTTCTGCTACTTCCGCGTGTACACCGACAAGAACGCCCGCGATGTCGAGACGTATCTTGACGCCCTGACGCGCGAGGTCGAGCTGTATGCGCGGCTGCCGGTGGCTGAGGGTCGGCCGCTGCACTTTGTCTACTTCGGCGGCGGCACGCCTTCCTACCTGAGCGCGACGCAGCTCGGCGACCTGTTTGCCCGGCTGCAAGCCGTCATGCCCTGGGATCAGGCCGCCGAGGTCACCTTCGAGTGCGAGCCGGGGACGCTGCAGGAGCACAAGCTGCAAGCCTTGAAGGAAAAGGGCGTGACGCGGCTGAGCCTGGGCATCGAGAACTTCGACGACAGGATTCTCGAGTCCAATGGCCGGGCTCATCTCTCATCCGAGATCTTTCGCGCCTATCGCTGGGCCCGCGACCTCGGCTTCGACCAGATCAACATCGACCTCATCGCCGGCATGGTCGGCGAGACGTGGGACAACTGGCGCGAGTGCGTCAGGAAGACCATCGACCTCGCTCCGGAAAGCGTGACCATCTACCAGATGGAGCTGCCCTTCAACACTGTTTTCACGAAAGAGCTGCACGTGCTCGGCTCGGACGGCTCGCCGCCGGTGGCCGTCGCCGACTGGTCGACCAAGCGCGCCTGGGTCGGATTTGCTTTCGAGGAGCTGGAGAAGGCCGGCTACGAGGTGTCGAGCGGCTACACGATGGTCCGTGATCGAAGCCGAACCAGGTTTGTCTATCGCGATTGCCTGTGGCACGGGGCAGACATGCTCGGCACCGGGGTCGCGTCGTTCGGCCATGTCAACGGCGTGCATGTGCAGAATGTCGATGCCTGGGAGAACTACGTGGACATGCTGCAAGCCGGCAAGCTGCCGCTGGGCCGGGCGCTGCCGCTCACTCCTCGCCAGCGGCTCATTCGCGAAATGATCCTGCAACTCAAGACCGGCCGGCTGGAGACGCGTTACTTCCAGGAGAAGTTTGGCGTCAGCGTCCGCGATGAATTTGCCGAGGCGTTCGAACAGATGGCGCGCGACCAGTTTGCCGCGCTCGGCGACGACGTTGTCTTGACCCGCCAGGGGCTGTTGCAAGTGGACCGTTTGCTGCCCGCGTTCTTCGAGCCGGAGTTTCGCGGCGGACGATATACTTGAAATGACAAATGACTGATGATGAACGGCAGACATGGGTAGTGTGTCCGAACCGTTGACATTCATGATGGGCAAGTATCCGGCGGTGTTGCCGGCGGAGTTGCGATACGCGCGCAACCACATGTGGTGTCGTGCCGCGGACGGCCGGGCACGCTTCGGCTTCAGCTCCTACGCCGTTCGCCTGATGCAGGACGTGTACTTTCTCGACTGGCAGGTGAATGTCGGCGACGTGCTGGAAGTCAAGCAGTCCATCGGCCACATCGAGACGTCCAAAGCCCAGTCCGATCTGTTTGCGCCCATCGCGGGCAAGCTGGCGGTCATCAACGAAGAGCTATTGAAGGATCCGTCGGCGATCAACGTCGATAATCATGGGACCGGCTGGCTCTTCGACATGGAGCACGCAGAAGGCGGCGACGCTGGCACAATGTCGGTCCAGGAGTATTATCAATTCTTGGAGGCCAACTGGGAAAACACCCAGCGCATCCTGAAGGGACAAATCTAGAAAATGAGCCGTCATCGCTTGACAGTCGTGATATCGCAGGCCGCCGGCAAGCATCCGGTGAAGCGGGCCCTGGAGGAAGCGCTGGTTGCGGCCCTCATCATGGAATCGGGCCTGGACGTGTCGGTCATTCCGAGCCTGTATGATCTGTCACCCGACCACACCGGGCGGCTGTTCCTGGAATCGGTGCATGGCGACATGGTCGTGCTCAGCTGGCTGTTTCCGCGAGCCGCCTTCTGGCTGCTGGACCGCGACGGCATCAAGGGGCATCTGGGGGAGACGCTGCTCAAACCGGCGGCCGACGATGACGACGACGACGGCGAGCCCGAAGCGCCGCGCGGCATCGGCGCCGTGGATGTCCCGGAGCGCCACATTTATTGCATCGACCTGCGCGACGCCGCCACGCACGATCCGTTCATTGACGAAGTCCGCCGCATCGCCGCCGAGTGCCGGACTCGCCGCGAGGAAAAGGACAGGGCCGCCAGCAAGCCGATGATGGTCGAGCTGGGCACGTCGCTGACGGCCAACGGCACGAACGGCACGAACGGCGTTATCGGCGAACATGCGGCGACGATGCCGACCTTCACGGCCGAGCAACTCCTGCAAGCGCCTGGTCGGCGCTGGTATCCGGTCATCGACTACAGCCGTTGCACCAATTGCATGGAGTGCATCGATTTTTGCCTGTTCGGCGTCTACGGCGTGGATGGCCTGGAGCGCATCGCCGTCGAGAACCAGGATAACTGCAAGCGCGGCTGTCCGGCCTGCAGCCGCGTTTGCCCCGAGCAGGCCATCATGTTCCCGGATTACAAGACGCCCGCCATCGCCGGCGCTCCTGTCGGCGCCATCGGCAGCCTCAAGATCGACCTCACGCGCCTGTTCGGCGGCGAGGCCAAGGACGCCGTCGCCCAGGCCGTGGCCGAGCGCGACCGCGAGCTGGTCGCCGACGGCCGCGATGCCGTCGGCATGTCCGTCGGCATCGCCAAGCGGCAAGCCGATAAGCCGCAGGGCCCGAAGGATGATCTCGACAACTTGATGGATGCGCTTGACTCGATGGACCTGTGAGTATCGGAGTCTGGATTCATCCCGTGTCCCCTTCCGACTCGGCGAGGTGGCCGAATAGTTGCCGAACCCGATCGCAATCCGCAACCGGCAGCGGCGGCCCCAGGATGGCCTCGATGTTTTCTTCGAGGTGCGTGACGTTGCCGGTGCCGAAGAGAACCGTGGCGATCGCGTCGTGGGCGGCGCCGAACTTGTAGCCGGCGGCCACCACGGATGAAACCGGGCCGCGCACCAGGAAGTCCAGCGCTCCCTCGTCGGATACGTCCCCCGGCAGCAGCCCGGTCTCCTTCCAGCGGCAAATGACCTTGCGAAGCTCATCAGGTCGAGTCAACTTCACGCGCACCGGCGACATGTTGATGACGCCGACGTTGCGTTTGCGCGCCAGCGGCAGCACCTGCCACTCGGCCGACAGGTTCAGGATGCCGTACTTGACCATGATGGTGTCCCACAGGTCGTCGGCCAGCGCCAGCTCGAGCATCTTGTGGGCCGGATCGGGGAAAAAATACTCGGTGATGCCGATGAAGCGAATCTTGCCCTGCTCCCTCAGACGGACGACGGCGGGATAGAGCCGATCCACCACGTCGCGATACGATTCCGGGACAACGCTGTGGAACTGGTAGATGTCGATGACGTCGACGCTGAGCCGGCGCAGGCTGCGCTCGCACGATGAGACCATTTCTTCCGTCGTGATGATGGAACCGTCGTCACGATAAGGAAAGAACTTGGTCGCCACCAGGTAGCTTGAGCGTGCCACGCCGGAGAGGGCACGGCCAAGGATGGCCTCGCTGTCGCCGTAGTTGGCGGCGCTGTCGATGAGGTTGACGCCCAGTTCAAGGGCGCGGCGGATGACTTGCCGCGCCTTCGCCGCGTCGCCGTGGGTCTGTTGCCCGAGGCGGCTGGGGCCTCCCGTGCCGAGACTGGCGAGGGATACGGTCAACCCGGTTCTGCCAAGGGTACGGTAGCGCATTCGACGTCTCGTTGAAGCGCGGCGTTGTTCAAAGGACCGCAAGTGTGAAGGGCGGCAAGAGTGCTGGGATTCTATTGGGTAGCCATTCCCACGCAAGCCTGCGGGCCTGGCGGCAAGATTCACGCTTTCACGCCAGATTTCGCGTGAATGTACATGTACATCGGCCACAGGGAGATGAATTGCCGTTTCCAGGCCATCCGCCTTGACGTTCAGCAGGAACAGTTCATCCATCAAGGCGTTGCGCAGCTGCATCATGGGGCCGATTCGCGTCGTGCACAAGGCCGCACGACCGGCAAGGTCCTAGCCACCGGCACGGTTCGCCCAGTCCGGACTTTTTTCGCTATTTTTCTCGTCTTTGCAATTCCCGCTGTTTCTCCAGTGCCCCTGGATTGGGCATATTACAGGTGAGGTCTGAATCCCAGCGTTCCGATCCGGTTTCCCGGGCACGTGGACCGTGGACGAGCGATCGGCGAGAGTCGCACCAGAGAATAAGGAGTTGGCATGGGCTGGTCCCTTCGCACTGTTCGCATTGGCTTAATAGTTGGCGTTGTCGCAGCGGGCGCGAGCACCGTTGGCGCCCAGGAGAAAATCACACCGGTTGCCGGCCCGGCGATGCGCACCATCAAGTGCATCGAGTGCGTTCCCGAGCAATATCAGGAGAAGCGCACTTGCTACCGCATCGAGTGCCGTGAGGAAACCTACGACACGTTTCGTTGCGAGACCGTGTGCGAGCCGCGCGAGCGCGTCTGCACCGTCACCAAGAAGATCCACGAGTACCGCACCGAGACCGTCAAGGTCTGCTGCCACAAGTGGTGCTGCGAGGACAAGGTGGTCATGAAGAAGTGTTACGAGTATCGCACCGTGACCTGCATGCAGAAGAAGTGCGTCTGCAAGGGCCACTACGAGTGCAAGGCCGTGTGCAAGCAGCCCGGCTGCCTGGAAAAGCTTTGCAACCCGTGCGCCTGCCCGCGCGTGGTCTGCAAGAAGTGCTGGGTCCACTGCCCGGAATACATCGAGTGCCCCGTCACCAAGTGCGTGAAGGTATGCGTCCAGAAGCCGGAAATCTGCAAGGTGAAGGTGTGCAAGCCGTACTATGTCGAGAAGCAGGTGCAGCGCTGCCACTACCGCTGCGTGCAGGAGCAGCACACGGAGAAGTACACCGAGGTCGTGTGCCGCAAGGTCGCCTGCAAGGCGACGCGCATGGTTCGCGTCTGCGTGCCCTATGAAGAGACCGTGACCTGCTGCCGCATGGTGGCCAGCGAAGTGGAACGGCAAGTCCCGGTCGATCCGTGCTGCAACGCCGCTTGCGGTTGCTGCCAGACGACCTGTTGCTGCCCGTGCCGCTGCCAGCCGTGCTGCGACGGCTGCCGCACCCGGCACCACGGCTGCCACTAAGACTGGCAGTTCCCACAACCTCGCACGCCGTACTCGCGTTTACGAGGACAAAACACAAACCGCCACCCAAGTCACCTGGGTGGCGGTTTCTGTTTCGAAGCAGATTCGCGCTTGCCAGTTCTACGATGCGAGCGTGGTCGCCACCGTGGCGAACTTGGCGTTGGCGTTGGTGCCGATCGCCGTGATGGCGGTGATGCAGACCACGATGATCAGGGCCAGCATCACGGCGTACTCGACGGCGGTCGGGCCATCTTCGCGACGAACGAACTCCACAACCTGACGTGTCAAGCGAGACAACATGTGCGTCGTCCTTTCCGGTCCAGGAATGAGGACCATACAGAAACAGATAAACGGCTCGGCCCCCGAAACGCTCGGGATACCGGTGCGGAAACAGAGAAAGATATCTGACAGCCGAGCGGACCAGTCCATTCGGCAGCCTGGCAATCTTCAAGCGCAACGACGCGTGAGATCCATGGCTTTGCGTCCCATCCTCGCGGATGGTTTGCCCTTATCGTGAAGCCCAGCATCCTTCTCCGAACTCGCAACAGGCGACGGCATGAAAGGTGGAATGAGCTGCACCAGCACGTTACCCAGCCTTCTCGGCAACTATAGGTCAAGCCTTACAATCAGTCAAATTGTGAATTCCGGAATTGAAGCACATTTTTGTGTCGCCTCATCTGTGGCTTATTCTGGCTCTGACAGCTTTTGCAATTGGCAGATGCGAATCTGCGTGAATCCCGGGAATTCGGCTCGAGTTGTCCGGTCCGGCAAGAAAGTTGGGTCATACTACATGCAAGGGGAATTGACTTCGCATTTCTTGACGAGCTTTGCCAATGACCGCTGCCGTCGAGCCATCGTTGGTCGAGGGGCTGGAACGCCGAATTCAGCGGCGCACCGGCTGGCGCGTGCGGAACTTGACCATCGAGATCCGCGACGACCGGGCCTTCATGAGCGGCAAGGCCAGCAGTACCGTGTCCCGGCAGCTGGCCGAGCACGTGCTCGGCGACTCCTGCCCTGACATCCTCATCGAGAACGAAATCGAGATCGACAACACGGACGAGTTCCTGCCGGGCATTCCGCTGAACTAAGCTGCTCGCAGTCGGCACATCAAGCCGCAAGCGGGCGACGGTTACTCGATGTCGAACTTGTCGCCTTGCTTCAATTCCTCCTGGTCTTCCGTCGATTCGGCTTCTTCAGCGCCGTTCATTTGCCGACGGCACTGGTCCATGTGCTGGCGGGCGCGCTCGCCGAGCGCTGAATCCGGCACGAGCAACTCCACCTCGCAGTAGCACGAGTATGCCATCTCGTGATCGCCCTTGCGGAGGCAGCCCTCGGCGATGCGGTAGAGTTGCCGGGCCATGCGCTCGCGCCAGGCCGCCTCGGCTTGCTCCGAAGAATTTGCCGGCGCCGACCGGCTTTGCAACCGCAGCTGATGAGAGCGCTGGTGCAGTTCCTCCAGCTCGCGGGCATCCTGCTCCTCATGGCTGACGGCCGGAACGATGGTCTTTTTGCGGCGAACAACCTTGGGCGTGACGGTCAGCTGTTCCGCCTGTACGGATCCGAATTGGCCAAGCAAGGCCTGAACGGTGGCCCAGCCGACGCAGCCGCCCACGGCCAGGCACGCGTCGGGACATGGGAAGCACTCCTCCGGCACGCCGCTCCGCGCATCGACCGGCGCGCCCGTTTCTTGACAGCGCACCGTGAGATCGATGGGCAGGTCGGGCGGCTTGGCCATGCCCTGGTTTGCGAGCCAGAGACAGCCGGTGACCAGCGCAGCCAGGATCCTGTTGGGGGTCATGAAATGCCTCCTCCGTGAGTGGGGAACGCTCGTTCCGTGAGCGGATCGTACGAATCAATCGAAGCGAAAATGCCGCGCCACCGCGGGCGGCATGTTGAAGAACACCCAGTCTTCGCGAAACTGCGCGGCGGCGATCTTGCGCTCCAGAAACCGCGTCAGGACGTGCAAGCGCTGCCTCTCGCCGGCGCCGACCAGCGTTTTTTTCATGGGACGGATCCACAGGTACTCGAAGTACGACAGGACGCCGCCGGGTCTGAGCAAGCGCTGGTAGCTGCGAAAGATGTCGCGCACCAGAGCCACGGGAAAGTTATTGAGCGGCAAGCCGGAGATCATGAAGTCATAGATGCCGACGCCGGGCACGTCCTGCAAGGGCGCGTGCATCAGCGTCGCCTGGTCGCGCCTGGCTCGAAACAGCGGTTCGTCCTCGAAACGGCGCTCGAGCACCTGAACGAAATGCTCGTTGATCTCGACAATGTCCAGGTGGTCGCCCGCGCGCAGTTGCCGGACGATTTCGGCCGTCACCGCGCCGGTGCCGGGGCCAACCTCCAGGACCCGGGCCGGCCTGCTGCGCTTGCGACACTCCGACACCAGTGCTCGCGCCAGTGCCCGGCTGCTGGGCAGGATCGACCCGGTGGTGTAATACCGCTGCCGAAACTGCCCGTAGAACTCGCGGCATTCCGTCAAGTAGCTCATCCCAACCCCAGGTGCTGCCCTCGCTGGTGCTCAAGGTCGTCCGCAGGGAGCATACCGTTTTTTTCGCGGCGGACAACCGGAAATAGCCGCGCCGCACCGTTGCCAATCTGCAAAAGCTGGGACGGTCTGGCAAGCGAGTCATTCCAGGACGGTCACCTCGCCGGTGGCGCCGTTGACGCGCAGGCGCTGGCCGGTGCGCAGGCGGCGCTGGACAGCCGGGATGCCGGCCACCGCGGGCAGCCCGAATTCGCGAGCCACGATGGCGCCGTGTGAAAGCACGCCGCCCGTTTCCATCACCAGGCCCCTGGCCTTGACAAACAGCGGCACCCACGCCGGATCGGTGGATGGACAAACCAGGATGTAACCCGGCTCGGTCGTTGACGCTTGCTCCGGCCGATCGAGAACCAGGGCGTTGCCTTCGGCGACGCCGGCAGAAAGGGCAACTCCAACAAGGGAGGTCGTGGTTGCGGTCTCAAGCGGGCGGCCAATCGCTTCCAGGTCATCGCTGAAAATCACCGCCGGAACCGGCAAGCTCAAAGCAATCTCCCGGCGGCGGCGACGCGCGCCGGCCAGCGCGATCAAGCGGGCATCGACCTGCCCCTCCGGACTGCGAGTCATCTCAGCCAGCTCAATCGGCGTCAAGTAAAAGAGGCCGCCATCAAGCTGGTAGCGCCGATCCAGTTCGACCAGGCAACGGCGAATCTGCGCATAGCCCATCATGAGATAATGCTTGCCGGATTCGCGCAGACCCATGTAGGTGTGCAGCGAGCGGACGTCGGCCTCCAGAGCACGAGTCTGGGCGTCGGCCAGCTTGGCCTCGCCGGCGATTGTCCGCCAGAGGGCAACCGGGTCGGGATGTTGCGCCGAACGAGGCTGAGGTTCATTGCCGGACTGGGACATCCGATCCAGCGCGACATGGTCTTCGGCCCAGCGAGGCTGACTCAGTTCCATCTCCAGGCTGCCGCGATGGCCGAAGCGTTCAAGAAATGCAGCTCGCTCCAGCCTGCCGGCGAGCAAGTCGTTGATGGCGCCCGGCAAGTCCGTCTCGGGACCGGGACGAGCGCCCATGACCAGTTCACGCAGCGCGGTCTCGGCTTGCGCGCGCGGTACGACACGTTCCAGGGGCCGACGCAGGTTTTCCATTGCCAGCGCCGCCAGGCCCGTCGGCTTCAGGCTTTCACGGCCAAAGTCGTCCAGAGTACGCTTGATCCAAGCGTTCATCCGTTCCACGACCGCCGCGGCGTCGAGCGATTCGAGATTGTCGGTCTGCGCGCGGCGAATCTCCTCCAGATATGCGGGCACGATACGCTCGGTAAAATGTGAGGCAAACTCGCGGCTGATACGTGCGAGCCGCCGGCCGGAATTGAACAGCTTGACAAACGTGATGGGGAGAAAGCACCAGAATCTCCAGCCGGCGCTGGCCGGATTGAAGACCGCCTGCGGATACATGGCCCGCGACGGATCGCTCTTGAGCGTTATGAAGGGATGCTCAAAGGGAAGCGCGCGGTACTGCATGCGCGGCTCGCGGCTCAAGTTGCAGTAGGGCCGGCCGCACACCAGGTCGAAGATGCCGATCTCGTCGAGTGCCGGATCGGGGTCGAAGCCGAGATCGCGATACATGAGGCCGAAGCCGCCGCGCCCGGACATGAAGCGGCGTACGATGGCCCAGGTCATCGGCGTTGGCTCGGGCAGCACTTCCGCGAGGTTGAATCGGCTCCACACGGTGCCCTTCGGGGCCGCCAGCGCGCGCAACGCCTCGATCTCCTCGCGCCGCACGCGTTCCCTATCCTCGCCGAGTTCCGTTCCGGCAATCTGCGTTTCATCCTGGCCGACCCGCATTCCCTTGATCTTGCGGGCCTGCAAGAGATAGATGTCTCCGCGCGAAATGCCCCACTCGATGTCGCACGGATGGCCGAAGTATGTCTCGACCTGCATGCCGAGCCGGGCCAGTTCCGCGATCTGGGTATCGTCGAGTGACGGCGCGTCCGCCGCAGCAACGCTGGTCGGGCCGGCGGCGAGCGTGGCCACGCGCTGCTCCTTGCGCGCAATCTCGCGCTCCGTGATCTGCAACGATGACTTGTCGATGACGAACCGGTCCGGCGTGACCTTGCCGAGCACGATGGCCTCGCCCAGGCCGAACGACGATTCGATCAGGATTTGCTGGAGCGCCGGATTGACCGGGTTGGCGGTGAACATGATGCCCGAGACCTCGGAGGGACACATCATCTGCACGTTGACCGCGGTGCCGAGCAAGGCATCGATGCCGTGATGACGGCGGTAGGTCACGGCCCGCTCGCTGTTCCACGATCGAAAGACCGCGTTGATGGCCTCGACCAGTTGCTGCCACGGATCGGCGGGGATGTCCGTGCCGGCGTGCGTGCGATACGTCTCTTCCAGCCGGCGGCAGAGTTCCGCCATCTCGTCGGCGTTCAACTGCTCGTCGCGATCGCGACCCGTGTCGCGGAGGACGCCTGCGCTGGCGTCGGCGAACACCGACTCCGAAATGCCAGCCACCGTGTGCCCGAACATGACGAGGAAATGGCGATAGGCTTCCCAGGCGGCGCGCGTGTCAGCGACACGCCGCCCCATGAGCGGCACACACGCGGCGTTCAGGCCGACATTGAGGACCGTGTCCATCATGCCTGGCATGGACTGGGCGGCTCCGGAGCGGACGGCGACGAGCAGCGGATCGTCGCCGCGTCCAAACGGCCGCCCCGCGAGTTCTTGGAGGCGGCGCAGGCCAACGCGAACATCGTCCTCGAGGCCGTCAGGCCAGACGCCGTTGTGCTGGTAGTAGGCATTGCAGCACTCGGTGGAGATGGTGAACCCCGGCGGTACACGCAGGCCGGCGCGGGTCATCTCCGCCAGGCTCGCCCCCTTGCCGCCGACAAGATGGCGCAAGTCGTTGCCGGCGTCGGCCTGGCCGGAACCGAAGAAGTAGATATGTTTCGTCATCCGAGGGTGGCTGTACAAGTGAAGTTTGCGGAGTGCTGTTTGAGGTGCTCCAAACACCGAGACAACAAGTGAGCCGAATCACACGAGTCTACTCACCATTCACGGGCAACAGGTCCTCCAGGCAATACAGCATGGCCCGGCCGGAGGTGGGGCTGTCGAGAGCGGCGGCGAAGTAGAGGTGGCGGCGGTCGCCTTCCCTGGTGCGCGACACGACCACGGTCGGCGCCGCTGACAGATGGGCGAACTGCCTGCCCTTGTCATCCAGGCTGAAGGTCCACTGATCGGTGCCGCTGACCGGGTCCAGGCAGCGGACCTTGCCGCGCGAGCCGAGCGCATAGACGCTGGCGGTTCGCCCCGTCATGCTGTTTGGCGCCAGGGCGGGTGCTGCGATGACCGGGCTGCCCAGATCGTTCTTCCACCTGATTTGGCCGCTGGCGCGATCAAGTCCGTAGCAATGGCCATCGCGGCAACCGAAGTAGACACGTTCCTTGTCCACGGCCGGCCTGTCCAGGATGCCATTGGGGAAATCAGTTCGCCAGCGAATCTTGCCGGAGGCGGCATCAAGGCACAGCATGGCGCCGGCCGGTTTTGGTGCGTCGTCGAAGATGTCGCCGTTGCCGATGCCAAAAAACACGTCGTCGCCCTTGACCACGGGAGCGCCCCACGAGGGCAGATCGACCGGAGTTTTCCAGACGAGCTTGCCGGTGGCGGACTCGAGGCAAAGCAAGGCGGTTTCGCCGGGATCGTCCTGGCGATTGCGGTCCACGCCGGTGCCGACATAGAGCTTGCCGCCCGGGACGGCGACCGGGCCCGCGCCGAAGCGTAGCAACCGGCCCTGGCCCGGGTCCGGCGGATATTGCCAAAGTTTCTTGCCGGTGGCGACGTGCAGGGCGAGCAGTCCGTCGTTGCCGGCGCCGATGTAGACGCGATTGCTGCGAACGGCAGGCGTGGACTCGGTCTGACTCGTTGTCTGATAATCCCAGAGCTTTCTGCCGGTATCGGCGTCAATGCAGTAGACCTTGCAGTTGGCATCGTCGTGAAATCCCTCGCCGATGAACAGCTTGCCGTAGGACACGGTCGGCGAGGAGAAAACTTGCTTCAGGTTGCCCTCGTCAATGAACTCCCAGATGAATTTCCTGTCCGGGCCGGCCCCTCTGCCCGTTGCCCGATCCAGGCAGAAGAGTGCGCCGTAGCGAAAGGTCGGATGGGCCGAAGCAACATAGACACGGTCGTCGGTGACGAATGGCGCCGAGACAATGCAGCCGCTGCCAGGAGCCTGGAACTCCCAGAGCTTGCCAACCCATCTGGCGGCCGACGTGGATGCGCCGACCTCTACCTGTTCGACGGCTTGCCCTTTTCGTCCCATTGCCAGCCCCGCCATGGTGAACAGCAACGTCCAGAGGATGATGCCCTCGCTGGGCAGCGGGATGCCGGCGGCGGAGCGCGACAGCCAGCGAAACAACTTGTAGGCCAGCGCCGCCCAGATGCCGGCCGAGAAACCAAGCAGCAGGCTCCAGTCGAGCGCGTCCAGCCGGGCATCCATGTAAAGGAGCACGATGGCCAGGCAGGTAAGACTGAGCACGATCAGGACGATATTCTCGGTCTTCTGCGGCGCGATGGACGGCTGGCCCTTGGCGAGCGCGCTCCAGTTGCGCCGCCACGACCAGATGCCGCACAGGAAAGTCGCCGCGATCACGATGGTGGACATGCCGCCCGGCGACGTCCACCACGCCTCGCGGAAACTGCCGCCGAACAACCAGTGAAACAGATAGAGCAGGCTCACCGCGCTGATGAGCATGAGGAACGACGCCCATTGCCGGAAAAGAACGAGCACGCCGCCGAAGAGCGACGGGAACAGCAGCGCCAGGATGGCGAGCGGGCCGCCGATGCCGAGCGTGGGGATGACGGCGAAGAGGGCGCCAGTTGCCGCATGACTCTGCCCCCCTTTGTCTCCGGCAGAGGGGCTGGGGGTCTTGGCCTTGCTCGGCGCGATCTCCGGACCGATGCCCGGCGCTTCCTTGGCATCGGCTTCCGGCGGCTTGATCTTGCCGGCCAGTGCGTCCCTGACGATCCTGGCCAGAACGACGGTATCGCCCTTGTAAGTGCGCCGCAGATACGGTTCCAGGTGGGTAAAGCTCCAGACGACGCGCTCGTCCACTTTCTGGCCGATCATCTGAAACCAGGTGCCGCTGGAATAGGCGAATGCCGTGAAGCGCTGGCCGCGCTGATTGACAAACAGGACGACCGGCATGTCTTTCGCTAGACGCTTCAGCAGCCTGGCGGTGTCGTTCGTCTTCTTGCCTTCGCGGTCCCCGGTGAGATTGACGGGGAGTGAACGGAACGGCGCCTTTCCCTTCAGGTCATCGGCAACGGCAAGCACCATCGCCGGCCTGTCGGGAAGAAGCTTCTCGACCCTGGCGACGATGACGAACTGGCCATCGGCCAGCAGCGAACGCAACGGCGTCAGCACCTTGATGACCGCCCACGACGCGGGGCCGAACGCCAGCAGCGCAATCAAGGCCAGCAATGTTGCCCTGTTCCGCGACCCCATCATCTTCCTCCTCCAGGTGCGATCCATTGTGCTATGTTATTGGAGGCCAGGGCAGCGAGAAAGTTCCCTCGCTTGCCGCATGTGCCCAGGTTCCGCAATCAACGGCCTGTTCACGCTTGGCACTGGCCAGCACGTTGCTGGCGGCATTCCGCAAGCGTGAAACGCAATCTCGCATCGAAACCGGTCGCGGTTGACACCCAAATTAAGATCGTGGTATTTTCCCATCCCCCGGATCACGGACGAAAACAGGACAGCGGGAGCGGACGTGCACGAGCGCTATCATTCGTTGGTCCGCGGCGAAGCGCGGGGGCTCGGGGCGATGCTCTTGCGCGGGGGACTGTGGGCGGCCAGCGTGCCCTACGGGATGACGGTTCGGTTGCGGAATTGCTTGTACGACTGGGGCCTGCTGGCCAGTCATCGCGCTCGTGTGCCGGTCATCAGCGTCGGCAATTTGACGCTGGGGGGCACGGGCAAGACGCCATGCGTCGAGTGGATCGCTCGCTACTTCCGGCAGCACGACGTGCGCGTGGCCATCCTGAGTCGCGGCTACGGTGGCCGTGAGGGGCGCAATGACGAGGCGCTTGTACTGGAGGAGAATCTTGCGGACGTGCCTCACCTGCAGGATCCCGATCGCGTGGCCCTTGCGGAGACGGCGGTGACGGAACTGGAAAGCGAGGTCCTGGTTCTCGACGACGGGTTTCAGCATCGCCGGCTGCACCGTGATCTCGACATCGTGCTGATCGATGCGACCAATCCGTGGGGGCATGGCCGGCTTTTCCCGGCGGGACTGTTGCGCGAGCCGGTTTCGAGCCTGGCACGCGCCCACATGGCGTTGCTGACACGCTGCGACCTGGTGGATCGGGAAGAGTTGCGGAAGCTGACAGATCGTGTCCAGCGCCTGGCCCCTGCCGCGGCCGTGGCGGCGACACGACATCGCCCGGCCTGCTTCGTCAACAGTGACGGAGCAACACGGAACCTGGAGGAGTTAGCGGGGCGGTCGGCGGCGGCATTCTGCGGCCTCGGCAACCCCGACGCCTTTGAACGCACCCTGGCAAACCTGAACATAAACGTGGTCGCCTTTCGGACTTTCGCCGACCATCACGAATACACGCGCACGGATGTTGAGGATCTGCGCGCCTGGGGACAAGGCCAGCCTGAGGGATTGCCGTTGCTCACCACGCAGAAGGATCTGGTCAAGCTGCGCGTCAGTCGTCTCGGCGCGCGCGAGCTGTGGGCCCTGCGGATCGAACTGGAAGTGGAGACGGGGCAAGAAGCGCTGCAAGAGAAGTTGCTAACCGCTTGCGGTCTTCGGGAGGGTGAGACTCCCGCCGAGCCGTCAAGGCGTTGAGTTGGCGAGGGTTCGCGGCTCGGCAGGAGCCTCGCCCTCCCTTTCCGGACAGGTTCAAGAGTAAGAGTTGCAATCCAACCAAGGAGGGTCGGATGGAAGGAACAATTCCGGTCAGCCCACGGCCGTGCTGCCATTCGTGGGGCGACGCCTTGCAAACCCATCGGCCCTTCGACCTGAGCGGTCTGAAGACCTATGAGTTGAACTCACGCCCATCGAAGGTGTTTCACGACGATCTTGGCCGGCCCGTCTGCGCCGATGCCACGGTGCAGGACTGGCTGGCGGCGTTGCCGCGGCAACTCGCCGGCAACGACCTGCGGCGGCTGTGCCAGCACCTGGCACGGGCCTTCTACACGGGCCGCACGGTTGCCGCCGCCATCGGCGGGCACGTCATCAAGACGGGTTGCGGCCCCTATCTCATCGACTGGATCCGGCAAGGCGTGCTAAAGGCGGTTGCCCTCAACGGTGCGGCGGCGATCCATGATTTCGAGCTGGCTCTGGCCGGCAAGACCAGCGAGGACGTTGGCAAGCAACTGCCCACCGGCGACTTCGGGATGGCCCGCGAGACGGCCGATGCCTTTGCCGTCGCCTCGCGTCTTGGCTCGGAAAAGGATCTGGGGCTAGGCTGGGCGCTGGGGCAGCACATCGAGAACATCGGCTGCCCGCACGCGGAGAGCAGCATCGTGCTCGCAGCGTATCGCGCCGGCATTCCCTGTACCGTGCACGTGGCCCTGGGCACCGACATCGTGCACATGCACCCGCACGTGTCCGGCGCGGCCGTGGGCGAGGCGTCGCTCATCGATTTTCGCCGGCTGTGCGGCGTGGTGGCCTCCATGTGCGAGGGCGTGTGGATGAACCTCGGCAGCGCCGTCGTCATGCCCGAGGTGTTCGTCAAGGCCGTCGCGGTCGCTCGTAATTTTGGCCACAATCTCGACGGCCTCATCACGGTCAACTTCGACAAGCAGGTGCAGTATCGCTCGCGAGTCAATGTCCTCGAACGCCCGTCCGCCGAGGGCATCGAAATGATCGGCCACCACGAAATCCTGCTGCCGCTCTTGCATGTGGCCCTCGCCTGCCAGCTTGCCGGCCAGGCTCCGAGGGACAAGGAGAAGGCCCAGGCGGCGTGAAACCATTTTTGATTTGCGATTCTTGATTCATGATTGCCCGGATGCAGTCATGCCGGGCGATCGCCCAATCAAAAATCAAAAACCAAGAATCAAGAATACGGAGACATGGATGTCTGCGGAGTTGATCGACCTGGTGCAGCGTCTCGGCCAGCCGCGCGTACTGGTGGTGGGCGACCTGATGCTGGACCGTTACGTCTGGGGGGATGCCGAGCGCATCAGCCAGGAGGCGCCGGTAATCCTGCTGCATGCCGATCGCCGGGAAGAACGCCTGGGCGGGGCGAGCAGCGTGGCCACCATGCTGCGGGCCCTGGGGGCCAAGGTAGCGCTGGCCGGCGTGGTCGGCGACGACGCGGACGGCGGCCGGATCCGCCAGATGCTCGGCGACCTTGGCATTGATCACGAAGGGGTGCTCAACGATCCTGCCAGGCCAAGCACCGTCAAGGAGCGTTACATCGGCCGGGCCCAGCATCGCCATCCGCAACAAATGATCCGTGTCGATTACGAGGATCGCCGGCCCCTGTCCGACACCCTGACAACGGAACTACTCGGCGTCGCGCAGCATCTGCTCAAGAAATCGGACATCGTGCTCATCAGCGACTACGACAAGGGCGTGTGCACGACGCAGCTGCTGTCCGGGATCATCTCTTCGGCAAGGGCCATGAATCTGCGCACGCTGGCGGATCCCATCCGCAGCAGCGACTATCGTCGCTATCATGGTTGCTCGGCAATGACTCCCAACCGTTTGGAAGCGGGCCTCGCCACCGGCCGGACGTTGCACAATGCCGGCGAGGTCATGGAAGCCGCGGCACAACTTCGTGAACAGCTGGATCTCGAAGCCGCCATCATCACGCTGGACAAGGACGGCATGGCGCTGAAGCACCGCGACGGTCGCTACAAGCTGTTCCCCACCCGTGCGCGGCAGGTATACGACATCACGGGCGCCGGCGACATGGTGATGAGCGTTCTGGGAATGGCGCTGGCGGCCGGCGCCGATTACGAATCGGCCATCGCGCTGGCCAACGTCGCCGGCGGCCTCGAAGTCGAGAAGATCGGCGTCGCCACTGTCACTCGCGATGAGATCCTTCGCGACCTGCTGCGAACGCGTCCCTCGCGCGATCCGCAAAACAACGACAAGCTGCTTGCCTGGGACGCTCTGCGCCGGGAACTGGACAGCCGGCGGCGCATGGGCCAGCGCGTCGCCTTCACCAACGGTTGCTTCGATCTCTTGCACGCCGGACACGTGCAGTATCTCCAGGAAGCGCGGGCCCAGGCCGACGTGCTTGTGGTCGGGCTGAACAGCGATGCCAGCGTGCGCGGCCTGAAGGGACCGCAACGGCCGGTACAACCGCTGCCCGCACGCGCCAGGGTGCTGGCGGCACTGCATGCGGTAGATTTCATCGCGGTGTTCGAAGAGGCCACTCCTTTGGAACTCATCACGGCAGTGAGGCCCGATGTGCTGGTGAAAGGCGCCGATTACACGCGCGACAAGGTCGTCGGCGGCGATTTCGTGAGCGGTTACGGCGGGCGCATTCACCTGGCCACATTCCAGGACGGCTTCTCGACAAGTTCGCTGCTGGAGCGCTTGCGCGCCGCCTGAGAGAGCCCTGAGAGAGAACAGCGAAGGCAGAAGGCTCGCATGACCCGAGGGAGTAGCCAGAAGAACCATCATGAAGATTGCTGCATTCTTGCCGAACTGGGTTGGCGACGTGGTGATGGCTACGCCGGCCTTGCGCGCCTTGCGGCACACTTTTCCCGATGCGCGAATCCTTGGCATTGCCCGGCCATATGTCGCCGGCGTACTCGAAGGCTCGCCGTTGCTGGACGAGCAGGTGCTGCTCAGCAAGCGAGGCGCATGGCGGCACCGCGGTCCGGCCATCGCATGGCAGCTGCGCCGCGAGAAGATCGACGCCGCCATCCTGTTTCCAAATACCTTTCGCGCGGCCCTGGTGGCGCGGCTGGCCGGTTGCCGGCGCCGCATCGGCTACCGGCTCTACGGCCGCGGTTTCTTGCTCAGCGATCGCCTGGAGCCACTGCGCGATGAGCGCGGCTGGCTGAAACCGGCGCCAGCCATCGATGCCTTCAACCGTCTGGTGGCTGTGCTGGGATGTCCGAATCCCGGTTATCGCATGGAACTGGCCACGACCGCTGCCGATGAGAAGGCCGCCGACCAGGTCTGGGAGACGTCGCGTCTTGCTGCCAAGAATGAGGTCGTTTGCCTGAATCCGGGCGCTGCTTTCGGGTCGGCCAAGTACTGGGACAAAGAACGATTCGTGCAGGTAGCTCGGGAGTTCGTCGATCGCCGCGGCTGTGGCGTGCTCGTGCTGTGCGGGCCGAAGGAACAAGAGCTGGCCCGCGACATCGCCCGCGACGCGCGCCGGTCGGGGGTCCATGCCCTGAGCGAGTTGAGCGGTAGTGGACTGTCGCTGGGACTTACCAAGGCGTGCATCAAGCGCGCGAGCCTGCTGGTGACGACGGACAGCGGCCCGCGGCATTTCGCGGCAGCGTTCGACCGGCCCGTTGTCACTCTCTTCGGTCCCACGCACATTGCCTGGACAGAGACCTATCACCCGGCAGCCGTGCACCTGCAGAAAAAGGTCGATTGTGGACCGTGTCAGCTTCGGGAATGCCCTCTGGACCACCAATGCATGAAGCTGCTCACAGTCGACGATGTGTTTGCGGCAGCGGTGTCCCTGCTTTCTCCTGAACGGAAGGCGTCGTGATGGCGAAGCTGTTCATTCATCCGCGGTATCACGACTGGCTGCAACAACTCGGTCTCTGCGCCGCCGGCGATTTCCTCAAGCTGTCCGGTGTCATCATTTGCGGCCACCCCGACCGCAACGTCGCCCACGTCCGTCTCGGCGATGACGAGCGATCGCTGTCACTGTACCTCAAACGAGAACACCGCGTCCGCTGGCGCGATCGCTTGACGAATCAGCTCGCTGGCTTCGGCTTCGTGTCGAAGTCATGCAAGGAGATGAAGCTACGACCGGAGCTGGCCAGACACAACATTGCATCGCCGGAGATTCTTGCGGCCGGGGAGAGCGGCGGACAGGCCTTCCTGCTGGCGCGCGAGATGGAACGGGCCAGCGACCTGCGCCGCTTTCTTCAGGAAAACCCGAACCCGCGCATGCGCCGGCAACTGGCCAGACAACTGGGCGCGGAGCTGGCACGCATTCATCAATCGGGACTGGCCCATCGCGACCTGTACGCGAAGCACGTGCTCGTGGAACCGGCCGGCGACGGATTTCTGTTTCACTTTCTGGACTGGCAACGTTCACGCCTGGCCGGCAGCGTCTCGTGGGGCCAGCGCTGCCGCGACCTGGGGACGCTGCACGCCACGCTGGCCGACGGTCTGGCAACGCCGCGCGAGCGCCTGGCCTGCCTGATCGCGTATGTCCGGGCCTGCTCCTCTCAGGTGATCTTGCGGCAAGACCGAACGTATCTGGCGAGCACGATCCGAGCGATGGCGCGAACGATGCTGCGCAAACGTCACATCCGCGAGTTGCGGCAGCCGCCCTTGCCGGCAGAGCAGCAGAATCTCGTCTGGCTCGATGGCGAAGCGCTGTGCGTCACCAAGGAGTTTCGTAACGAGCTGCGCGGCGAAGTGCCCGACTGGCTGCCGCGGCTTCGGACGGAAGGGCAAGCCGAGGCGGTTGTCGAGAAGAACGTTGTGTTGCCAGGCGGCGGCTCCGCGAAGCTGATCCGTCGTCAAGCCATGCGGCCATTCCGCTGGCTGTGGCATTGCCTGCGCCTGCGTGCGCTGCCGTCGCCGGAACTGGAACTTGCCGCGACGGTCTTTCGGCTGCAACGCTTCGGCGTGGCGCTGCCGCGCGTACTGGCAGTGGGCCAGCACCGGCGGCGCCCCTGGCAATCGAGCTCGTTCTTGCTCACCGAAGAGCCAGTCGCGCTGCGGCCGCTGGGAACATGGTTGAATCAGGCATTTGACTGGCAGCGGCATCGCACGCTTCGCGAAGTTGCCGAGCAATTGCGGCGCATCCATCAGGCGGGCTACCGCTTTCGCGCCGGCTCGGACGTGCTGCATGCCTTCGGCGTTTCGGGTGCGGATCAGGGTGCGTGGCTGCGCTCGGCGTGCAGTCTCACGAGAGACCGCAGACCCCGCCGCAAGCACGCCGTGTGTGATCTGCGGCGATTGCTCAAACAGGCGCGTACCTGCGTCACTCGAACGGAAGCGCTGCGCTTCTTGCAGGCCTATCTCCACGGCGGTGACGGCGCGCTGGCGGCGTGCTGGGAAGATCGATCCGGCACAAGGGCCCGAACCGATGGCACGGTATCGGCGCGAGAACTGCGCGGCTGGATCGCGGCCATCCTGGCGTTGCGATTGCGCGACGTCCCGAGAGCCGGCAAGCGCGACAAGTTGCAGGGGGTGCTCTCCGCATGAAGCGGGAGGCCGTCCAGTTCGAGGCTACCGAGTCCTTGCGCGGGGACTGCGCCCCCACCTCCCCGTGGCGGCGACTCACGCACGGCTGGCGACGCATCTTTGCCAGACCGGACTGGCGATTTCTGCTCGGCGACAACTGGGCCGAGCGTGTCATGCAGGTCGAGGTCACGGATCAGTTTCACGCCAAGCAGGGCCGTTCCACCGGACGCCTGGTTGTCGAGCGCGATGGACAGCGGCTCGCCGTTTACCTGAAGCGGCATTATCGATTGCCGCGCTGGGCCGGCTGGCTGGCGTCCCTGTGGCCCGGGAACGGTTGGTCGCCGGCCTGGCAGGAATGCCGTCATCTGCGCTGGGCCCAGCGCAACGGTCTACCGGTACCGGTACCGGTGGCGGCCGGCGAGTTTGTCGGACCGTGGGGCAAGATGCAGAGCTTTCTCGCCATCGAGGAACTCGTCGACATGTTGCCTCTGCACCAGGCGATTCCGCGAGCGGCGCGGATGTTGCATCCCGCCGACTTTCAGGCGTGGAAGAATGGTCTGGTCAGCGAACTGGCGCGGCTGGCACGAGAGCTGCACCTGCGCCGGCATTTCCACAGCGACCTGTACCTGTGCCACTTCTTCATTCGCCGTGACGAGCTTTGGCCGGGTACGGCATGGCGCGGCAAGGTCCACCTGATTGACCTCCATCGCCTGGCACATCATCGCGTGCTGTCTACCATCTGGCGCGTGAAGGATCTGGCGCAGCTGCTCTTCTCGTCAGACCTTGAAGGCATCGAGGCTCGCGACCGGCTGCGATTCTGGCGGACCTACCTGGGTGCGGCGCGCAGATCCTTCTGGGGACGCTGGCTGGCCTGGACCATCCGCGTCAAGGCGTTTTTCTACCAGCGGCACAACGACAAGAAACGACTCAAGAGTCAAGCATGAACTTCGCATTCTGCCATGAGCATGTGAAGCCGGCGCGCGGCGGTTGCGAGACGTACATCGCCGATCTTGCCCGGCGCTTGCTGGCAGACCGGCACGAGGTGCACCTGTACGCGTGCCGCTGGGATGTGGCGGCGTTGCCTGCGGGCATCCGTTATCATCGCCTGCCGCGCGTGCCCGGGCCGCGCTTCCTGCGGCCATGGCGTTTCAGCCGCCGCTGTCACGAAGCGCTTGCGAACGCAAGACACGACCTGACGATCGGCTTCGACAAGACCTGGGGGCTCGACGTGCTCTTCCCACAGGGAGGCTTGCACGCCGCCACGGTGGAGCACAATCGCGACAAGCATCGGGGCCGACTTGGCCGTGTCCTGGCGAGGCTCGGCAAGACTTTTGATCTCGGACACTGGTCGTTCAGCCGTCTGGAACGCCGGCAGTACCTGGAAGCGCAGCGACCGTTGATCGTCGTCAACAGCCGGATGGTGCAAAGACACTTTCAACGCTATTACGGTATCGCCGAGGACTCGGTGCATGTAGTGCATAGCGCCATCCATCCCGAGCGATTCCAGCAACCGGACCGGCCGCGGCATCGCGTGGACTGGCGGCACAGGCATGGCCTGGCGCCGACGGAAACCGTGGCCCTGTTCGTCGCCCGAAACTATCGACTCAAGGGCCTCGAGCCGTTGCTGCTGGCTGTGCAACGCCTCACTCGGCGCGCCGAGTTCCGCCGTTCCAGCGGGTTTCGGCTCGTGGTCGCCGGCAGCTCGCGCACGCGCGAGTTTCGCCGCATGGCGCTATCACTCGGCATCGACAAGCATGTCCGCTTCCTCGGCAACTGCGACGATATCACCGGCGGCTTCTTCGCCGCCGATTTCCTGGTCCATCCCACGTTCTACGATCCCTGCTCGCTGGTCGTGCTCGAGGGGCTGGCCTGTGGCCTGCCCGTCATCACGACGCGTCAAAACGGCGCGACCGAACTCTTGCGGCCATTGCAAGAGGGCTACGTCATCGACACGCCGCACGACACAAACCATCTGGCCTGGTGCATGGCACAGCTTCTCGACCCCTCGCGGCGTCTCGTCTGCTCCCAGGCAGCACGCCAGACTGCCGCCCGCTGGACCTTCGAACAGCACTATCAGCGGCTCATGCACATTCTGCAACCGGCAGCGACACGAAGGCTCGCTGCATGAGCGTGCTCTGATGTGCTCAAAGCTGGTTGCTCAGCGGCGGACTGTCCAGTCTGTGCGCGAGTATCTCGCTTCAAGCAGGTGCGCAACGCGCTCCTCCGGCCAGGCAGGCGGTGTCTCGACGGCGTGCCACGCTTCGCGCAACTGTTCGTGCAAGGTCGTCACGGCAACCGGTAGATTCGTGAGAAACGCGGCGTGCGGACGCTGCCGGCGATAGTCCGGCTGACGCGACGGCATCCGTAGATATCTGTCCGAGAGCGTCAGGTCGAAATCATGGAGAATGGTCCCGTGGTGCAGAAGATGGCGGCGCTTGCGCTGTTGCGAGTTGCCTGAGAATTTGCGATCGCCCCAGGCCAGGTCGCTGGTTCCGGCCAGCGTGACGCCGGGAACCAGCGCTGACAGAGCGTCGCGCACCTGGCCGAGGATGAATTGATAGGACGAGCGAACCTCGCGCAGGGCCGGGTCGCGGTCATAGCTGAGGACGAGGCTGAAGCACAGGCAGCCACGGCCCAGGACGACGGTGCCGCCGCCACTGGCACGGCGCATGATCGGCACACCGTCGCGGTCACAGGCGGCCCGATCCACATCACTGGCGATCGGGCAAGCAGCGCCGAGAACCACCAGAGGCAACTGCCATTCCCACAGACGCAACACTTCCAGACCACCGTCCTCGGCCTGGAGCAGCAAAGCCTCGTCAAGCGCGAGATTCTCCGCGGGAGAAGTCAGCGTGAGCGGCAGGAAGAGCATGGTATTTGGCGCGGCGAATTACAAACGTGTGCCTTACGACGTCATTGAAACTCATCGGCGTACGCCGGATTCAGGAGAATGACATAGACCAGCACCGTGTAGCCGATGTACAGGAAGATCAGCAGCAGGTTGACCAGCACGGCTCCCGCGCGATCTTCGGGAAACGGATTGTTCATGGCGCCGACCACGCCGAAGATATGCAGCAGGCCAAGCAGGGCGCTGAGTCCGCCCAGGACGAGCGTCATGATTCGGGCCCAGTTCTTGCGATTGAGCACGCCGACGCCGGCCAGGATCTCGAGCACGGCAACGACCAGAATGAGAAAGGCAACGATGATGATGGCGCCGGCGAAGGCCCCGGCCAGGCCCGCGCCCGGATTGCCGCGAAAATCATTGGCTGCTCCGCCCAGGAACGCGCCGCCCAGAAATACGCACAAACCGACGAGGACGGCGAGCGAGCCGACGATGATGTTGATGATGCCCACGGCAGTGACGGCACCGCTGTGCTCGGTGCGGCGCAGTCGGCGGTCCACGTAGTCATCTTCATAATCATCGTCACGGTCCCGTTCCCGCCGCCGGCGTGGGCGGTCGTCATCATATTCCCAGTCGTCGTTTCGGGACATGAGCGCTTTCCTTCAAAAAAAGAACGATCCTGGCGACGATCCTTCCCAACATTAACGAGCGCCCGTCCATACGGCAAGGGGCCGGGACGGACATCGGACACGATGCCGCTATGATAGCCGTCATGAACCTATTCGACGCCACTGCAGATGACATTTACGACATCCGCACCAGCGCCGCGGGGCCGGAAGGTAGTTTGCCCCTGACGGAGGAGATGCTGCGGCAGGCGCCGAGCGGCGACATCTTCGGCCTCACGCAGGACGTGGGCATGGGCTGGGATCCGGCCGGACTGAATCGCCGCGAGTTCCTCATTCTCAGCACGCAGGGGGGCATTCGTGCGGAAGACGGCCGGCCCATCGCGCTTGGCTATCACACCGGTCACTGGGAAGTCGGTCTGCTCATGCAGGAGGCGGCCCGCGTGCTGAAGGAACTGGGCAACGTCCCCTTTGCGGGCTTTTGCACCGACCCGTGCGATGGCCGAACCCAGGGGACGCCGGGCATGATGGACAGCCTGCCGTATCGCAACGACGCAGCCACGGTCTTCCGCCGACTGATCCGCTCGCTGCCGACGCGGCGCGGCGTCATCGGCGTGGCTACTTGCGACAAGGGCTTGCCCGCCATGATGATGGCCCTGGCCGGCATGCGCGACTTGCCCTGCGTGCTCGTGCCCGGCGGAGTCACGCTTCCACCGAGCGACGGTGAGGACGCGGGCAAGGTGCAGACCATCGGCGTTCGCTTCACGCACGGGCAACTGTCGCTGCAGGAGGCAGCAGAACTTGGCTGCCGGGCCTGCGCATCGCCCGGCGGCGGTTGCCAGTTTCTGGGGACGGCGGCGACGTCGCAGGTCGTCGGTGAAGCGCTGGGGCTGGCGTTGCCGCATTCCGCACTGGCGCCATCCGGTCAGGCCATCTGGCTCGACATCGCGAAGCGCGCGGCGCATGCCGTGGTGCAGCTGGCCGAGCGCGGCATCACGACAAAGGACATCGTCACCGAAGCGTCACTCCGCAACGCCATGACCGTGCATGCGGCCTGCGGCGGGTCCACCAATCTGCTGCTGCACATCCCGGCCATCGCCCACGCGGCAGGAAGGCGAAGGCCCACCGTGGACGACTGGAACGCCATCAATCGCCTGGTGCCGCGCATCGTCGATGCCCTGCCTAACGGCCCGGTCGGCCATCCGACGGTGCGCGTCTTTCTGGCCGGCGGCGTCCCGGAGATCATGCTGCATCTGCGCCGGATCGGCTTGCTCGACGAAAGCTGCCTGACGTCGGCCGGTGTGCCGCTTGGCAAGGTGCTTGACGAGTGGGAGCAGTCCGCGCGGCGCCGCCGGCTACGGCAGGTGTTGACGCAGCGCGACGGCATCGATCCGGACGACGTCATCATGAACCCGGCGCGAGCGCGGCAACGCGGCTTGACCTCGACGGTGACATTTCCGCGCGGCAACCTGGCGCCGGAAGGATCGGTTATCAAGAGCACAGCCATCGATCCCAGCGTTGTCGATGCCGATGGCATCTATCGCAAGATCGGGCCGGCCCGTGTCTTCACGACGGAGCGTGCCGCGGTGACGGCCATCAAGGAGCGCAAGATCCAGCCGGGCGACGTCCTCGTGCTCATCTGCCGCGGTCCGATGGGCGCCGGCATGGAGGAAATCTACCAGATCACCTCGGCCCTCAAGCATTTGAGCTTCGGCAAGCACGTGGCGGTGTTGACCGATGCGCGCTTCTCCGGCGTGTCCACCGGTGCGTGCATCGGCCACATCGGGCCCGAGGCCCTCGTTGGCGGCCCCATCGGCAAGGTTCGCGATGGCGATGTCATCCAGATCGTCATTGACCGCAATCGCCTGGAAGGGACGATCGACCTGATAGGGGATGGGGAGAGTCGCTACACGCCGGCGGAGGGCGCGCTGGTGCTGGCCAGGCGGGCCGCTCGGTCGGACCTGGCCGCCGACCCGGACTTGCCGGCCGACACGCGTCTGTGGGCCGCCTTGCAAAGTGTCGGCGGCGGCAGCTGGGGCGGCTGCGTCTTCGATGCCGATGCGGTCATCGCGCGGCTGGCAGCGTCGCCGTAGCAATCCCGGGACCTTGCCGTGATCGCATGCGTTGGTCCGGAGAATTCTGATGGAACTCGCCAGCCTGATCCAAGCGCTGTCCGCTCCGGAAGCCTACCCGTACCCGGTATCCGAGGTCGATATCCGCCAGACTCATATCTCGGTTGTCTTTCTCGCGGGAGCGTACGCCTACAAGATCAAGAAGCCGGTGGACATGGGGTTTCTGGACTTTCGCAGCCTGGAGAGTCGCCGGCGATTCTGCGAGGAGGAAGTACGCCTCAATCGCCGCCTGGCGCCGTCGGTGTATCTGGATGTCGTGCCGGTGTCGCGGAGCGGTTCCGCCATTCACATTGATTGCCCGGGCGAGGTGGTCGAGTGGGCCGTCAAGATGGAGCGCCTGCCCGAGGAGGCGACGCTGCAAAACCGTCTCCGCCAGGCCACGGCCGGCGCTGATGTGATCGACTTGCTTGCTGGTCGCATCGCCGATTTTCACGCGCATGCCGCGCGGAGCCAGACGATCGCCGCCTTCGGCCGCTTTGACGTGGTGGCCCGCAATGCCCGCGAAAACTTCGAGCAGGCAGCAACCCAGGTGGGAACGACCGTGAGCGCGGCGGTGTTCGAGCGCTTGCGCAGGCTGAACGAGGAAGCGCTGGCGCAGCGGCGGCCATTGATCGAGGCGCGGGCGGCGCGCGGAGTGCCGTGCGATGCGCATGGCGATCTGCACCTGGACCATGTTTATTACTTTCCCGGCAAGCCAGCGCCCAAGGACCTGGTCATCGTGGACTGCATCGAGTTCAACGAGCGCTTTCGTTGCTGTGATCCTGTGGCCGACATGGCATTCCTGGTCATGGACTTGCAGTTTCACGGGCGCCGAGATCTTGCGGAGGCCTTTCGCGCCGCCTACTTTCGATTTGCCAGCGATTCGGAAGGGCAGGCGCTGGTGTCGTTCTACTCGGCCTACCGAGCGATTGTTCGCGGCAAGGTTGAAGGGTTCAAGCTCGCGGAGAAGGAGATTCCCGCGACAGAGCGCGACTTGGCCCGGGTGCAGTCGCGCGGCCACTGGCTGCTGGCGCTGAGCGAACTGGCCGAACCGCGCCAGCGACCATGCCTCGTTCTGGTAGGCGGCCTGCCCGGCACAGGAAAGTCCACGCTGGCTCGCCGGCTGGCCGAGCAGGCAGAGTTTAAGCTAAGGTTTTGCAAAGCTGCAGCTGGCCTTGTCAAAATGGGCAATTTCGTTCAAATTCCTGGTAATTTCACATGGCGCACGACGACCACGGAGGGTCCGGTCATGCCAGGGATTGTCGAGTTCCCCCAGGTAGTTGCAGAAGCCCAGG
>VGYC01000048.1 GCA_016873095.1 Planctomycetota bacterium | reverse complement strand
CCTGGGCTTCTGCAACTACCTGGGGGAACTCGACAATCCCTGGCATGACCGGACCCTCCGTGGTCGTCGTGCGCCATGTGAAATTACCAGGAATTTGAACGAAATTGCCCATTTTGACAAGGCCAGCCGCAGCTTTGCAAAACCTTAGGTACTAGATAAAACGAACGACAACGTTTCCGAGGCGGCACGCTTGCTCGGCCTCAGCCGCGATTCGCTTCATCGGAAAATCAAGCGCAATCATCGCAAGCCACCGGACTGAATTGCCGTACGCACCTCGTCGAACAACCGGCCGACCAGTTCCAGCGGTCGGCGCGTCTCTTCGGGCGGATCGCAACGCAGACACTCCAGATACAGCCGCAAGCGCGTGAGCACCTGCCCTTGCTTCTCCGCGGACAGATGCCGCATGTCCATCAGGTTGTCGAACATGTCCGCCAGCTTCATCACCTTGACTTCCCACTCCGCCCCGGCAAGTTGCTCCATGTAGGCACGCTCGCGCTCCGCTTCCGGCAAGCGCTTGTCCTTGGACAGCAAGGCCACCCAGCGGGCGATGTCCTTGCCGAAGCGCTCCTCGATGTCGTCGAAATCGGTCGTCGTGTCCTCGACGGTGTCGTGCAGCAGCGCCGCGGTCAGCACGCGCTGATCGACGATGCCGAAGAGATCGCGGACAATCAGGCACACGCGAAAGACATGGCTGACATACGGCGTCTCGCCATCCTTGCGAAGTTGCCCGCGATGGGCCCGCGCGGCAAACGCCGCGGCCTCGAGGAGGTTGCGATACTGTTCCATACTATCCCCAGGAGCCCGCAGCACAAGCAAAAGTTAACGGTTTGCTTGCTGCAGATGTTGTCGTCGCCAGCGTGGGCCAGCGCTCATTTTTTGTCGGGTAGCAAAGACAACCCAATCTGCAGGCCAATCGCTTCGGCATATCGGGCCAGAGTGGGCAACGTGGGGATGCCGTGCCGGCCATTCTCCAGCTTGGAAAGCACTGCCTTGTCCATGGAACTGCGCTCGGCAACGTCAGCGAGGCTCAGTCCCGCGGATTCCCTCGCTCTCTTCAGATTGTGCAACAGTTGCTGAAGCTCCAGATACAGACCCATTGGCACAGTTTGGCCGCTGAGTTCGCCGCTGGCGACCAGTTGCTCGATGCTGGGTTTGTCCTTGAACAGCTCGCGAACCTTGCGACGACGCTCACGATCCGCTGTCGTCCACTCAGTTTTTTTCTGTACGCGCTTGCCGTTCATGCGCTCAGCTCCTCTTTGGAGGCACGTCATAGGCCGTGACGGGGTAAACCGACTTTGGATCGTCCAGGACATTCTCCCAGATCACAATGATGTGCCGGCCGGTTTCCGTCCAACCGAAGGTGACCGGCAATCCGCTCGAATGACTCTCGTCCACTTGGTTGTGAGGATTGAGCAGAACTCCTTCGACCTCTTCCTTGGTCAGGCCGTGTTCGCCGACATGCTGCACGTTGCCGTCCGGCTCATCGTCCAGATCCCAAATGACGCTGACGATGCCCATCACCCAATTGTAAGAATAACAGGGTTGATGTCGGAATCAACACCAATGAGCGTCATTTCCCCAGCGCCGCCTGCGCCGCCGCCAGCCTGGCGATCGGCACGCGGAAGGGGCTGCAACTCACGTAGTTGAGGCCGATCTTGTGGCAGAACTTGACGCTGTCCGGGTCGCCGCCGTGCTCGCCGCAGATGCCGATCTTGAGGCCCGGCCGCGCTTGCCGGCCCTTCTCAACGCCCATCTTCATCAGCCCGCCCACGCCGTCCTGGTCGATGGTCGCGAACGGGTCGGCGGCCAGCACGTCGGCCTTCTTCGGGTCCGTGTACGCCGAGATGAACGGACCGTAATCGTCGCGGCTCATGCCCAGCGTGGTCTGCGTCAGGTCGTTGGTGCCGAAGCTGAAGAACTCCGCCGCCGCGGCGATCTCGTCGGCCGTCACGCAGGCCCGCGGCACCTCGATCATCGTCCCCACCAGGTATTCGACCTTCGTGCCGGTCTCGGCGAAGACCTTGTCGGCCATCTGGCGAACGATCTTCTCCTGGTTGGTGAACTCCTTCTTGAAGCCGGCCAGCGGGATCATGACCTCGGGCAGAACCTTGACGCCGGATTTCTGCACCTGCACGGCCGCCTCGAAGATGGCCCGCGCCTGCATGGCCGTGATCTCCGGATAGACAATGCCCAGCCGGCAGCCGCGATGGCCCAGCATCGGGTTGGACTCGTGCAACTCCTCGACGCGGCGGGTGATCTCCGCCACCGACTTGCCGAGGATCCTGGCCATCTCCTCTTGCCCGGCCTTGTTCTGCGGCAGGAACTCGTGCAATGGCGGATCGAGCAGCCGGATTGTCACCGGCCGGCCGGCCATCGCCTTGAATAGCCCGGCGAAGTCGTTGCGTTGGTGCGGCAGCATCTTGGCCAGCGCCTTCTCACGCTCGGCCGTGTCCGTCGCCATGATCATCTCACGCATCTCGGCGATGTGATCGAAGAACATGTGCTCGGTCCGGCACAGGCCGATGCCCTCGGCACCGAAGGCGATGGCCTCCGCCGCCTGGTCCGGCAGGTCCGCGTTGGTGCGGACGTTCAGCTTGCGATGCTGGTCGGCCCAGTCCATGATGAGCTTGAAACGCCGATACCAGGCGGACTTCTCCGGGGCCAGCTCCTGCTTGATGAGCACCTGCACGACCTCGCTGGGCTTGGTGGCGATGCGGCCGGCAAAGACCTCGCCGGTGAAGCCGTCGATGGCGAGATCGTCGCCTTCCTTCAGTGTCAGTCCCTTGACCTTGACGATGCCGGTGTGATGGTCGATGTCCATCTCGCCGGCGCCGACGATGCAGACCTTGCCCATCTGCCGGCTGACGAGGGCGGCATGCGAGCTGACGCCGCCGACGGCCGTGAGGATGCCAAGCGCGGCCTTCATGCCGCGCAGGTCTTCCGGCGTCGTCTCCTCGCGGACCAGGATGAGGGCCGCGTTCGGATCGGCCTGCTTCATCTGCTCGGCCTTTTGCGGCGAGCAGACGATCTTGCCGGTGGCCGCGCCGGGCCCGGCCGGAATGCCCTTGGTGAGCATCTTGCCCGCCTTGTCCGCGGCCTTCTTGGCTTCCAGGTCGAACACGGGCTGGAGAAGCTGGCTCAGGTCGCCGGCCGGGATGAACCGCGACGAGATCGCATCTTCCTTCGAGATCAATCCCTCCTCGACCAGGTCGGTGGCCACGCGCACGGCCGCGAAGCCGGTGCGCTTGGCGTTGCGCGTCTGCAACATGTACAGCTTGTTGCGCGAGATCGTGAACTCGATGTCCTGCATGTTGCGATAGTGCTGTTCGAGCTTGTGGCCGACATCGACCAGTTCCTTGTAGGCCTTGGGCATGTCCTGGCCCAGCGTCTCCTCGATGCGCTTGGTCGGCCGGGAGCCGTTGACGACGTCCTCCCCCTGGGCGTTGATGAGATAGTCGCCGGTCATGCCGGGAGTGCCCAGCGAGCCGTCGCGGGTGAGAGCCACGCCGGTGGCGCAGTCGTCGCCCATGTTGCCGAAGACCATGGCCACGATATTGCACGCCGTGCCCCATTCATCCGGGATCGCATACTGCCGGCGGTAGACGCAGGCCCGGTCGTTCATCCACGAGCCGAAGACGGCGCCGATGGCGTTCCACATCTGCTCGTGCGGATCGGTCGGGAACTCCTTGCCCGTGTACTTCTTGATGGCCGCCTTCGACTGCTCGACGATCCAGCGCAGCGACTCGACGTTGAGCTCGTTGTCGAGCTTGACACCCTGCTTCTCCTTGGCGGTCTCGAGGATGTGGTCGAAGGGATGGTCCTTGTGCCCCTTGAGGCCCATGACAACCTCGCCGTACATGAGCAACAGCCGGCGAAAGCTGTCGAGCGCGAAGCGCTCGTTGCCTGACAGCTTGGCCAGGGCGGCCACGGTGGTGTCGTTGAGGCCGATGTTGAGCACGGTGTCCATCATGCCCGGCATCGAGTCGCGGGCACCGGAGCGGCAGGCGACCAGCAGCGGGTTCTTGGGGTCGCCGAACTTCGTCCCCATCGCCTCCTCGACCTTGCGCATGGCGGCCTCGACCTCGGCCTTCAGCTCAGGCGGGTATTTCCTGTCGTGCGCATAGAAGTAGGTGCAGACCTCGGTGCTGATGGTGAAGCCGGCCGGGACGGGCAAGCCGATATTGGTCATCTCTGCGAGGTTGGCGCCCTTGCCGCCGAGCAGGTTTTTCATGTCCGCCTTGCCGTCCGCCTTGCCGTTGCCGAAGAAATAGACGTACTTCGCCATGGATTGTCCTTGTGAGAATGCAATACCTTGCGATCCTTCCGTGGAGAGTGGAAGGGCGGGCGATGCTGAGAATGTACGGTTTTCGCCAGCAGCGGGCAATTCTGAGGCACCGTCGTTCGATCCGGACTGAGCCCGAAGCGCCAGCGAGGGCGGACATTGCCCCACGTGCACAATACCCAGCGTTGCCGGGGCGTCACATCCGCCCTTGCTGGCGCTTCGGGCTCAGGCTCAGGCGTTTCCTCCCGCGCTGCGTTTTTTTGTTGACCCATCCAAGCCGCCAGCGATAATGCCGTGGGGAACTCGTACGGGCTTATCATCTGGGGCGGCCAGCATCGGCCGAAGGTACCATGGCAACAAAATCCGCATCCAAGACATTGAAGAAACCCAAGCCGGCGAAGGCCAAGGCGGCGCCCGCTCAGTCCAGGAGCGCGACCGTCACGCTGGAAGAAGCCATGCGACAGCTTGAGGCGCTCGGCAACGAGGGCATGCGGGCGCAGAACGCCAAGGGCGGCGTGTGGGGGCCCGGCGCCGGTAACAATCAGTTCGGCGTCAAGCATGGCGATATCCGGGTGCTGGCCAAGAAGATCAAGGCCGACCACGCGCTCGCCCTGTCGCTCTGGCAAACCGGCAACATCGATGCCCAGTACCTGGCCATCCTGCTGATGAAGCCAACGGACCTGTCCGCAAGGGACGTGGACCGGTTGGTACGGTCCGTCACCTTTGCATGGGTGGCGGACTGGCTCACCAACTATGTCGTCAAGCAGCACGCCGACAAGGAGACGCTTCGCCAGCAATGGATGGCCACGGACCAGCGCTGGGCGGCGCGCGCCGGCTGGAGCCTGACGGCCGAGCGGGTCGTGAAGAGTCCGGACGGACTCGATGCCGCGGCGCTGCTGGATCGCCTCGAGTCGGAGATGGCCGACGCCGATCCCGTCGTGCAGTGGACGATGAACAGCGCGCTGGCGGAGATCGGCATCCACTTCCCCAAGCTCCGCAAGCGTGCCATCGCCATCGGCGAGAAGCTGGGCATCTACCGGGACTATCCCGTCTCCAAGGGCTGCACGTCCCCGTTCGCCACGATCTGGATCAATTTCATGGTGAGCCGGCAAGGGTGAGAACAGATTGGATCCCTTGCGGAGACCAGGATCACGCAGCAGCGCTACTATGCCGTCTTGCCGAAAGATGCCAAGGAGAACTTCTCGTTACAGGGAAAGAAGCATGACCTGTCCAAGGGGCGGCTTTTCCTGATTGACTTTTCGGCGGCCACGCCCCGAATCGAGCAAGTCCGTCGCGACTTGCAGAAGATCACGGCCGAAAAACAATCGTGTGTCGCCGTGCTCACGGAACTGGCAGCGAACTCAGGCGTGGCGAAGTCACTCCTGGAAGAGTTGGCCAGTCGGTAGCGGCAAGGCCGCGGACGCGACTCGTAGCCATCGCAACGACCCAAGAGGTTCCAATGCCTCAAGCCCGACGTGCGCTGCTGATTCTGCTTCCTGTTCTCGTCCTGGTCGCCGCCGGTATCTGGGCCTGGCAGACCTTCGGCGAGAAAGCCGAGCCGGGCGTCGTCCCCGCGTCCCCGAGAATCGAGGTGCGGACGGACACGCGCGCCGGAGTGCAGTTCGAAGTCGAGCACCTGGTGGGGACGGAGGGTGTGAATGAGTTATGGACATGGACAGTCCCCGGTGACGATCAGATGATTCGCTATTCCCGCGCGGGCAAAGAGCTTGACTATGCGGATGGTCGGCTGGTGCTCGCGGGGGTCGAGTTTCCGAGTCCCCGCCGGGGCGACGTGGTGCGCTGGAACCGCGACGGAACCCTCCTGATCAACGGCGAAGAGCAGCAACAGCTACACCCGCTGCCCTGGCGACTGGAGCAGACCGGCACCTACCTGAAATGGGATCACGGACAGCCGTCGCAGGCCCCGACACGCTGAGTGTCAGCTGGACGCGGACCGGCCGCCTCCTGGCGGCCGCCAGCGAGGATGGCTTCGTTCGCGTGTGGGACGGCGATCGCGGTGCGGTGAAGGCGAGCCTGCTTCACGAAGTCGGCAAGAGAGGGCCGCGCGGGACCTGGGGCGTGCGGGCTGCGATCGCGCCGGACGGAAAGACGGTGGCGTCCGCCAACCTGTCGAGGCCGGACGTGATCCTGTGGGACGTGGCGAGCGGCAAGAAGATCGCCACGCTCTCGACACCGGCCGGCAATGTCCGAGACCTGCGTTTCCTGACCGACGAGTGGCTGCTGGAATTTCGCGGCGAACGGCTCCTCGCCCGCCGCCTGGCCGGCGACCGGTCCAGGGTCTTCGACCTCGGCAAGCTCCTCCCGAGCACCCACGCCCTGTTTGCGATCACGCTCAGTGGCGATGGAAGTGTCCTGGCGCTCTTCGACGGCAAGAAAGCGACCACGCACCGGGTCCTCATCCATCCGGACGGCCTCGCGCTAAGCCTGGTCGCGACGATCGGGGCGGAGCTAAGCTTGCCAACCATGGCCCTGTCGCACGACGGCCGTCTGCTCGCCGTGTACGACGCGGGCAAGCGGCCTTATCGGGAACTGACGATATACGACGCCGCGACCGGGGTCCAGAAGTACTGGCTGCTCTGGCGAAAAAGCAGCGGCCTTCCCAATGTCGATTCGATGTGCTTCTTGCCCGACGGCAAGACCCTGGCTGTCGGCGGCACGGACGTCGTCCGGCTCTATGACCTGGGCTCCCGCGCTGAGCGGGCGTGGATCAGCACGCCGTGGGTGCGTGGGCTGGCGATCTCCGGCGACGGCAAGTCGCTCGCCGCCGGTTTTCGTCACCAGGCCAGCCTGCGGATCTGGGACGTTGCGGGACTGCAGCAGCCGAACGGCAACTGAGCCCGAAGCGCTAGCGAGGGCGGACATCGCCCCATGTGCCGAACATTCAGCGCTGCCGGGACGCCACGGTCGCTCTAGCCAGCGCTTCGGGCTCAGGCGTTTCCTCCCGCATCGCGAGGACGCGAACCGCGCCAGGCATGATGACGTGCCCCCGCCGCGCCGTCTGCTTATAATTGCGGTGAGGCTTCCGCCGAGTACACGACGAGACCTTCCGCATGCGCTGGCAACAGACCGAGTTCATTCTGAAAGGCGCCTACCTGGGCTTGCTGGTCCTGGTGGCCATGCAGGCGCCAAGCTGGGAGCAGGCGGCGCAGGTGGCGCTGTGCACCGTTGGCGGGCTGGTCGTGTCGCTGGGCGTCATCGCCGTGAAGATGATCCGCGACGGTTACCGGGTCCGCGGCCGACTTTCCGGTTTCATCCTGTTCCTGATCCTCGAGAACCCGGTACTGGTCTACACGGGACTCATCGCCGGCCTCGCGGTTGGCACTTACACGATTCTCCGGCAAAACGACGTCGGACAGGACGGCGTCGCGGTCATGGCCCCGGTGCTGGGGGGCGCCGCGCTGGGTTACCTCTTCTGGCTGCTGCGGCACGTGCAGGATCGCCGTTTCCGGCAATGGGTCGGGCTGGCCCTGGCTGTCGCACTCGCGGGCGGAGCCATTGCCTTTCTCATCTTCGAGCCGATCCGCCTGACGGCACAGCAACGCGAGATGATCGGCTACCTGCTCTTGCTCGGCATTCCCGGCTTCTACCTGCTGACGTTCGCGGGCACGGTGGAGGAATCGGAGATCGAGATCGCGGCAACGTGCGCGGCTCTCGGCATCGGCCTGTGGATCATCGGCGACGACGTGTCGCCGACGTTCAAGAACATGGCGCTGCTCATCCCGCTGACGCTCTACTTCGTGTACACGCGGCGGATCATGCCGGGCGTGCGTGTGTTCAAGCACGTGCTGCGCGGTTTGAGTTTTGCGAAGGTGGGCCGCAACCGGCAAGCGCTCGTCGCCCTCGGCCGGGCCATCGAGCTGGACCCGGACAATACACTGGCCCAGGACACATTATGGCGCGTCCACCAGGACATGGATTACGATCAGCTCGCCAACGATCCGGAAACGCTGGCCGTGGTCAATTTCCAGCTCTGCCTCGATCGGGCCGCCTTTCTCCTCTGCCAGGGCAAGCCAAGCGCCGAGCAGCTGCACGAGGCCGAACGGCTGCTGGACTTCATCGAGACGCAGAAGCCGCACGTCTGGCCGCGATGCAGCCACTGGCGGGCGGTCGCCTACACGCATCGTCACGATTTCGACCGCGCCAGCGAGGAACTCCGCAAGGTGCTGCTGCCGCCGGAGAATGATTCCAGCCAGCGGCGCGCGATGCTGTTTCAGAGCTGGCAGCTGGCGTTGCTGCTCCATCCCGAGCTCAGGAAGCGCGTCGGCGAGCCGCTGCTGACGATTCCCGGCCGGCGCATGGAAGCGATCGCCGGCGTCGAGCGCCGGCTGGCCCAGCAGGCCGACGACCCGGCAGCCTGGGACCTGAAACGGTTGCTGTACAGCGATCTGACCGAGGATGAATACCGCACCAGTGCCGGCAGGGAGTTGACCGCCAACGACTTCAATCACGAGTACGCGCAGCAGCTTGGCCTCGCTTTGCTGGAGGACAAGGATCGCTGGCAGCGCGGCTGTGCGTTTCTGCGCATGGCCGCCGCCGGCTTGCCCGCGCGGGCGCCGACGCTGTTCATCCAGATCGGCAAGGCGCACGAGAAGGCCAACGACCCGGCCGGGCTGTGGGACAACCTCGAGCTTGCCCGGCAGGCAGGCAAGGCCGTCGGCCCCGCCAACCTGGCCGACGAGGACCGCCACGCCCTGTTCGCCGCCGTCAAGCACCTCGGCGACCACGCCATCACCATGAACAATGTCGATCACGCCCTGGAGTGCTTCAAGTTCTACAGCCAGTACGAGAAGGCTGGCATCGAGACCTGGCGGACGCTCGCCGAGCTGTTCGAGCGCAAGCACAAGCTGCATCCCGACCAGGGTGAGGAGCCGCTGTGGCTGGCGCTCAACTGCACCGAGCACGGCCTGTCCTACGACTCGAGCGACAAGGACCTGCTGAGCCGCAAGGATCGTTACTACTTCTCGATCACGCCGCCCGAGTTGAAGAAGCGGCTCGACAGTGTCTACAAGTGGTTCGACACCGAGTACTGCAAGCAGAAAGCCCGCTTCGCCCTCGAGAAGGGCAACGGCGATCTCGAGTTGCTGGACTGGGCCAGCCATCTGGTGGAACTGGCACAGACGTACGATCCAAAGGAGTTATCGGCGCGCGTGCTCCGCGCCCGCGTGCTCCGCGCCCGCGGCGAGAGCGACCAGGCCATCGCCTTGCTGGAGGAAGTCCGTGCCGGCAAGCCGGAGACGTTCGTCACCAACGAGGAAGAGGAAGCCTGGTTCCTGGCGCACCGCATGCTCGGCGAACTTTACGTGGATGAGAAGCCGGACCAGGCGATCCTGTGCTTCCAGGAGTTCCGCAAGAGCCCCAGGAGCGGCGCCAACACGATGTACAACATGGGCCGCGCCTACGAGAACCTCGGCGACCGCCCCCGCGCCATCCATTTCTACGAGCAGGTCATGGCCTTCGAGGGCAATCCGCTCTCCTACGATGCCCGCGACGCCATCGACCGGTTGAAGGGAGCGAGCGGATCGTTCAGCTGAGAGTCAGCGATCCTGCTTGTTTACGTTTCGCGCACGCATGGCGGCACGCGAGCGCGAAACGTAAACAAGTAAAATGTCATATCGCCTCCGGGCCGCGTTCGCCGGTGCGGATGCGGATGCAGTCTTCGAGAGGCAGGATGAAGATCTTGCCGTCGCCGATGCGGCCTTCGGGGCCGGTGCGGCCGGCCTCCATGATGGCGTTCACCGTCGGCTCCACGAAGTCCTCATTGACGGCGATCTGCAACTGGACCTTGTGCAGCAGGTTCACCGTCAGCTCATGGCCGCGATAGACCTCCGAATGTCCCTTCTGCCGGCCGAAGCCCTGCACATCCACGATGGTGAGGCGAAACACCTGCACCTTGCTGAGCGCCTCCTTGACGGCCTCGACCTTCGACGGCTGGATGATGGCAATGATGAGTTTCATGGGGGCATCATATGGAGGGATGAAATGGAGGGATGAAATTGCCAGCCGACGATTCCGGCAAGGGAGAATCCGAGCGCGTTGAGCGAACCGTGCAGGGCGCGCATCCAGGGAATGTCGAGCCACGGTATCGAGCAATAGAAGCGAGCGCCGTACAGGCCGGCGAGTCCCATGCCGGCAAGCAGCGCCAGCCCCGCGAGCAGGAACAACGATCGAGATGATGCCGGCGCTGTCTGTCGCAGACCAAGCCGACAATACAGGACGCCGACGCTGATGCCGGCCAGCGCCATGAACCACGCCGCCAGCGCTTCCAGCAATGATCCGTATCCCAGTTGGCTTGCCGTGATGCCGACAGCCGTCAACGGCACGGCCACGATCACGCCGATGCCCGTCATTGATGATAGCCTCCCAGGCAGTTGCCGCATCGCTAGCGCCGTCAAGACGAGCAACATGAAACCGGCGTAGTGAAAGTGGATGCCCGTCAACAGCACGATGACGGGCTCGAAGTCGAGCGGGCGTTGCCCCCAGCGGTCGAGCGTCGTCCAGAAAGCGCCGATCGCCAGATAAACCAGCGCGACATCAAGGGATAGCCCGGCAAGCGGGCCGCGATGATTTCGCCATGCTCCTGACAGGCCGACCATCGCCAGCAAGCCCGTGACCGCCAGCCAGGGAAGACTCAAGGCCGCGGCGACGTTGCCCTGGGGCGTCAGGAACGACCAGGTCAGCAAGAGAACCGCCGGCAACTGAAGGATGGTCGCCGTCCGCCAGGCGAAACTCATGGGAGCAGCCAGCGGAAAACAGCGCAGCGCCAGCGGAACCAGGACGAGCGGCGCGAATAGCAGCAGCGCGTGCGCCCAGCCGACGTCGAACGGGCTGAGTCGGTGCATGGCCACAAGGACAAGCCAGGCCGCTGCGCCGGCAAGCGCGGATGGAAGATGGACACGCATGCGGAGTCAACCGCGAAACAGCCCGCCAGTTAACCGCCTCGTTCACTCCGCCAGCAATTCCTCCAGGTGCGCCTGCACCGATTCGGCGAGCGCTTCGAGGTGGTAACCGCCTTCGAGGCAACTCACCAGACGGCCGCCGGCATGGGTCCGGGCAATTTCCAGCACGGTTTGCGTCAGTGTTGCGAAATCCTCGACATCGAGTCCCAGCGAGCCGATGGGATCGCGGGCGTGGGCGTCGAAGCCGGCGCTCACGAGGACCAGTTCCGGCTTCATGGCGTCGGCGGCGTTCTCCAGCGCATTGCGGAACATGCCGTGATAGTCGGCCCGCGAGGCGCCGAAACGGACGGGAACGTTGACGGTCTTGCCGAGTCCAGGCCCCGTGCCGGTCTCGTCGGCGGCGCCGGTCCCCGGATAGAAGCCGTGGCCGTAGCGGTGGATGCTCAGGAACAGCACGGCGCCGTCGGCGAAGAAAATGTCCTGCGTGCCGTTGCCGTGGTGCACGTCCCAGTCCACGATGAGGATGCGATCGAGTCCGTGAACGGCCCGGGCGTGCTGGGCCGCGAGGGCGACGTTGTTGAACAGGCAGAAGCCCATGCTGCGGTCGGGGGTGGCGTGATGTCCCGGCGGCCGGACCAGGCATAGGGCATTCTTGTCCTCGCCGCGCATGACGGCATCGACTGCGGCCACACAGGCGCCGGCCGCCGCCAGCGCCACGCGCAGCGATGCGGGGCTGACCACGGTGTCGGCGTCCAGGTAACCGCCGCCCAGGGAGACAACCTCCTTGATTCGTGCCAGCACGAGCGGGTCGTGCAGCGCCGTGACGGCCTGCTCGCTCAGCGGCTGGAATGCCCCAGCGCGGCATTGCTGCACGAGCGCGTTCTTCTCGAGCCGGGCCAGGATTGAGCGCAGCCGCGCGGGTTGCTCCGGATGCCGGCCCGTGTCGTGTTCGAGAAACAGTGGATCGCGATAGAGAATGGTCATGTGAACGGGACCTGTGCGCGAAGCCGCCGAGCGGTGAGGCGACGCTTGCCCGGGCGATTCACTTCACCTCGAAGCCGACGGGACGGCGGTCGCCGGGCCGGCCGTTGTAGTTGATCGTGATCTCGTCGCCGGCCTTGATCTTGCGGATCGACCGGAACAGCAGCGTCTTGCCGCGGCCATCCTCGTACCTGGCGTTGGGCTGGTACGAGTGATTGTACAGTGAGCCGTAGCCCAGCACCATCGCCACGTACTTGTCGTTCCACATGAAATAGAAGCGCGCCAGGTCCGGATTGTGCAGCCCGTCAACGATGGTGGCAACGGGCACAAGCATGACCGGCGCGACCTCGATGACCGACCCTCTGGCGATGTCGCAGCGGGCAAAGACGCCGCGCCCCTTGCCCTTGACGCGCTTGACCTGGATCAGTTCGGAATGGCGCATGACGCTGGCATGTTATGCAAGCCTGCCGGACTTTCCAGCTGGTGGAATTCGCGAGGATTCGGCCGCCAAAGACCCGATAAAGACGATGCGGCTCTCTCGATCGGTCTTTGCCATCGCAACTGGCCGTGCAGGGGGGATGCGTGGGCAAGGAGGTTTTCATGGCCCGGGCAAGCGGCGGCAGATGGCGAATCTGGCTGAATGCGATTCTCGCGGCCGGCTGTGGGCTTGGCTGTCGCGGCATGCTGGGACATCCGCCGATACCGGAAGATCCGCTGTTCGCCAGGCGCAAGCCCGTGGAATCGAAGGCAGTGACCGCCGCTCCCATGGCCATCGCCTTTGTCGAACCGCCAGTGCCGACCGATGCCAGGACCGCCGTGGCTTCCAGGGACACTGCGCCGGGAAGTGTGCGCGGCATCCTCACCAGCCAGCCGGCAACACGCAAGACAGACGACAGGAAGCACCGCCACGACAAGTCACGGACGGATGCCCCCGCCGACGAGGGACCCATGCTCCCACCGCAAGCGCCTTGAACCGGTTTTCAGGTTGGAGTCCGGCTTTCCCATTCGCGGCGCACGAAGTAGAATAGCGTGTCGTATCTGCGCGTGAGGGCCGGTGCATGCCGTTTCTGCTATTGCTGGTATTGACGCTGACATGCTTCCAGGGGCACTGGCCCGAACCGCCACTGGGGCTGAGCGTGCTCGCGTGCAGCGCATTGACATGGGCCGGCGCGGCCGGCTTCGCCATGCTTGCCGGCAATGCCTCGCGCCGCCTGACTCGAGATCTGCGCGCGGATGCCAGTCGGCGCTCAGCCATCGTCCGCCGCTTTGGCAGTTTTCGTCGCCTCTTTGCCTATGGACTCATCGGCTTCTATGTGCTGGCCGTGTATCTGCTCGGCTGGGGCTGGGTCGCCGGCGATGTCATGCCGGGACGGGAACTGGCATTGCTGTCGCCGCTGATCGCCGTCTTGCTCCTGGCCTGGGCACAGTTTCACGCGCTGGAGAAGGCCCTGCACGAGGTCGGCATGAACGCGGACGAGCCGCCTTTCCCCGGCCGGCTGGCCTACGTCGCCCTGCAGGCCCGCCACAATTTTCTGCTCGTGTTGCCGCCGATCTTGCTGGTGCTGATCGAGGAGACGGCGTTGACGCTGTTCCCGGAACTGCAATACCAGCAGGGGGTCATGAGCGTCCTGGCCGGCATGCTCGTTCTGTCAGCCTTCATTGGCTTTCCGTTGTTGCTGCGCGTGATCCTCGGTCTGAAGCGCCTGCCCGACTCGCCGCTGCGCGAACGCCTGCTGGCCACTGCCCGGCGGCACAACCTCCGTTTCACTGACATCCTGCTCTGGGACACGCGCGGCACCATCGCCAACGCCATGGTCACCGGCACCGTTCCCTTCCTTCGCTACGTCGTGCTCTCGGACCGCCTCATCCAGGACCTGGACGCCGACGAGGTCGAGGCGGTCTTCGGCCATGAAATCGGCCACGTCAAGCACCACCACATGTTCTTCTACCTCGGCTTCCTGCTGATGAGCTTGCTGGCGCTGGGCATCGCCTGGCAAGAGATCACGCAGGCCATCGCCCGGACGGAATTCGCTCGGATGTGCCAGGCCAACCTGGAACCGTGGCTGCTCGACAGCGGCCTGGTCACGAATCTGCCGATGCTGTTGCTGTTCGCCCTGTACGTGTTCATCGTCTTCGGCTTCTTGTCCCGGCGCTGCGAGCGGCAAGCCGACGTCTATGGTTGCCGGACGATGTCGATCCCGGTGTTCATCGGAGCGCTGGAAAAGGTGGCACGCAGCAACGGCATCCACCGCGACAAGCCGGGCTGGCTGTCCTCCTGGCTGCATTCGACCATCGCCAAGCGCGTCGAGTTCCTGCAACGCGTCCACATCGATCCTGTGCACGAACGCCGCTTCCAGAAGCGCGTGCGCACCCTGCAATTCGCGACGATCATGGTCCTGATCGGCGTTCTCGGTGGTCTCTGCTGGCTGGCCGGCGCCGACAACGTGTGGGCCTTTGTGCAGTCGCAACAGGCAAGTCCGGAAACGAGATTGCAACGGACATCGTTCGCGGAGTAGCGGCGACTCCATAGTAGAGAGAAACATGCCTCAACCAACCGTGGAACAGCGCCTGGCAAAGCTTGAGGAGCAGGTTCAGCAACTCGAGTCCGAGCGCGCCAACGGCTCGCGCCGCCCGGATTGGCGACGAACCATTGGTATTTTCACGGACGATCCTTCCATGCAGCAGCTCTTCAGCGAGGCGATGCGCATTCGCGAGGCCGACCGCAAGAAAGCGCGCCGCAAGCGACGCTCGAAAAAACCATGATCTTGTTGGACACCGATCATTTATCAGCTCTCACGAATCGAAATCACCGAGCGCACACGACCCTGCTTGCTCGCATCGATGACGCCAACGAGCCGATTGCCGTCCCAGTCGTGTGTGTCGAAGAACAGTGCAAAGGCTGGTTGGCCCGAATCAATCGCCTGCGAGACGTCGAGCAGCAGAGCCACTCTTATGAACATCTCAAGCAATTGTTCTATTTCTTTCGTGAGTGGGAAATAGCTTCGTTTGATTCAGCCGCGGCCCTCATTTTCTCCAATCAGCGCAAGCAGAAACTCCGAATCGGTTCCCAAGACCTGAAGATAGCATCGATTGCGTTGGCCCAGAATGCAGTTCTCTTGTCAGCGAATCTTCGCGATTTTCGCAAAGTTCGGGAATTGAGCGTGGAGAACTGGCTTGAACTGTAATCGACTTATCACGCTGCGCGTCCAGCCGATGTGTGAACCGATAGGCGACGACAAACAATGGGCCAAGCCAGCCCGCCGCCAGCACGAACGAGACAAGCAGGAAACGTACGAGGCATTTTCGACGCGTCATGGCGTCCCCGCAGGCAAGAAGAGACCGTGTCGACAATCTCGCTGCGAAACCGGAGATTTCCCGCCGCTCGGCACCACGGCGTGCCGTTGCAGAGGTTCGCGTTGAGCGCGAGTCACTTGCCGCGCCGCAGCGCGGCCCGGGCATCCCTGGTGAGGCGCGCTTCCGGGGCGCCATCGGCAAGGCCCTGAAGTACCTTGTGGGCCTCGGAACTGCCGATGTGCTCCAGGACGGCGATGGCCCGCGCGCGGCGCAGGCTGTGGGAAGAATGCGGCTCGATCCTGGCCAGAAGCCGATCCAGGCGGCGGCGTACTTCCAGCTTGGCTTCCTTCGACAAGGCCTCGCGCAGGTACGGCGCCGCCGCATCGCAGAAAGCCTCAAGCTCGTCGGTTGCCTTGTCGCGAACCAGGAACTGATCGCCATGCAGCTTCGCCAGGAGTTGCCGCACGCGATCCTTGTCGAGCCTGGGCACCGGGCGCAACTGTTTGCTTGCGAAAGCGACCGTCTGCTCGCCGGCGGCGACCAAGGTCCAGAGCGGTTCATGAGCAGGCGTGGGATTGGGGTCGCCAAGCAGGTTCCAGGCCCCCTCGAGTTCATTGTGCCCGAGCCGAGCGGGCGGGATACGGCGGTCTAGCAAGCGCCCGGTCATGTCCCATTCCAGGGCCGTGCCGTCAAAGCTCCCGGAAACTGCGGTTCTTCCGTGTGGCGCAAATGTCATGGCGTACACCGGTCCCCGATGCCCCAGGAACTGCTTGATTTGCCTGCCGGTCGCCATTTCCAGCAGATAGACCTGATTGCTCTGGCTGCCGGCAAGCAGAAACCGCCCGTCGGGTGAGATCGCGAGGGAAGCGATGCCGCCGCCAAATTCTTCCCAATGCCAAAGCTGCTTGCCGGTGGACGTGTCCCAATGGCGAATAAAGTGGTCCACGCTGGCCGAGACTAGAGACCTTCCATCAGGCGTAAAGGCAATGGCCATGACGGCATGGCGATGTCCCTCCAGTCGATGGACTTGCTTGCCGCCGCGGACGTCCCACAACATGATGACGCCATCGCGAGAATCGCCGCACGACGCGACAAAGTTGCTGTCCGGCGAATAGGCGAGGGAAAAGACGTTGTCCTTATGCCCGGTCGCGAACCGGCGGATCTCCTTGCCGGAGGCCGCGTCACAGATCGAGATAGACTTGTCCGGACCGGCGAAGGCGAACGTCTTGCCGTCGCGCGAGTGGGCCAGTGCTTTCATTTTCTCTTTCACATCGAATGCGCGCACGACCCGGCCGTCTTCGATGCGGCGAATCCAGTAGCTCCTCTCGGAAATGGCGCCGGCGGCAATCGACTTGCCGTCAGCGGAGAAATGCAAGTGTCTGATCCAGCCCTGCGCCCTGGCTAGGATGGCGCGCTCCTTGCCGGTCCAAGCATCCCAGGCGCGGATGCCATCCGTCGAAGCGGTTGCAAGCGTCGCGCCGTCCGGTGCATAAGCGACTGCGGAAACCCAGCCTTTCATGCCCAGGTTGGCGTGCAACTCCTTGCCCGTTGCTGTCTCCCAAATCCAGACGGCGCTTTGAAGTCCTCGGGCAACGACGATCTTGTCCGCGGCGGCAAAGGACACGCTACTGATGTCGTTGCCTTGCAAGCGCCGCACTTCCTTGCCGGTGTTGATGTCCGACAAGATCACCCCGCCGTCTCGGCTTGCCGAAGCCAGCGTCTTGCCGTCGGCGGACAAGGCAAGCGACTCGACGCGATCTTGATGCTTCAGCATCTTGCGCACTTCCGTGGCCGTGGCCGGGTCCCAGAAGCGGACAGTCATGTCGCCGCTTGCCGATGCCAGGGTTTTGCCGTCGCCAGAGAAAGCCAGCCCGGCGACGGTCTTGTCATGGGCAGTCCATTGCCGCTGGACCTTGCCCGTGGCGCCGTCCCAAAGCCGGATGGTCTTGTCCTCGCTTCCCGAAGCCAACGTCTTTCCGTCCGGACTGAAGGCAACGGCGTGAACGGGCGCCGCATGTCCCGAGCAACGCAAGGTCTCCTTGCCGGACGACGCGTCCCAGACGCGCACGCTCTTGTCGTAGCTTGCCGAAGCCAGCGACTTGCCGTCCGGTGAGAATGCGACCGCCGTCACGGCCTGGACATGGCCACGGCAATTCTTGAGCAACTTTCCGGTGCGTAGCTCAAATAGGCTGACTGATGTTACCTGATGCCCTGAGTTCCCCACGGCGAGCGTACTGCCATCTGGGGAAAAAGCCGAGGCAGTGACCATGGCCCCCTTACGACCCAGCTCGATGCTCTTAACTTCCTTGGTGGTCGCGACATCCCAAACACGAATGGCCGGTTCTTGACTAAACAATTCTTGCGTGCCGCAAGTCACGATCTTGCCATCCGCCGATGCGGCAACAGAAAACAAGCGATAGCCATTCCGCAGTCGCACGCTGCCAAGGCGTGCAATCGCCCCGGGGGGCAGGGCATCGCCGAAGCGATCCACGCGTGCCTTCTGCTTGTCGGCCTCAGGCTCTTTCACGGCCGACGCGCCCGTCCATCCCGAGACGGCCAGGGCAAAGGCCAGACCCACCAGGCAGCGCACGCAATGAATGCTCTGATTCATGGCAAACTCCCAGCAAGGCTGTCGCAGCGTTGGAACAATACTCAAATGCTATCCCGAGATGGGAAGAAATCATCAGCCAGTTTCTGACAGTAGATATCGAAGCTGTCCTGCTCCACGCGGCGCAGAGAGATTCGTGCCGACATGCTCGCTACGAAACCAGGAGCTACAATGAGGCACGCGCCAGTCGCCGGCTGAAGCGGCGCAGATCGATTTGCACATGCGCCAGGAGGTGAAGAACCCCTCCAGCTTTCCTACGCTTGATTTGACGGGTGCATTCGGGAGGGCGAGGCTCCTGCCGAGCCGTGAACGGCGTATGTGGACCGAAGTTGCATTCACAGCCAGGGACCAGGCGGCGGCTCGGCAGGAGCCTCGCCCTCCCATCTATCAAACCACGACAATGCAGGAGCTTGCGCAGAGCCGTCGCCGACGTTTGCTCTTCTTCCAGTACCGTCAACCGATGAGTGATCGGCGACGACAAGCGACGAAAAAGCCAGCCGGCCGCCAACGAGACGATGCGGCTACGGCTTCAGCACCTCACCGATGCTCCTGTCCAGCAGTCCGAGGATGTCGTCGATCTGCTGCGGTGTCGAGACCAGCGGCGGGCCGATGGCGATCCAGTGGGGGTCGAAGCGGGTGAGCAGTCCGTTGTGCAAGGCGCGGCGGCCGACTTGCAAGCCGAAGTCGTTGGTGAAGCGCTCCTTGGTGGCAGGGTTGCGGGTGAACTCGATGCCCATGAACAGGCCCTTGCCGCGAATGTCGCCGATGATGCCATATTTCTTCGCAAGCTTTTCCAGGCCGGCGCGGAGCCGCGCTCCCTGCGTGCGGGCGTTGGCGCACAGGTCGTGCTCGAGAATCTCTTGCAGGACGGCGAGGCCGGCGGCGCAGGAGATCGGGTTGCCCTCGTTCGTGTGGCCCTCGACGAAGCCCGGGTTCTTGGCGATGGGTCCCCAGAACTGGTCGGCGATGGTGCGGCGGCACAGCATGGCCGACAGCGGCACGTAGCCGCCCCCCAGCCCCTTGCCGCAGCAGATGACGTCGGGCGTGACGCCGAAGGTCTGGGCGGCGAACATCTGCCCCGTGCGGCCGAAACCGGTGATGATCTCGTCGAACATCAAGAGGACATTGTGCTTGTCGCAGAACTCGCGAAGGATGGGCAGGTATTCCTCGGGCGGATCGATGATGCCGCCAGTGTGGCCGATGGGCTCGACGATGACCGCCGCCACCGTGGCCGGGTCTTCCATGTCGATGACGTCGCTTATCAGCGTGGCGCAGGTGATGCCGCAATCGGGATGCTGCTTGCCGAACGGGCAGCGATAACACGTGGGCGGGAAGACGTGGATGAAGCCGGGCGCCAGCGGTTCGTTGACGGTCTTGCGCGACTTGAGTCCGGAGGCGCCGAGCGAGCCCATCGTCGAGCCGTGCCAGGACTGGTAGCGGCTGATGATCTTGTACTTGCCGTGATTGCCGGTGAGGCGGTGATACTGGCGAGCAAGCTTGATGGCCGCCTCCGTGACCTCCGATCCGCCGCACTGGAACTTGACCGTCCAGCCCTCGCCGCCAGGATACTCGGGCGCGACCTCGGACAGCAGGTTGGCAAGCTGGATCGCCAGCGGGTTGGTCCCGTGCATGGGCGGCGAGAAGTGCAGCGTCTCGAACTGCTTGCGAATGGCCTCGAGCACGCGCGGATGCCGATGCCCGATGCCGACGACGTAGATGCCGGACAGGGCGTCGAGATACTTCTTGCCGTTGACATCCCAGTAGTAAACGCCCTCGGCCCGCTCCATGATGAGCGGCTGCTTGGACCACTCGGCCATCTGGTCACGCACGAAGATGTGCCGGAGGAACTCCTCCTCGGTGGTCTGGGCGGTGGAGATCAGATCAGGGAGAGTCGCTAGGGACATGGGATGGTCCTTTGGGGCCGCAGGCGAGTGTCAGGTGACGATTATAGACGCCGACAATCGCTCCGGGAAGCGGCAGCAGCCGCGCTGGACCACGCCTGAGAAATCGGGACGTTCCGAGCGTCAATCGGCCAAGGCCAAGTGCCCTTGCAAGCATTGGATGACAGCGATACGTTATTGATTGTTTTCTACTCTTCATTGTTTTCAGTCAAGGATCGGCACATGAGCAAGCGCACCGGCATGACGCTGATTGAGTTGCTCGTAGTCCTGGCGATCATCGCGGTCCTTCTCGCACTGTTGATCCCCGCAGTGCAGAAGGTCCGCGAAGCTGGGCTGATGACGCACAGTAAGAACAACCTCCGCCAGATCAGCTTGGGCGTCCAATCGTTTGCCGCCAATCATCACCAGGCGTTGCCTACTATCGACGGGTCAAACACTTTTCGGAAACCTCTATTTTTTTCAATATTGCCGTATCTGGACCAAGAAAACGCTGTCAAACAGATGACCAAGAAGCTAGGAACCTTTGCAATTCAACTGGACCTGAGCCCCGCTGACCCGACGGCGGCCGAAGCACTCGCCAAAGACCTCGCTGTAGCGAGCTATGCTGCCAACGCGCAAGCGTACCAGGGCAATGCGCGCTTACCGGTCACTTTTCAAGATGGAACTTCCAACACGATAGGCTTCGCAGAGCACTATGCCTACGACTGCAATGGCACAATGTACTTGCCTTTCCTCGGCCAATCAGCAGGGTTAGGAGGAATGCGCCGCGCGACGTTTGCCGACGCTGGCGATGTTGTTCCAGTCAGCTCCGGGAATCCAGTACAAACGGGACCAAGCTATGGCACACAGACATTTCAAGTAGCCCCGCCTAAATCCAAGTGTAGTTTTGCACTGGCACAGACGCCCCACTCGGCCGGCATGCTGGTCGCCCTTGCCGACGCGAGTGTGCGCATCCTGTCGCCGTCAATTTCACCGTCCACGTACTGGTCGGCAGTCACGCCATCAAGCGGGGACCTGTTGGGAATCGACTGGTAGGCGTCAACCGCAAAGACCAAGGTTGGCGCTGTGACGTCCTTGATCGCTACCACATGCGAAGCCCAGCGTACATTGCGGCGCGGCGGGCGTTGCAACGCCTTGACCGGCCGACAATCGCTCCGGGAACCGGCAGCCCTTGTCGTTTGCATCTGCTACAATTGAAGGGGAGGCCTGGACTGCTTGATGGATAGCCGCGAGCGGCTCAAGGGGCCGGCGCAATCCGAATCCCCGTTGCAATCGCGGCGTCGGCAGCTTCGGCGCCTTCGGCAACAAACTCCGGCCCGACGTCATCGAGCCGATGGATCTCCCTTGACGCGCAGCAACGCGCCGTCGCCGGGCGCCAGCTTCAGCCGGCATGCGTGCTGGCCGTTGGTCTCGGTCAGCGCAAGCGTCCGCCATGCCGCCGTCGTGCGATCGCACATTTCCAGGGTGAGTTTTTCCCGGAAGCGCAGTTTCAGTTCACGCGTCCTGTCCACGCCATGGTTCACCGGCATCAGGTAGCGGTTGTTGTCGGCATCATGGAAGATGCCGACGAGGAACGACTCGCCTTCCGGCTGGAACCAGAGGTCGTCCGGCGCGCGCCGGGCTCCGAGCGGGAGCGTCTTGTCGGTATGATAGACGGCCAGGTTTTGCAGCTTGACGAGGACCGGCCCGAGAGCCTTCAGCTCGCGGGCGATCTCGGAGACGGCCTTGCCGGCGTCGCTGAGACCGAAGACCGGCTTGCCGTCTTCCAGCACGGCGCCACGGTCCTTGTTCAGCTTGCAGGTGACGAACCATGGCGGCCAGAAGTGCAATGCCTGCACGCCATAGGCCAGGGCCACGTACATCGACTGGCGGATCTTCTCGGGCGGATTGTTTGACCCCAGGCAGCGCATCTGCGGAATGCCGTGCTTGACGCTCAGGTCGCGAAACATGCTCAGGTAGAGGTAGTAGCGCTCCGGATGGTTCTTGTGCCACCAGTGATAGTGGTAGTAGTCGAGCACCATCGGCTTGACGACCTCGACGAATTCGGGAAACTGGTTGTATTCGGCGCGGTTGATGAACAGCGTCGGATGATTGGGATCGGCAGCCTCGAAGGCGCGGGCAGTCCGCGCGAAGCCGGGAAAGGCCGAGCGCGTGCGCCGGTCCGAGATGAAGTAGCCCAGCACGGCCGGGTCGTCCTTCAGCTTCGGCGCGGCCCGGAGCAGCTTGCCGACGTCGTTGCTCCCCAGCCGCACCTTGAGACCGGCCTGACGGCAGACTTCAAGCTTGTCCAGTTCGGCCTCGACGCAATTGAATCCCTTGCTGGCGGTGTATTTCGCCAGCGCCAGCTGATGCTCCGGCTCCTTCGGAAAATCGGCGTACACGATCACCATGATCTCGGAGAAGCGAAAGCCGCGAGGATTGGACGTCGCCCGGAACTCGCGCTGCAATCTCTGCGGTGGCAATTTCGGCGTCTTCGGATCCAGGTCGAATGGCCGCAGGGGCGTGTTGCCGGCCGTGTCTTCGAGGCGTTCGTCGATGACGAGCGTGTAAGTCCCCGCGGTCCACGGCTGCGCCGGCGTGAAGAACCATGTCTTCTCATCGCGGCCGATGTCGATCTTCCCCGCCAGCGCTTGCCCCTTGTCGTCGCGCACGGACAGGTAGCGATCGAGCGAGCTGTGGTCCATGATCTTCGGGAACGACACGATGACGGGCCCGTTGCCGCCGGCGTGGGGCGGCTTGATGCGCCAGTCGTCCACGGCCACCCGGGCGCGGTGCTCGGCGGTGGTGCGGAACTTCTTGCGATACTCCTTGCCGAGCCGCTGGCCATTGGCGTCGAGCATGTCGGCGGACAGCACCAGCGTGTATTCCTGGTCGGGTTCGAGCACGGGCCCGTAGATGAGGCGCAGCAGCACGTCCCACTTGATGCGGCCGGGATGGATGTAGAGGATGAGCAGCTTGCCGGATTCGTCCCAGAGTTCGTCGCGCAGCCAGGGATCGTCAACGGCGTTGCCCTGGGCATCCAGGATGCGAATCTGGTCGAAGATGTCCTTGCCGCCGCGCATGGGAGCGGAGAAGTGGATGAAGAAGCGCAGATGGTTGGCCGGCAGGACATCGGCACTGGGATAGATCCTGGCCACGGCAGCCGGCGCGGTGGCGGCTCGCTCCGGGACGCGATACTCCAGCGACTTCGTCTCCTTGTCCTCCAGGCCGAGGTAAGCGCGATACTTCTTGCCGGGCTGCAAGGCAAAGCGAGGGACGAAGGTCAACTCGCGCTGGCGCCGCTGGTAGGTTCCCAGGATGGGCGGGCCCTCACGCTTGCCATCCACCAGACAGAACCGCAGCCAGCGCTCGCCATCCGCGGCCTTGACCTGGCCCTCAGGCAACGTGGCGGCAGCGGGCAGTCGTGCGCTGACCGTCACCTTTTGCCCGGTCCGGTCGGCGTCGATGCGCAGATCGTTTGCTCCGCCCGGAAACACCGCGAGCAACAGGTAAAGCGGCATGGCTGCCTCATGTTAGTGAAAAGAGGACGCTGGTGATCTTACGAGGGCATGCCGGTGCCGCAAGTTGCCGGCTCGCGCTTGCACGCGAAAAAGACGTGGCACGTCTCCAAGAACTGAAGCATGAACGGATGGCCGTCGCTGCTGCGACCAAGTCGTTCCGAATTCTCGATTCGCGCGGAGCTCAAAAACGCAGTCGGAAATCACCAGTCGCTTCCGAGCAACTCACCTCGATTTGGCGTCACAGCTCCCCAGTAGGTGTTTGGTGACATCGTTGGCGCCAGGATACGAACGCTGGCGTCGCCCAAGGCCGCTAGCATACCTTCCCTGTGCGGCGTCTGCGCCAGATGAGGATCGCAATCAGTCATCGGGTTGCAACCATCCGCCGGCGGACGAGCCTGAAATGTCCGAGAGGGCAGCAAGCCGCTGCCAATGCTCTTGGGTGGGAATCCGCTGGTCACCGGGTAAACATCACCGCCCCATGCTGGTCCACCATCTGCAAACGTCGGACGGCGCAGCGGTGACGACCATTCCCACGGCCAATAACTGAACTCGGTTATCAGTGCATTGCCCCCGAGCGTGTCGCAGCGCTTGCAGATGGCGTAGTGCTCCGCGAACGCAATCGTATGAGAAATTCCATCACGGAAGGTTGAGGCCAACGAGCCACCAGTCCGAAAGACCTGGGCGTTGGCCGCGTAACTGGTCAAATGCTCGCGATGGGGGACAATGGTCGGGTCGGCGGGGTTCAGGAACGTACGCACATGAGCGGGTAACAGTTCACCCTCCCAGCGTTCAAGGTAAGGAAGCAACGCAGTGAAGACAGACATGTGGGGATTGGGACCTGTATCATCACCGTACACGGTCGGCAGCAACCCGCGCCGCTCCGCGGCGAAACTCTGGGTGGCAATCGCAATCTGCCGGAGATTGTTCATACTCTCGGTGCGATATGCAGCCTCGCGCACAACTTGCACCGCCACCATTAACATCGCCGACAGGATTGCGACGATAGCGATCACGAGAATGACTTCGATCAATGTAGCGCCGCGCTGCGCGGTCCTTTGTCGGCCGGTCATCACATGACCTCTGCAAGATGCACTACAGACACGTTACTTGCCGTCAGCCAGTTCCGCCGCGATCCACCACCCGGATATAATACACCAATCGAAACTTTTTCGATTGGCAGTGTTTAATGGAAATCAGCCCGTCGGAACCGGGCAAGAGTGGATGCATCTGTTTGCAAGGCGTCAGCCGTGAGCCAACGATCGCGAAGTCAGCTCCAGGTGGAGTGCCTGGAGGATCGCTGCACGCCGAGCACGAGCCCGTTCAGCTCGCTGTTCTCGCAGCTTGAAGCGAAGTTCTCGGCGGCGTTTCCGAACGTGACGTTCCCGAGCTTGCCAAGCCTGCCGAGATTTCCAAGCCTGCCCTCGCATCCCGGCCTGCCGACGCTGCCGACGAATCTGCCGTCGTTCCCGAGCCTGCCATCGTTCGGCTCCGTGTCGTTGCCCAAGCCGCCCCAGGTGTCCGCGCCGCAGTTTCCATCGTTGCCGCAGTTTCCGCAGTTTCCGCAGCAGTTCGAGTCGCAGGTGTCCGCCGCCTTGCAATCGGCCAGGATGTCGCTGGAACATCTGCACAGCCAGGTCGATGCGCTGTTCAGCCAGCTGTCCGACAAATTCAAGGACCACTTCCCGTGGGCGTGATCGGAATTCCGTTAAAGCGTCGGCGACCTGCGAGCAGGCTGTCGGAACTCTTGCGAGTTCCGCTACGCGACTCAAGCGTTAACACTTTTTCTAGAACGGGTGCTGGACGCCGAACCAGAACTGCGTGGGTGCGTTCTCGCTGACGCTTTGGGCCACGTCTAGCCGCAGCATCGTGCGTTCGATGAGGCCGACCCACGTCACGTCCAGTCGCAGGCCGACGCCGACGGCCTGGGCCAGCGGGCCGAGCGCGTTCCAGCGGAAGTAGGCGTTGCCGACGTCGTAGAACGGGACCATGTAGACGGTGCGCAGCCGGGCAAAATGGTCGCACATGTCCAGGTTCACGTTCTGGAACACGGGCAGCCGCCATTCGGCGGAGGCGACCCAGGTCGCCGAACCCTGGCGTTGATTGAGGCCGAAGCCGCGGAAGTTGTCGCCGCCGCCCAGCGAGAAGAACAGGCCGTCGGACGGCACGGCCATGGCGCCGTTGACCCGAAACGCCCAGCGCGCGCCGGTCAGCCAGTTCCAGGCGGGATTGTCCCAGGCATCGCGGGCCCAGCGCGGCGGCGTCTTCACGAACGAAAACTGCCCGAAGGCCATGTTGAAGCCGGGCGTGTTGGTGAACACCGGCAGACCGCCCTCGTAGGTCAGGTCGAGTGCGTAGCCACCCTCGGGGTCCCAGTACGGCGTGAGCAGATACTTGTGGTAGTGGATGCCGAGCGGCGCCTGCTCGTTGAAGAGCCGCGCCCCCGGTGGGATCACGTTGGGCAACGGCAGGTTGCGATTCTGCACGGCGGCGAACACCTCCAGGTGCTCGAACGGCGGCAGGTACAGGCTCGTCCCCGGCAGGAAGATGTAGCGGCCGTAAGCCACGGCCCGGCTGCTGGGGATGTTCTCCGGTCCCAGGGTCGCAAGGTTCTGCTCGACGATCAGACCGAGCTGCGTGTTGGCCCAGGGCAAGTGCTCCCACTGGGCATCGACGCCGGCGATGATGTTGCGGTCGTTGGAACGCAGGGCGACATAGGCGCCGCCGTCGAACTCCTGCGTGCGATAGGCGCCAGCCCTCGCGCCCACCATCGCCGAGCGCGTGAACCACGGGTTGTTGTAAGACGAGCCGTAAAACCACGGGCCGAAGATGAAGTTCCAGCGATCGTAAGCGGCCGTCACGTCCGTCTCTTCGAGCTGCGTGTACAGCGGCGTGAACCGCCAGCGGCATTCCGGCTGCCAGTGATTGTTGTGCAGGTTGCTGTCGATCAGCACGTGATCCGGGTCGACGCTGATCTGCGACGGCGGCTTGGGCAAGGTGATGTCCACCTTCACTTTCGTGATGATCTTGCCCCGGGCATCGTGCTCCTGGATGGATTCAACGTGCGCGCCATTCTCGGCATCCTCCATCGTCGGCAGTTCGGGGAAGATGGGCACGCGGACCTGGTAGCCCTCGTCGCCGACCAGTCGGAAGCCGAGGACCGTCGGCTCGTTGCACTCGCCGTTCTGGGTAAGGTGGATGGTTGCCCTGGTCGGCTGATTGCAATGGCCGGGCAGGTAGCGGCGCGGCCCGGTCGGACACGACAGGTCCACCTTGTCCACGGACCATTCGGACATGCCGGTGCTGTAGAGCCAGCCCCGGAAGAAGTCGTCCCACGACCGGCCGGTGTATTCCTCCAGCTCCTTCTGGAAGTCGGCCACGCGCAGGATGCCGAACTGATGCTTCTTGTAGGTCTGCTTCATGAAGTCCATGAAGTTGGCCTCGCCCATGCGTTCCTCGATCATGCCGACGATGCGGCTGCCGCGGTCGTAGGTCATGCCCATGAGGTTGACGAGGTTGTCGAACTTCTCCATGGGCTGCACGACCGGCTTGGCCTGCCCGCGGGCGACGACGCCCATCATGCCGTAGCTGCGGAAGTCCTCGCGGTTGATGTTCGGCAGCCAGCTCAGCCCTTTCGGAAAAGTCAGCAGCTGATTGTTCTGGCCCAGCTTTTGATTGGTAAGGCGATGGCTGAAGTAGGTCGCCAGTCCTTCGTCCATCCATGTCTCGGCGTAGCCGTTGGTGCCGACGACGTTGTACCACCACTGATGACAGATCTCGTGGGAGACGAGGTAGTCGATGTAGTTGCGGCCGGCGTGGGGCATGGAGAAGATGCGCTGGTCGATCATGACCATGCCGCCGCACTCGTTGCCGTTCCAGCCGAAGTATGCCTCCACGAGGTCGAACTCCGGATACGGATACGGGCCGAACCACTGCTCGTATGCCGGGATGGCCTCGCAGGCGACCTTGACCATCTCTTTGGCGTAAAACTCGTGCTCCGGCAGGGCGAGACAGCGAACCTTGACGCGACCTGCCATGTCCGTGTGCTCCTGGAAGCGTTCCGAGCAGACCATGGAGAAATCGCGCGCAGCAACCTGGCCGACGCGCAGCTCACGCCAGCCGTCGCCGAGATCCCTGTCCGACTCGATGGTTCCGGTGCAGGCCAGCTTCTGTTTGGTGGGGAGAACGATCTTCGCGGTAAAGATGCCGGCCTCGTTGAAATACGGCTGATGCCAGGGGATGAACGGCACGTCCTGCCAGCCCTGATCGTCGTAAAAGGACATCACGGGCAGCCATTGCGCCAGCACCGTCACGCCACCCCAGGTTCCCCAGCGACCCATCTTCTGCGGGATGTCCAGCTTGAACGTCAACTCGAACGCCACCGACTCGCCGGGGCCGACCTGGCGCGGCAGGTCGATGACCAGCGTCGTCGGCCGGTCATCGCGGAAGCGATGCGGCAACTTGGTGCGCGGAGGCAGCGCCGGCTCGTCCACGGACGGCGCCTCCTTGTTGCCGGGACTTTTGGGCGGCGGCTTCGGCTTCAACAACGGGATTGCTTCCTGGAAGGCGGCCTGGCGAAGCGGCGCCCAGGCCGCGGATTTGATCGCCACCAGCTCCACGTCCTGGATCGAGCAAGCCGGCCCATCGAAGCTCAACGACTCGCTCGGCGCCAGCCTGAGGATTTCGACTGTCTTGGCGAGAAAGCCGACGTCCTTGTCCGGGATGGAGTAGTGCGAATGCACATTGAGAACTGCTTGCCCGGTCGGCCGTCGCGCCTTGTTCGTCCAGACAACATGCTGGCGTACCTCGACGAGCCGTCTTGCCGGATCAAGCTTGATGTCGAGGTCGTAGCGCGGCAGGCCGGGCGGCAGTTCTCCCGCGATCGCCGACCCAGCCGCAAAGAGCAGCATCGGCAACCCGAGCAGCAGCCACGTCGAAACTTGGCTTGGCCTCATCCTGGTCCGTCGCAGATTATCTGATTACCCCTGAGGGCGCGAGACATACCCGGACGCGAAGGGAGTTTCCATCCCAGATTGGCCAGGCAAAGCCGGCGAGTCCTGGAATTTCTGCGCCCGCAGAGCCGGGGAGGGCAGGTAAGTTGCGGCATGGCCGAAACCTGCGCAAGCGTCGGAGATACCGCGCCATCTTGTGCCCGACCGGGGCACGTCGCCAATGGGCTGGTCGCTGGCCCGTAACCGGTGCGCGCTAAGTGGGCCCTGGCCGTCTTCAACAGAATGTTGAAGAAGACAGCAGGGCGCGACCAACATCCCTTCTTTTGCAGTTGTTGCCTCATTTCGACTGGCGTGTCGCCCCGCTGGCGGACTACAATATTCGCTGAGGTCTGTCACAGGACGGTTCGCCCGAAGCGATGTCCCTTTGCAGGACGAATCCATTATGAGTTCTCCGCTCGAAAGCCTGGTGGCGTGTGGCACGAAGCTGTGGCTCGACTCGGTCGATCCCGACGAGATTGCCCGCAATCGTGGCTGGGGGGCCAGCGGCGCCACCTCCAACCCGATCATCATCAAGAACCTGATCGCCACCGGGCACTTCGATGAGCAGCTCAGCGAGTTCATCCGCGAGGGGCTCGATAACGAGGCCATCGCCTGGAAGATGACGGATCAGCTCGTGCGCCAGGCCCAGGAGGCGTTTCAAGCCGTCTGGAAGCAGACCAAGGGGAACGACGGCTACGTGAGCTTCGAGCTGGATCCGCTCATCGAGGATCCAGACGTCAACTTGCCGCTCGGCGAGCGGACCAAGCGTTACATTGACCTGGGCATGAAGTGGAGCGCCGATCACAACAACCGCATGATCAAGGTACCGAACACGCCGGCGGGGCGGGCGGCGCTGGAACGGCTGGCGGCGGCCGGCGTGTCGCTCAACGTGACGCTCACCTTCACCACCGAGCAGTACATAGCCGCCCGCGACGCGGTCTGGCGCGGAGCCCAGCATCGCCGCACGCTTGATGCTTTCAAGTCCGTTTACAGCATCTTCGTCAGCCGCGTGGATGTTTACACGGAGAAGTACTTACCGCATCTTTCCGCGCAGGCACAGGGCGAAGTCGGCATCGTCAACGCCAAGCGCATCTGGAAGATGAACCAGGAATTCTGGGCGGACAAGAATCTGCCCCTGCAGCAGGAGATCATCTTCGCCAGCACCGGGACGAAAAAGGCCTCCGATCCGCCATGGAAGTATGTCGAAGCGTTCGCCGGCTCCGACATCGAGACCAACCCGCCTGAGACCAATCATGCCGTGCAGGAGAGCGGTCGGACGTTCACGCGCAAGGTGGACGAAATGCCGTCCGCCAAGGTGCTCGCCGAGATCGACGCCGCCGTCAACTACAAGTCGCTGGAAGACGACCTGATGGAAGAAGGCGTCCGCAAGTTCACCGAACCGCAGCACGCCCTGCTGGCGATGATCGCCAAGAAGCGCGCGGCACTGCAAGCCGTGGCAGCACGGTAGTACCCAGGGTCTCGCACAGGGATGCGCCGATGTATCGCGCCATTGTCATCTGTCTCGCGGCGGTGAGCGCAGATGTTGCTGCCGGCGAGAAGAAAAGAGCCGCCCCAGCCTGGCCAGGCGTCTTTCCCGAGATCGCCGGCTACGCGCCAACCTTCCGCGCGCCCGTTCTCGTCAACGACAAGCAGGGCGTCTATTCGCAAAGTGTCCTCTACGACTGGACCGGCGGCCGACTGGAAGCTATCGAAGTCACGCTGGCCCGCGATGCCGCCTTTGCGCTGGCTTTCTCTGCCGATCGTCTAAAGCAGCAGAAACCGCCGCCCGATGCCATCAAGATCGGCAATCATTCCGGCTGGCTGTGGAAGGGCAAACTCGTCGTCATTGTCGCCAAGGACCGCATCCTGCGCCTCGAATCGAAGACCGAGAAGTTCTTTCACTCCAACCTTCCCGAGTTCGCCCGCCGTTTCGATCTGGTGAGATGCGCCCGGGCACTGGATCGGCCGCCGATCGCTCGAGATTCTGAAGCGGAGAAGACACCGTAGGACGGCTCATTCGAGGCGTCCGGCCATGCTACACGACCGCTCGCGAAGGTCATCCTGCTTGTCCTGCTCACCACCCGTTCACGGAGGAACGTCATGCGAGTCGCGCTTGTCAGCCACAACGCCAAGTCAGGCGATGCCATCGGCAATCAGGTGGCCGAGAAACTCGCCTTCTTTCTCGAGCGCGGCGCCGAAGTCCGCGTCCTGATCGAGTCCGCGGAGCGACTGCACCCGGACGTGTCACGCCATCATGAGGTGGTGCAGGCCGCGGCGACGGGCGCGGCCTGGGTGTTTCTGGCGACCGCGGACCTGGTCAGTTTCGAATTTGGCCAGTTCTACTCGCTGCTGACATTGCTGCCCTTGCTGGAGAAACCGCGCATCATCGTCGATTATCACGGCATCACGCCGCTGGAGATGTGGTCCGGCCATAACCGCGAGGCGGTCCTCAGAGGGTTGCAACATCGCGGACTGGTGCATCATGCGGACCGGGTGCTGGTGCATAGTCGCTACATCGAGCGCGAATTGCTCGAAGCCACCGGCATTCCGCGCGACCGCATCTGCCGCATCGGCTTGCCGGTGGACCCGGCCCGCCTGGAAGTTCCGGCCAACCTGGCACGTCGGCGGGACCGAGTCCGCCGCAACCTGGGCCTCATGGATGAGCACTTGCTGCTTTACGTGGGCCGGCTGGCACCCAACAAGCGCGTGCCGATGCTGGTTGACGCGCTGGCGAAGCTGCGCGAGCGGCGGCCGGCAGTGCATCTCCTGATCGTCGGCGACACGGGCGATCTGTACCGTGCCGAGGCAGATGCTTGCTGGCAGCGCGCCGCGGAACTGGGTGTGTCCACGCGTGTGCACTTCCTGGGCCATCTTGGCGATGACGAGCTGGTGGACCTGTATCGGACAGCCGACGCGTTCGTGACGGCGTCGCGCTGGGAGGGATTCTGCGTCCCCGTCATCGAGGCGATGGCGGTCGGCCTGCCGGTGATCGCAGCCCGGGCCGCCGCCTTGCCGGAAACCATCGGCGCTGCCGGCCTGACGTTCACTCCCGACGACGCCGACGAGCTGGCAGAGAAGATCGCGTCGATCCTGCCGCGTGACGAACATCGCAAGGGCATCGGGAGCCGTCCAGCCGGATCGGCAAGCCCTAGCCTCGCGCAAGTTTCGTCGCGCAGGATCGCCATCGTCGCCTGCCGTTATGGCGCCGACATCGTCGGCGGCGCGGAATGGTCGCTTCGCCGCATTGCGCAGACGCTGCAGGCGGCCGGGCACGCCGTCGAAGTCTTTACTACCTGCAATCGCGATGAAAGTCACTGGCACAATGAGCTGCCGGCCGGCGTCTGTGATGATGCGGGCATCGCCGTGCGGCGCTTTCCGATTGAAGATCATGACCGGCCTCGCCATCTGGCGTCGGTCGAGGCCATGATGCGTTGCCATGGCGACGGCGACAGCCACGCCGAGCAGAGCTACCTGAGTCATTCGCTTCATTCGACAGCGCTCATCGACGAGCTGCACCGGCGTCGCGATGAGTTCGCCGCGATCATCGTGGGTCCCTATCTCTTTGGCCTCACCGCGGATGTCGCCGATCGTTTTCCAGACAAGACGCTGCTGCTGCCCTGCTTCCACGACGAGCCGCTGGCCCGGCTCGCCGTGTGGAAAAGACTGTACGCCAAGGTGGCCGGCGTCCTCTACCACAGCCCGGAGGAACAGGACCTGGCGCAGGCGGATCTGGGCATCAATCACCCGAACGCAAACGTCATCGGCACCTGGATCGCGATTCCCGAATTGCAGGAGGCGCGGGACGATCCTGCCGCGCCGCCTGGCCGCTACGTCGTGTATTGCGGCCGTTACTCGCCGCAGAAGGATGTGCCACGCCTGCTCGAGTTCGCGCAGCGTTACCATGGCGATAACCCCGGCCGGTTCACGTTCGTCTTCATGGGCGGCGGCGCCGTGCCCATCCCACGCGAGCCGTGGGCGCTAGATCTTGGCTTCGTGTCCGAGGCACGCAAGGCGAAGGTGCTTCGCGGCGCCGATGCCCTGGTCATGCTGTCGCCCAATGAATCGCTGTCGCTGGTTGCCCTGGAAGCGTGGGCTCAGGAGACGCCGGTGATCGTGTCGTCGGCGTGCGCGGTTCTGGCCGGTCACTTGAAACGTAGCGAGGCCGGCGTTTCGATCGACGATTACCCGGCATTCGCCGCGGCTCTTGACGATCTGTGGGAGCGGCCGGCTGCCTGGCAGAAACGCGGTCAGCGCGGACGACAGTATGTCAGCGAGCACCACGGCTCCGCAGCAGCGTTTCGCGCGAAGCTCGAGCGCTCCTTGATCGGCACGGAACAGCCGCTGGCACAGTGTTTAGGGCAGCGCGGCCTGGAGCGCGCGGCTCAGTTCACTCGGCCGGGCTGGCAAATGCTGCTCGCCGACGCCGTCGATCAGGCGCTGCACGCCGAACCGTGCCGGCAGGAAGCTTCGCTGGAACTGCAGCCGACGAGAACGCACCATGATTCTGCGCCGGGACGCGAAATGCTTTGTTCGGTACGGCTGACGAATCACGGCGCTCAACCCGCCTGGGCCGAGGGACCGGGCCGAACGATGCTGCGCGGACAAGTCAGGCAAGATGGCCGCGCGATCGGCCCTGTTGCGGAGAGTCCCTTGCCGGGACTTCTGCTTCCGGGCCGCGACGACACGGCCGTGATCGCCGTGGCCGTCCCCGTGGTGCCTGGTCCTTATCAAATCGCTTTCTGGACCGCGCGGGCTGGAGAGGACACGGAACCTGTCTTCGTCGTACAGACGGAATTGCGCGTAGGCGTTTCCGGTCCCGAGCAATCGCTGTGTGGTCCGGTGCTTGAGCGCGTGCAAGCTCTGCTGGCCCGCGTCGAGCGGTCGCAGCGCCTGCCGGACGATTACCTGGACGTGACGGAAGGCCGGTTCGCTTCACTCAAGCGCTGGCTGAAGCGGAAAGTGCTCAACAACTTCAAGATCGCCTATGTCGACGTCCTGTCGCGCCAGCAATCGCAGGTCAACCGCGAACTGCTGGCAGCCGTGCAAGAGCTGGCAGAATGTTGCACGACACTCGATCACGCCGTGCGACTGCTCACCGAAAGGGCGGCGAACCGGGAGCGTGTGCGACCGGAGAAGCCGGCAGCCATCCCTGACGCACCCGCGTCATCGAAGGCGCCGGCAAGCGTAGAATAGAGCAAGATGAACCTTTCCGATTACAGCTTCGATGCCGAGCGCGGCTTCCTGCCGGCTGCCGATCCCATCGAACGGCTGCCGCCAGAATTCAAGGCCCTGGATGACCTGGGCCGTGACCTGCCAAAGCTGCTGGTGAGCACTCAGTTGCGGCCGAGGCTGGAGCAGATGCCGGCGTTGCCGATCGAGCGGCTGAGCAGGCCACCCGAACTGGAACGGGTGATGCTGCTGCTTTCCTATCTCGGACACGCTTATATCTGGGGGAGCACGCCGGTAGCGACACACTTGCCCGCGGGACTCGCCGTGCCCTGGTGTGCCGTCGCCCGCCGCCTCGGCCGGCCTCCGGTGCTGTCCTATGCTTCCTATGCCCTGCACAACTGGAAGCGGCTCGACCCGTCCGGGCCCATCGATCTCGGCAACATTGCACTGCTGCAGAATTTCCTGGGTGGCATCGACGAGGAATGGTTCATCCTGATCCACGTGGCCATCGAAGCGCGAGCGGGAGCAATGCTTGCGGCGACCATTGAAGCTCAGCGCTGCGTAGCCCAGAACGACGTCGCCGGCGCAACCCGCCAGCTTGAAGCAGCGGCGCAAGGCCTGCACAGTATCTTTCGCGTCTTGACGCGCATGCCTGAACACTGTGATCCGTACATCTACTTTCATCGCGTGCGCCCGTACATCCACGGCTGGAAGAACAATCCAGCATTACCCGACGGCCTGGTTTACGAGGGCGTCGAGGAGTTCGCCGGCCGCGGGCAGTTCTTCCGAGGCGAGACGGGCGCCCAGAGCAGCATCATTCCATGCCTGGACGCGCTCTTTGGCATCCAGCACGCCGCCGATCCGCTGCGCGCCTACCTGCTGGAGATGCAAGACTACATGCCGGCGCCGCATCGCCGGCTGATCGCCGATCTTGCCGCCGGCCCGGGCCTGCGCGAATTCGTGCTGCAACAGCGCCGCGACGAGTATGCACTCGTCCATGCGTACAACGACTGCGTCAACTGGGTGAGCCATTTCCGCGGCAAGCACCTTGAGTATGCCGGCGCCTATATCCATGACCAGAGCCAGCACGACCTGTCCAACCCAACATCCGTGGGTACGGGCGGCACACCCTTCATGCCCTACCTGAAAAAGCATCGCGACGAGTCGCGGGCGCACCTGATCACCTGATCGGTTGAGACAGCGACTTCCAGGCTCTGCATGTCTGAAAGGAGTTGCTTTGCTCGATTTGGCTCGCTATCAAAACCCTGCACGGGCGGGCACTCAATCGACATCGTTGACGACATTCAAGGACACGCACATGACCCCGATTCGATTCCTGATGGTAGGTGGCTTCCTGGGGGCCGGCAAGACGACTGCGCTGGCGCGGCTGGCCCGCTTCTACATGGCTCGAGGTCACAAGGTGGGACTGGTCACCAACGACCAGGCCCAGGACCTGGTGGACACGTACGCCCTGCGCGAACAAGGCTTTCCGGTCGCCGAGGTCGCCGGCGCCTGCTTCTGCTGCAAATTCAACGACCTCATGGACCAGGTGGACGTGCTGCGCCGGTCCGATCGTCCGGACATCGTCCTGGCCGAACCGGTCGGCAGCTGCACGGACCTGGTCGCCACCGTCGTGCAGCCACTCAAAGATCTGTATGGAGACCAATTCCGGGTAGGGCCATATGCCGTGATCTTCAAGCCCAGCCACGGCCTGAAAATCCTTCGCAACGAGGCGGGCGCCGGCTTCTCGCCCAAGGCGGCCTACATCTTTCGCAAGCAACTGGAGGAAGCCGACGCCATCCTGCTCAACCGCATCGACGAGTTGACACCGGCCGAAGCAGACGAACTTGCCGGCCTTGTGAGCAAGCAATATCCCGGCGTGCCGGTGTTGCGAATCTCCGCCCGGACCGGGCAGGGCTTTGACGCCGTCACACAGCTTCTTGACCAGGAGGGAAATTTCGGCCACAAGATCCTGGACATCGACTACGACATTTACGCAGAGGGCGAAGCCGAACTGGGCTGGCTCAACAGCAGCGTCACCATGAAGTCCGACCAGCGCTTCGACCTCGATGCCCTGCTGCTCGCCGTGGTCAAGGAGATCCAGGCGACGCTGGCGGATGCCGAGGTCGCACACCTGAAGGCCATCGGGCTCTGGGAAGGCTTCTTTGGTGTGGCCAACCTGGTCAGCAGCGGCACGCAGCCGGTGCTGTCGCTGCCGTCGAATTGCCAGGTGAAGGAAGCCAATGTGATTGTCAATGCCCGCGTGGCCACCGACCCGGCGATCCTGCAAGAACAGGTGGAAAGCACGCTGTCGCGGCTGGCGAAGCAGCGCAGCGCTGCCATTGAGTTCCACAAGACGCAGAGCTTTCGTCCCGGCCGCCCACAACCGACGCACCGCTATTCGACGGCGAGCGCGCGCTAGAACTCGAGTCTCAGGCCGCCTGAATCTGGTCGGTAGTCGCTGGCGATTGCGGTGCGCGCACGAATTCGCCAAGCCGGGTCAGGCCCTCGCGGAAGCGGCCTTCATCCGTGGCGATGCTCAAACGGATGAACTTCTTGCCGCTCGGGCCGAAGTGCTCGCCGGGCCAGACGAGGACGCGTTGCTCCTTGCGTAGTTCCATGGCAAATTCGCGGCCATCGCAGCCCAGGTCGCTGACCGGCAGCCAGAAGAAGAAGCCGCCCGCGGGCAAGCTAGGCTTCAATCCCATGCCCTGGAGGCGGTCGAATGCATAGCGCCTCCGCGAATTGAATTCCGCGCGAATGGCGGTGAAGCTCTCGTCCGTCTGCTTGAGTGCCGCCAGGGCAAGTTGCTGGCAGAGTGTCGGCACGAACGGTGTGGCCGCGATGGCGCTGACCGCGCATGGGCGAATCAGATGGCGGTTGCCAGCGAGCCAGCCAACGCGCGCGGCCGCCAGGCCGTGTCCCTTGCTGACGCTGCCGGCCGTCAGGGTGCGGCGATGCGTCTTCACCAGCGAACCGATGCGCAGATTCACGCCGTCGAACTGGAAACGGTCAAACGCCTGATCGCAAAAAATCAGCACGTCATGCCGGTCGGCCCACCAGACAATCTCCTCGACGTCCTCCGGGGCCAGCCAGGCGCCCGTGGGATTGTGCGGCACATCAAGTAGCAGGAGGCGAGCGCCCTTCAGCGTCCGGGCCAGGTCATCGTGCTTGAAGCGGAGCTTGCCATCCTCGATCCAGGTCTGCAGCCAGGCCGGCCTGATGCGACGATGGCGCAGCATCCACGAGTACAGGGGGGACGAGGGGTCGAACAGCGCCGCGCGATCGCCGGCATTTAGGAAGGTGTCCAGGACAACCGAGAGAGCGCCGGCCACTCCGTGCGTGATCAGCACCTCGTCTTCCGGCCGGACGTGCAACTGCTGTTCGGCCTCGAATCTCTGAGCCAGCAGCAAGCGCAAGTCGAGCAGTCCCCAGGAAGGCGGATAGCCGCGACGCTCGGCCGGCAACTTCGTGCTCATCGACGGGGCCAGGTCGATGGGCGGATTGCACTGGGCCAGATCGATGCGGTCCGGCTCGTCCGGCTGTTCGAGCAATTCGCCAGCGTCACGCAACGCCGCGTGTGGTCCGTCCAGCAGGCGATCGCTGTAGTAATGGAGGAACTCTTGACCGCCGTCCAGGCGTCGGCGGACTCCTGGCAGGAGCCGCGCCAGTTTTGTGCGAATCAGCAATCGCGTCCAGATGTTTGCCAAGATAACCCCCTCATCCGTGAGCGGATCAACAGGCGCATTTTTCTTGGGCGCCATTGAGATGCCGACCCAGAATAGACAAGGTGCAGAAAATGTGCAATGGCGCTTGCAATCCTCATCCAGTTGGGGAGCGCCTCGCGCAATGTTCGCAGGCTGACCTGGCAATTTAGCCATGGGCATGCCGTTCGCCATCGTGGCGGCTCTGCAGTCGTAACGGCACGCAACAACATGACTTATGTCGACAGACGCCACACTGGCCTTGTGTCAATCTGGGTCGGTTCCTGGCTGACCACCACCCAGAAGGATTCGCGATCCCATGGTTTCCGGGCCGCGGGTGGATTCGTGCCGGAACAGGTAATCCGGCGTCGAAACCATTTCCCACTTCGCGCCGCGGGCGTTAGAATGAAAAGCATGACGGCTACAACCACCATGATCGACCTTGAGAAGCGCACGGTGCCCCGGCGCGGCTTGCTGGGTCTGTCGCGCGACGAGCTGGCCGTTTGGCTGCGGGAGCGCGGCCTGCCTGCCATGCGCGCTCGCCAGCTTCGCCGCTGGCTGATTGTCGAGGGGGCCGATTCCTTCGCTGGCATGACAGACCTGCCGAAGGCGCTGCGCGAGGAACTGGCAGAGGCGTTCGTGCCGCTCGAGACGACGGTCGCCCGGCACATGCAAGCCGCCGACGGCACGCACAAGCTGCTCGTGCGCCTGCAAGACGGCCAGCTCATCGAGTGCGTTCTCATCCAGGAAAATGATCGGCGCACAGCCTGTATCAGCACGCAGGTGGGCTGCGGCATGGGCTGCGTCTTCTGCGCCAGTGGGTTGAACGGCGTCGAGCGCAATCTGACGGCGGGCGAGATCATCGAACAGTTGCTGCGACTGCGCGCCATGCCAGCCGCCGCAGCGGTCACCGAAAAGCGCCTGACCAACATCGTCGTGATGGGCATGGGCGAACCGCTTGCCAACCTGGACGCGCTGCTGGAAGCGCTGCAGGCGGCCACGGGCAAGGACGGCATGGGCATCGGCGCCCGGCATGTCACCATCTCAACGGTTGGCTTGCCGGCGAAGATGCGCCGCCTCGCCGACCTGGGCAAGCAGTATCATCTGGCCGTCTCGCTGCATGCGCCCTCCGACGCGTTACGGACGCGCATCGTCCCGACCAACGCCAAGACCGGTATAGCGGCCATTCTGGAGGCAGCGGACTATTATTTTCAGAAGACCGGGCGGCAAGTGACGTTCGAGTACGTCATGCTGGGTGGCGTGAACGACTCGGCAGCGGACGCCGAGAAGCTGGCCGGACTGTTGCGTGGCCGTTGCGCCCATGTAAACCTGATCCCATTCAACGACGTATCCGGCTTGCCCGATCGCGGCCCAAGCCCGGAAGCGGTAGCGGCGTTCCAGGCAATCATTCGCAGGCGCGGTGTGAGCGTCAAGGTCCGCAAGCGCAAAGGCGCCGGCATCGACGCCGCTTGCGGGCAATTGCGGCGGCAGGAGTCCTAGCCTCGTTCCGTGGTCTGGCGTCTATCTGGCTATCTGGCGCGAGGCAGCCTGGCGGGCAACGCCCCATCGACCGGAACCCTCCCCGGCGGTTGGGGTTAAATCCCGGCGGAGGGTTGTGTTACCTCCCCCACGAGGCAAGTGGTGGCACTGATTGGCGAGAGCAGCGCACAGCTGGCGCTGCGCGACCCTGATATTCGCTTGATGCTCCGCGTGCGGGACGACGACCCGACCGCGTTCGCGGAGATGGTGGAACTATACAACCATCGATTGATCACGGTCTTGCAGCACCTGCTGGGCAGGCCCGAAGAGGCGGAAGATCTCGCACAGGAAGTGTTCCTTCGGGTCTACCGGGCCCGCAAGAAATACCGCCCGCGGGCCAAGTTCTCGACCTGGTTATTCACGATTGCCAACAACCTGGCCTTGAATGCCCTGCGGTCGCGGCAACGACGGCCGACGGTGCCGCTGAACACTCGCGATTCGGGGCCGCTGGGTCCTCGCCCGGCCGAACAGCTCGTCCGCGAGCGCGACGATCAGCCAGGCCGACGCTTGCAGCAGCAAGAGCTGGCCGGCATCGTTCGTCTGGCCCTCGAGCAGTTGAACGAGCGCCAGCGAGTTGCGGTGATCCTGAACAAGTTCGAGGACATGAACTACGCCGAGATTGCTGATGTGATGCGGCTGACCACGAAGGGAGTGAAGTCCTTGCTGAGCCGCGCTCGCGAGAACCTGCGGCAGACCTTGAAGGATTACATCTACATGGATAACGAAGCTCCCGCACTGGAAGCGCGGGACGACGATGCATGAGTTCGACTCTCCAGCGACAAGGGACTTGATGCCATGGCGCGCCTGAACGACGAGGAACGCAAGAACCTGGTGGCCTATCTCGACGGCGAACTGGACGCGAAGACGTCTCTCGACCTCGAAACCAAGCTCAACCTGGACCCGGCAGCCCGGGCCGAGGTCGATGCCCTGAAACAGGCCTGGGAAATGCTCGACTACCTTCCCAGGGCCGAGCCATCGGCGACCTTCACGCACCGGACGCTGGAACGCCTGGCCCTGAAAACCTCGGTGGTGCCGCAAGCACGCACTGGTCCGCTGCTGGGCCGCTGGTTCCGGATCACCTGGGCGGCAGGCATTGTCCTGGCGCTGGCGGGCGGTTTCGCGGCCACGCGGCTATTCAGTCCAGCACCCGTGGATTCTCCCGAGGTGGAGCAGCATCTCGTGCGCCATTTGCGCGCCCTGGAAAAGGTCCGTCTGCTGGAGCAGGCCGACGACCTGCGTTTTGTGCGCGACCTGGACGATCCCGACCTGTTTGGCGACGAACCGGGGTCATAGGGAGCATCAGACATGCGAACTGTATCGGCACTGTTGATCATGGCGGGCGCGGCCTTCCTTGCCGCCGACATCTCAGCGGCGGACCCGGTGTCGGAGGTCGGCGACAATCAGCTCAGGCTGCAAACGATGACGGCCGAGGATCAGGCGCAGCTCCGCCAGAACGCACGTTATTTCCTCACGCTGTCATCGGAGCGCCGCGAGCGCATCGTCAAGCTTGACCATGAGTTGCAAGACCTCTCCCAGCCGCGCCGCGAGAAGCTTGAAAAGGTCCTGTCCCGCTACGCGGAGTGGCTCGAGCAACTTCCAGCCGAGGACCGCGAGAAGGTCCAGGGCGCCAGCGACGCCAAGAACAGGATCGAAATCATCAGGCATCTGCGGGCCGAGCAATGGTTGAAGCAGCAACCGGTCGCGGTCCGCAACGATCTGGCCAGGCTGTCCGCCGAGCAGCGCTTCGGTCGAATCCGACAGTTGCGTGATGAGGAACGCAACCGCCGCTTCGACTGGGTTATCGCCCGGCGTTTCTGGAGCGAGATCAGCGACCAGAAGCCCTTGCCGGCGCGACTGCAGGACTTCACCGGTCGGGACTTCGATGATCTTGCAACCTACGTCAAGGATTACCTGCACATGACTCTTTCGAACGAGGAGAAAGCCAGGCTCAAGAATGCGGAAGGCAAGTGGCCGCTCTATCCGAAAACGCTGGTGCAGCTTGCCGACGCGCATCCGCTGGCGCTGCCCGGCACACGCGGGCCGACGCATTACATGGAGTTGCCGGCAGAGGTTCGACGCCGACTCGGCAAGAACAAGAAGGATCCCGTGGCCACGTTCCTGTTGCGGATGAAGGAGGGCCGCTGGCCAAACTTCGCAATCAACGTGACCCAGTACGCCGCCGGCCGCCGCGGCAAGCAAGGCCAGGGCATGACCTTCCCATTTGAACTTTGGCCCTACGATGCCCGCGGTCTGTCGCCGCGCATGCGGCAATTCATTGAGAAAGAACTGCGTCCGGTGCTCGACGACGATGAAGCCGCACGACTGCGCAAGGTGGAACTTGCCCATCGCTGGCCGGATTTCCCAGAAACCATTCAGCGCTTCGCCAGCAAGCACGATCTGATCGTCCCCTGGCAGTCGTTGCCGGGCCCGGAAGAATACTGGGACCGCTTCCGGCCGACGCCGCGCCTCGCGGCCAACAGATGAAGATGCGAAACACCGTAGCGGAATTCGCAAGACTTCCGGCGAACGCTCCGACGTCGGTGTCTGCTCACGGAACTCTTGCGAGTTCCGCTACGGATTCAACGATGCCAACCGTTTGCTTTTCCCTTGCCGATCCCGCTGCACCAGAGGTGCACACGCTCATCGAGTTGCTTGACCGCTATCAAGAATCTCTCTATCCCAGCGAGAGCAATCATCTCTTGCCGATTGATGTGCTGCGGCAGCCAAACGTGCTTTTTCTGGTGGTGCGCGTGGACGGCGCCCTGGCGGGGTGCGGCGCCTTCGTCAACATGGGCGACTACGCCGAGATCAAGCGCATGTTCGTGCTTCCGGAGTTTCGCGGGCTGAAGCTGGGCCGGCGCTTGCTGGAGGAACTGGAACGCCGCGCGCTGGCAGCCGGACTCATGCTGGCGCGACTCGAAACCGGCATCCACCAGCCCGAGGCTCTCGGCCTCTACGAACGAGCCGGATACCGCCGCCGTGGGCCCTTCGGCGACTACGCCGCGGATCCACTGAGCGTGTTCATGGAAAAAGTGCTGGTTGAATTAGCGTAGCGGAATTCGCAAGAATTCCGATCACGCGTTTGCCTGCCGGCTGTCGTAACTCTCGCGAGTTCCGCTACATTTGGAGCGGCAAGGCCTCCTGCAGAGTTGTGGGCAGGAGTTGCAGCCAAGGTCCAGGGCGGCGGCTCGGCAGGAGCCTCGCCCTGGGCTGATGAAAAGCATGGAAGATTGAAGCGAAAGGCGCAATCGACTTCGTCGTGGGCTTGTTGCGCTCTTAGCCCTCTTAGCCCCTCTTAGCCCCTCTTAGCCCCGTTCACGGGGCTT
>VGYC01000047.1 GCA_016873095.1 Planctomycetota bacterium | reverse complement strand
GACTGGGCGGTCGTCGTAGTCGTCGTAGTCGTCGTAGTCGTCGTAGTCGTCGTAGTCGTCGTCGCGACGACGCGATCTACGTCGCCGATAGTCATTATCCACATCAGTGCGGCGTGCGGGAATTTCTTCAGCGCAGCGGGACGATGGCAGGGCGAAATAGACAAGCTAGACGAAAAAAAAAAGCGGCAGGAACATGCCTGCCGCCTTCAAAGTTTATGGTATCACGCTGGCTCGTGAAGCTAGCGTTGCGGAGCGCCCCCCGGTGCCGCGCCTGGAACCGCGTCTGGAACCGCTTGCGGGGCACGCGGGATGGCGGGGGCGGGCAGCGGGACCACACCGCCGGGGCCGCCGCCAGCCGGAGGCAGATCAAGACCGCGGAAGCCACGGCCGCCGAACATCTGGGCCCGAAGGACTTCCTCATGTTCCGAGGTGTCGGCGATGTTGGCGACCTTCGCCTCCACCATCTCCAGGTCCTCGTTCATCTCGTTCTTGTTGAAGGAACGCTGGAACTTGGTCAGATACATGCCGGGTTGCAGGTGGCCCTTCAAGAGAGGCAGGGTCTTGAGGTCCTCGGCCGACGCCTTGCGCACCAGGTAGCCGCGCGGCCGGTCCTTCTGGAACTTGGCCATGCGCTGCTGAATGACCTTGAAGACGGCCTGCTGCATGCGTGGATCGCGGAGATCGGCCTGAGTGAAGCCATCATCCGGATCAGGCACGGTCTCGGAAAAGGCTCGGGTACCGGCGACGATCTGGATATCCTCGTCCGTCAGCTTCTTGGCCCATTCGAGCGTCGTCGGCGACCGCTCCGATTTCTGGACTTTCGGGCGATCCACTGGCTGCGGCCGGATGAACGGCCGACGGAACGGCATGTCGCCGCCGTCAAACTGGAACGTGAAGCCCAGTTCGCCGGCACGCTTGAGGATGTCCTGCTCCTTGCCCTTGAGCGAGGACAGGAAGTCGCGGTTGCTCTTGGTCATGTCATGAGCACCCATGTTGCTCTCAACGAACTTCAGCATCGACAGCCAGTTGAACTGATAGCTGAGGTCGTCCGTCAGGTCCATCTTGGTTTTCGACAGGACATAGAAGAGGGCGGACGTCTTGTCCTTCACCGACGGTTGCGTGATCTTGAGCGGGTACACGAGCTTGTCGCTCTTGAAGGTGAAGCGTGTGGGAGTGACGTCGCCGGTGTAGCTACCGTCGGCGTTGCGCTTCATCTGCAGGGTGTCGATCTTCATCACGGTGAAGAAGTACTTGCGCTTGACGTAGTGATCGAGCGTGGCCTCGTCGCCGGCGAACTGATACTTGTTGTCCTTCAGCCAGGTGAACAGATCGTCGGGCCGACCGGCGCTGATGATCTTGTAATCGAGGTTGCCGACCAGGCCGACCTCCAGGACCTCAACGGTCGTGGGCCGTGGCGGGGGAGCGCCGCCGCCCAGTCCGCCCGGCGCGGCGGCCGGCATGGCGCGCTGATTCATCAGCATCTCGGGGCCGCCGAAGCCGAAGAAGCGCGACTGCGGGAATTCACGCTTCTTCGCCGTGGTGAACGTGGCCAGCGCCTTGAAGAAGTCGCGCGGCATCTCGTCGAGTTTGGGTTGCGAGGGGGTGGGGATGACCATGCCGAAGTCGCGGGCGTTGCCCTCGAAGCGCGGCTGCACTGTCACGGTCTCGATTTGCTTGTCGGCGTCCCAGGTGATGAGCGCCACCTGCGAAGGCTGCAGGATCTCCGTCGGGTTTTTCACGTCCACGATGATCGGCCGAAAGTAGCAACACATCGAGTCGGCGTGTTCTGGCGCCAGCGCCATCACCGACAGCGCCGCCACTGCCAGGCCGGCCAGCGCTCCGCTCTTTTTCCACGATACCATGTTCAATCTCCTCGACGAATGAAATATTCCCCCGTCTGTAGACGAATCGCAGTCTACCACGGATTGCGGCGTTTGGCAATTTCGCTAAAAATCGGGAATTGACTGGACAGTCTCCAGTCACGCCCCGTTTAATTAAGGTATTGCGTTTTGCCGTATTGTCTGGCAAATTCTGCGGCGTTGATGGTTGCTTCAGAGGTCGCGCGTGTCGTTTCGGCTGTTTGTCTATTACTGCGCTCTGTGCGGCGGTTGGGCAGGGTTTGTCGGGTGGATGCTGGGCCGTCTCATCCATCCCGACGGCAACCTGGCCCGCGCCGGTATCCGCGGCATGTTTCTGGGAATGATGATCGCTTTCGGCCTGGGGCTGGTTGACGCCGTGTGGAGCGTGTCGCTGCGCCGGATTGGCTTGGTGGCACAGCGCGTCGGTGTCGCGATCCTGGTCGGCGCGGCTGGCGGATTGATCGGCGGACTGGTCGGGCAAGCCCTGCTCAATGCTACCGAGGTCGGCCTGATGTTCGTTGTCGGCTGGGTTTTCACGGGCCTGCTTGTCGGCATATCCATCGCGGCTTTTGAGTTACTCGTTGCCTTTGTCAAGCGCCAGGATTTTGGCGCGGTTCAGAAAAAAATGCTCAAGTGCCTTCTGGGAGGCACCGCCGGTGGACTGGTTGGCGGGCTTTTTGCCCTTTCGCTCAAATTCCTGCTCGAGAGCAATCGGAGCGACGAATGGCTGTGGAGCCCAACCGCCACTGGATTCGTGATGGTCGGCATGTGCATCGGCCTTCTCGTCGGCCTCGCCCAGGTTATCTTGAAGGAGGCGTGGATCAAGGTGGAAGCTGGCTTTCGTCCAGGCCGCGAGATGATTCTCGCCAAAGAACGCACGACCATAGGCCGGGCCGAGGCTTGCGACATCGGCCTGTTCGGCGACAACGCCATTGAAAAATTGCACGCCAGCATCTTGCTCGACGGGAATCGCTATTATCTCGAGGACGCCAGCACACCGGCGGGAACGTTTGTCAACGACCAGCGTGTTCTCGGCCGGGCGCCGCTTCAGACGGGTGATCTCATTCGAGTCGGCAGGAGCCTGCTGCGCTTCAACGAGAGACGAAAACAGACTGCGTGAGCGTTACGTTGGCATAGCCAAGCGCAATGTTGGAGGATGGGAATCAAGTGCCATGCCCTCTTCTTGGCGTGGGCATGATTGGGAGGCTCGCAAGGTATGGCGGCATCAAGCCGTCGCCCTGGCAGTCAACGCGCCCAACGTGAACCAACTGGGAAATCATAGAAATGCCGCAAATCATCCGTTGTCCCCATTGCACCAAGTCGATGCAGGTGCCCGACAATGCCGGAGGCAAGAACGTCCGCTGTCCGTCGTGCAAGCAGCCGTTCACCATTCCGGCGCTAGCGCCTGCGGGCGCGGCCGTTCCCGCTCCGGCGCCTGTGTCGAAGCCAGCCGCAGCCCCACCGCTGCCGGCGGCACGTGCCGCGGCGCCGGCACCCAATGGGGCCAGGCCGCCGGCGGTGGGCGGGGCGGTTGTGCCGCCCCCGTTGCCGACAGTTTGTCCCTCCTGCGGCTCCAAGCTCCTTGAAGGCGCCATCGCCTGCATGGATTGCGGCTACCTGCTGCAAACCGAGCCGGGACCTGCCGAGCCGGAAGGCCCTCCCAACCTGTGCACCAATGCCGCCTGCGGCGTCGCCAACCCTCCCGGCGAGCGCAACTGCCAGCGTTGCGGCTCCCCCTTGCCTACGGCCGCCGGGACCTTGCTGCATGGTCGCTATCGCCTCGACAAGCTCCTCAAGATGGGCGGCTTCGGTGCGGTTTACATGGCCAGCGACACCAAGCATGGCAATCGCGCCGTCGCCATCAAGGACATGATCGGCGCCGACCCGCAGGAGTTCGCCATCCGCCTCAACTTCTTCCGCCGCGAGGCGGAAATCCTCAGAACCCTTGAGGCCGTCTCCATCGTCCCGCGCGTCTACGACTTCATCCAGCAAGGCCAGACTGCACACCTCGTCATGGAGTTCATCCGCGGCAAGGACCTGCTTGACCTCATGGAGGCCAATGGCAACAAGCCGTTCCCCATCGGCTCCGTGGTGGACTGGGGCAAGGCCATCTGCGACGTGCTGATGACGATGCACAGTCAATCGCCGCCGCTGATCCACCGCGACCTGAAGCCGGACAACATCATGCTGCTGGAGGACCAGCGTTCGATCAAGATGATCGATTTCGGCACGGCCCGCGACCTGGGCCGCACCGTGCAGGAACGCATGGCCGGCAAGACGCGCGTGTACACCGAGGGCTATGCGCCGCCCGAGCAGATCGTGGGCAAACCTGAGGCGCGCAGTGACCTGTTCGCGCTGGCCGCCACGCTCTATCACCTCGCCACCGGCAAGGCGCCTGAGGGCTTTTACACCGCCAAGGAACTGGAAGGGCAGCTAGCGGACCAGAACTCACCGTTGCCTGCGTCCTATCGCTGGTTCTACGAGCTGATCAAGATCAACCTGAGCGAGGACGTCAACGACCGCTATTTCTCTGCCAAGGAATTCAAGCACGACCTCGAGAAGCAACGCGTCACCAAGGAGGTCGCCTGTCCCAAGTGCCGGACGGGCAACAAGGTGCGCACGCCGTACTGCTCGAAATGCGCCGAACCATTGACAGACCCGACCGCGCCGTGCAACATGTGCGGCAAGTTCAATCGCATGGGCAGCCGCTGCTGCATCCACTGCGGCAACCGTCTGCGTTAAGGGTTCAGTTTCAGTGTTCAGTTTGTAGTTCGGAACACTGACAACGGAACACAGGATCCTGGAGAGAGCATGAATCCGTCGGATTCCAATCCATCGAAACCGGGCGGGCTGTGGGCTCGACTGTTCGGCGTGCACGAGGAAGAAGCGAGTCAGGACACGACGAAATCTGCCGATCCCGCGCCGGCAACTGACTGGGACGTCGCCGGTGCACCGGAAACGCCGCCACCGGAGATCGCTGATGATTCGAGCATGCCGCCTCTGGCGATTCCCGTGGCCCCGTCCGAGAGCGGTCGGCCCCCTCTTGCCGTACCGGTGGCGACGCCGATGCTTGGTACCGAGCCAGCTGCCTCAGATGCGCCCCCCCTGGCGGTCCCAGTAGCTGCTCAGGTGCTGGCCGAAGAGCCCAAGAAGGAAGAAGCTCCGCCAGCCGCCGAGATTGAAATCTGCCCGATTTGCCAGGCCGTGCGCAGGAGTCAGCAAGCGTATTGCGACGACTGCGGCTGGATGTTCAGCAGTGCCATGCCGGCACGCAAGGTGACCGCCCTGGCTTCTGTCGCCGCCGCCAGTTCTGTCACTTCCAGTAACCCTTCCTCTCCGGTGGCAACCATGCCAAGCATGCGCATCAAGGATCGATACGAACTGGTCGAGAAACTCGGCGAGAAGCAAGGCGTGAGCCGCTACCGGGCCCTGGATCACGGGGAGGGCACGCCGCAGCCGGTGGTCCTGCTTGAAGCTGCCATCCCTGAGATCGCGGAGATTCCCGCCGCCGAGATCGAGCCGGCCGGCGACGACTTCTTGCCGACCTTCGACAACGCCATTCCCGTGGCCGGCATCGTGTCAAGCGCGGGCAGCTTCCCCGGCATTGCCTGGGAAAAGGACCTGCTGGAGCGGGCGCAACATCCCGCCCTGCCGCGCGTTGTCGATCATTTCAACGACAACAACAACGAGTACCTCGTCGCGTCCTCCTGTGCTGGCCGGATCTTGTGGGACGCATGGGACGACCCGGAATTCGACGCCGTCGCCCGCTATGGCTGGCTCATTCACATCGCTGAAGCCCTGCATGCCCTGCACCAGGCCGGCGCCGTGCTGGAAGGCCTGAATCCGGACATGATTCTCGTCAGCGACGGCGACAACCAGGTGCTGATTGCCGACCTGTCGGACCTGCTGCCCCTGCCGTTGCCGGAGAATGCGCCGGTGCGGGCCACACTGTACACCGCTCCGGAGCTCATCCTCGCGCCTCAGACGGCCGATGCCCGGGCCGACCTCTACAGCTTCGGCGCCATGATCTATGCGCTCGAGTATCTGCACCACGCGCTGGAGGAGAAGGATTTCGAACGGCAATTCGCCCCTCTGCAGATCACCGAGCGCTATCCAGACGTGCACCCGCTCTTTTTCCGGCTGATCTCCAAGACATTCGTGCGCGACATCAATTCACGCTTTCCGACCGACGAGGCTAGCCGCACCGATCCCACCGGCTTTCAGGAGCTGATCAACACTCTGGAGGTATGTCAGCGAACCTTCAGCAAGGTGCGGCTCGACATCGCCGCCTGGACGACGACCGGCATGGTGCGCACCGGCAACGAAGACGCCTTGAGCGTGCTGCACGCCGTCGATGCCCGTCAGGACGACATCTATGAATACGCCATTGTGCTGCTGGCCGACGGCATGGGCGGCTACGAGGCCGGCGAGGTGGCCGCCGCCATGGCGCTGACCGAGCTGAAGAAGAACCTCGTGCAACAGCCGATGTTCTCCGCGCTGGCCGGCAAGGACACGCCGGCCGCCGCTCCCTTCGATGTCGAGGCCTGCAAGAAGTTGCTGGAGGCCGGGCTGCGCCATGCCAACCGCGAGGTGTACACTGCCTCGCGCGCTCCGGGCCGGGGCCGGCGCGGCATGGGCTGCACCGCCGAGGCCGTGTACATCGACAACCAGAACATCGTCGTCGGCCACGTCGGCGATAGCCGCACGTATCACCTTCACAATGGCCGACTCATCCAGCTCACCCGCGATCAGACCCTGGTCAGCCGGCTCGTCGAGCTGGGCCAGCTCACCGAAGAAGAAGCCGAAAGTCATCCGCGCCGCAACGAGCTACAGCAAGCCATCGGCGGCCAGCCGGATGTCGTCCCCGGCACCTACCAGGGCCGGCTCAAGCGCGGCGACTGGGTGCTGGTCTGCTCCGACGGCCTGACCAATCACATCCCGTCCGCCGACCTGGAAAAAATGCTCAGCCGCGAAGCCGCCGGCTCCGCCGAGGAAGCCGCCCGCCGCCTCCTCAACCTCGTCAACCTCCGCGGCGCCACGGATAACGCCACGATTGTGGTGGTCAGGGCGAGTTGAGCTTGAGCACGAGCCCGCGATGGAAGCTCCCTATGAAGAAGGACAAGATCGAAGTGGCCATGGACAATAGCCTGAGCCTCTTGATCCCCGACTCCTTTGGCGGTGATCCGTGCGATCACGAAGGAATGCAAGAACTGGCGTCTGCTGGGCAAGGCTATGTGATCGTGTGGCCCGCGCGTGAAAGTGAGGCACCATGGAACCCACCGCACCATACGCGATCGTCCTGTGTGACGACCTGTTGTTTTCGAGTCGAATCACCGCCACGGCCCGCAGCCTTGGCGCCGACATGACGACAGCCCGGTCCTCTTCGGTATTGACGCAACGCGCTCAGGAACGCGCGCCCAGCCTCGTCATTATCGATCTCGCCAATCCGGGATTGAACTTGCCGGACTTGATCGCCGCCTGCAAAGCTGACAGCAAGCTGCCCTTTCTCGTGGCCTTCGGCTCGCACGTGGATGCCGCCGCGTTGCAGGCTGCCCGCGCCGCCGGCTGCGATCTCGTCCTGCCGCGCAGCAAGTTTGTCGAGCAGTTGCCGGAAAAGCTGGCGGCATGGCTTGCGGGCAAGGCGGAGTGACGGCCAGATCATCTCAAGGGGGAAACTCACTGGGCCGCGGCATCGTTTGCGGCGCTTCCGTCATACGATGGAGGCGAAACTCTGGACTGTCCCTGGTGAAGCTGTGCCCTGTACCATAGCGGCCTAACCCACTTCCACCAAACGATTCCTTGCACGGCGAACAGCATCAAGATCACGGCCGCCGCCAGCACATACGGGGCGCGCGGCCCGAGCACAGTGCCGACGACACCGCCGACGATCGTGCCAACCGCCATGCCGCCGGCGAGCGTGGCCTCGTGCAGGCCAGCGGCCAAGGCACGGCCTTCGTGCCTGCTGCCGGCCGTCGCGTAGTACAGGCCTGAGAAATAGTTGTAGCCGACAAGCTGGCCCAGCAACACAAGTCCGGCGAGCAAGGATTCCGCGGACTCGGCCCGGGCAATGATGATCAGCCCGACGGCCGCCAGAACTTGCGATGTCAGTGACACGCTCAGCCGGTAGTGCCAGAAGGCGACGTGGTGCATGATCAGATAGGTGGCGATGATCACAACGCGCCAGCAGGCCAGCATGACGCCGTGGCTGTTCGCGGAGATGTCGATGAGCACGACCAGGTCTGGAAGCAGATGCAGCACCATGCTGCCGCCAAACATGCCGCCGAGATTGGCAATCCAGCCCAGTCGCTTGAAGGCGGCGGCGAGCTTGACGTCCGCGTGTTCCGGCGCGGCATCGACCGCGTGTGCTGCCGAGAGCCGGACGACCCGACTGGCCGCGACAAGGGCGAGACCGACGTTGACCAGGGCGGCGGCTATCGCCGCGCCATAGGTCCACGTCGCGTCGATGGCAAACAACCGGCCCGCAGTCAACTGGCCCGCCATCATGCCCACATTCCATGCCACGCAGAACATGATGAGATTGCGGCTGACGCCGCGGCGATTGGTGTGTGCATCCTCACCTTGATTCAGCCAGCCGATTAGCGGCGGATAAAGGAATCCCACGCCGATGCCCAGCAGCCAGTAAACAGGCAGAAACCAGAAACTTACCGGATCACTCACGCCGCAACCCACGCAACTCAGCGTCACGAGAACGTTGCCGCTGACAAAGATGACTCGACCATCGAAACGGTGCGCCAGCCAGCCGCCGAGTGCGCTGCCCAGGCCGGCAGTGAAGGCGAAACCGGCCCCGGCAACGCCAAGCCGCCACGGTTCGGCTTGCGCTTCCGCCAGGCCGCGCGACACCGCGAACACCACGATGAACGCGGCAAAATCGGTCAGCCCGCAGATCAGGTATAACAGTGGCTTGAGTCGCAGTCCCATCCAGCAGTCCGAGCGGCGTTCGCACTGTTCGCGTCAACGTCTGGAGATTGTACCGGGTGTCGATGCAAAGTAGCTTTTACGACGCGAGATATCGCCGCAGGCCGCAAAAAACTAGGGCTCGGCAGGCACCCAGAATCCGCAGCTGTGAGGCATCATTCACATCTTCACTCCACGAAGACCGGGATTCCCAAAAAGACGTCCGCGCGAATGTTGGTTTTTCCTTTATGAAGGTCCGCTCATCAAGCTCGTGGCGAAAATTCTCGACAGTTTTCTTGGCCGGCGGCCGGACCTTTAGTATGATCTTCCCTCACCCATAAACTCGAAGCAGCCATCGACGACTGGCAATCCTGAAGAACTTGTTTACTTTCGGGGTGTAGTCTGTTAGGATGACCAGTACAATCTATTTGTACAGTTACAGGATGTAATCCCCATGCGTATCCCACGCCGCTACACGGTCGAGGGGCAGGACCCCTTTTCCTCCCTGCATTTCGCGCCGCGTACCTCGCGGATTGTAAATCCAGACGGTACCGTGGTTTTCGAGATGAAAGACGTCCAGGTTCCGGAGTCCTGGTCGCAGGTCGCCGTCGATATCCTGGCCCAGAAATACTTCCGCAAGGCGGGCGTGCCCGCCTTGACTCAGCCAGTCGGGGAATCGGGAATCCCGGACTGGCTCCAGCGCCGCCAACCGCAGCCCGGCAGCAGCACAACGCACGAGAGCGACGCCCGGCAAGTCTTCCGCCGGCTGGCTGGTTGCTGGACCTACTGGGGCTGGAAAGGGGGCTACTTTTCGAGCGAGGCGGACGCACAGGCGTTCTTCGACGAGACCTGCTACATGCTCGCCAACCAGATGGCGGCCCCCAATAGCCCGCAGTGGTTCAACACCGGCCTGCACTGGGCCTATGGCATCGACGGCCCGCCGCAGGGACACTACTACGTCGATTCGCAGACAGGGCAGCTGACGCGAGCCGCCAATGCCTACGAGCACGTCACGCCGCATGCCTGCTTCATCCAGTCGATCCGCGACGATCTGGTCAACGACGGTGGCATCATGGACCTGTGGGTCCGCGAGGCCCGCATCTTCAAGTACGGCAGCGGCACGGGTACGAACTTTTCTCTGCTGCGCGGCGAGGGCGAACCGCTGTCCGGCGGCGGCAAGTCGAGCGGCCTGATGAGCTTCCTCAAGATCGGCGACCGGGCCGCCGGCGCCATCAAGTCGGGCGGAACCACCCGCCGCGCCGCCAAGATGGTCGTCCTCGACCTCGATCATCCCGATATCGAAGACTTCATCAACTGGAAGGTTGTCGAGGAGCAAAAAGTCGCGGCACTGGTTGCCGGCTCCAAGCACCTGAACCGGCATCTGAACGCCATCTTGCGTGCGTATCACGGTTGGCCGCGCGCCGAGGAACGCGGCGACCGCAAGCTGAACAAGGACTTGCGCAAGGCCATCGCCGCCGCCCAGGCCGCCCTCGTGCCCACCAACTACATCGAGCGCGTCCTGCAACTTGCTGGACAGGGGCACAAGTCGCTGCTGATCGAGGAATACGACACCGACTGGAACTCGAAGGCCTACTACACCGTCTCCGGGCAGAACAGCAATAACTCGGTGCGCATCGACAATGCGTTCATGTCAGCCGTGGACAAGGGCGGCCCCTGGCCGCTCTACTGGCGGACCGAGCGCGACAAGGCGAGCAAGGAAGGCCGGCAACCGCGCCCGTGCAAAACGCTGCGTGCCCGCGACCTGTGGGACCAGATCACCTTCGCCGCCTGGTCCTGCGCCGACCCAGGCGTGCAGTTCGACAGCACGATCAACGAATGGCACACGTGTCCGGCGGATGGACGGATCAATGCAAGTAACCCGTGCTCGGAATACATGTTCCTGGACGACACGGCCTGCAATCTTGCCTCGCTGAACCTGCTGCGGTTCTTCGACATGGAGACGCAGCGCTTCGATGTCGATTCGTATCGGCATGCCACGCGGCTGTGGACGTTGATCCTCGAAATCTCGGTGTACATGGCCCAGTTCCCCAGTCAGGCTGTCGCGCAGAAGTCATACGATTTCCGCACGCTGGGCCTGGGCTACGCCAACCTGGGCACATTGCTCATGGTCCAGGGCATCCCCTACGACTCGGCCGAGGGCCGCGGCCAGGCGGCGGCGCTGACGGCACTCATGCATGCCGTCTCCTATGCAACGTCCGCCGAGATGGCTGCCGAGGTGGGCCCGTTCCCGCGCTATGAAACCAACCGTGAGGCCATGCTGCGCGTCATTCGCAACCATCGGCGGGCCGCCTACAACGCCCCCCAGGGCGACTACGAGAGCCTGACCATCACGCCCGTCGGTCTCGATGAGCGTTCCTGCCCGGACTATCTGGTGGAAGCCGCCCGCCGCGAAAGCGATCAGATGCTGCGGCTGGGCGAGAAGTTCGGTTTTCGCAATGCACAGGTGACCTGCATCGCCCCGACCGGGACCATCGCCTTGGTCATGGACTGCGACACGACCGGCGTCGAACCGGACTTCGCCCTCGTCAAGTTCAAGAAGCTGGCCGGGGGCGGTTACTTCAAGATCATCAACGCCTCCATTCCACCGGCGCTGGCCCGGCTTGGCTACGCCAAGAACCAGATCGAGGATATCGTTCGGTATTGCCGCGGCAGCGGTTCGCTGGAAGGCTGCCCGAATATCAACCGCGCGACGCTCGCCGCCAAGGGCTTCACGGCCGAGTTGCTGGATCGTATCGAAGGGCTTCTGCCGGCCGCCTTCGACTTCAGCTTCGTCCTCAATCGCTGGACGGTCGGCGACGATTTCTGCCAGGACAAGCTCGGCCTCAAGAAGGAGCAACTCGATGCTCCAGGATTTGACCTCCTGGCGGCCCTCGGCTTCACGAAGACGCAGATCGCCCAGGCCAACGATCACGTGTGCGGCACCATGACCATCGAGGGAGCGCCGCACCTCAAGCCGGAGCACTATCCGGTGTTCGACTGCGCCAACCGCTGCGGCAAGAAAGGGCAGCGCTTCCTGTCCGCGGAGTCGCACATCCGCATGATGGCGGCCACGCAGCCGTTCATCTCCGGGGCCATCTCCAAGACCATCAACATGCCGCACTCGGCCGGCATCGACGACGTCAAGCAATCGTATCTGCTCAGCTGGAAGCTGATGCTCAAGGCCAACGCCTTGTATCGCGACGGCTCCAAGCTCAGCCAGCCTCTGAATACCGTCAGCGACCTGCCTGACGTCGTGGAGGCTGACGAGCCGAAGGCCGAGCCAGTCCGCGCCGCCGAGCAGATCGTGCAGTTCCTGGGCAAGCGCCGCCGCCTGCCGGATCGCCGGGCCGGCTACACGCAGAAGGCCCGCATCGGCAATCACAAGATCTACCTCCGCACCGGCGAGTACGAGGACGAATCGCTCGGCGAGATCTTCATCGACATGCACAAGGAAGGGGCCGCCTTCCGGAGCATGACCAACTGCTTCGCCATCGCCGTCTCGCTCGGCCTGCAACACGGCGTGCCGCTGGACGAGTTCGTCGATGCCTTCATCTTCACACGCTTCGAGCCGAACGGCCCGGTGCAGGGCAACCCGCACATCAAGATGACCACTTCGGTCATCGACTACATCTTCCGCGAGCTGGCCATCACTTACCTGGGCCGGCACGATCTTGCCCACGTCGAAGAGGAAGACCTGCGCGGCGACGCCATCCACCGCGACGAGGACGAGCCGGACCTGGCCGTGGACGAGATCAAGGCGCCGCTGCGCAAGATCGAGGAGAAGCCCGCGGCCAAGAAGGAGGCCCCCAAGCCGTTCGCCACGCCGCGTTCGGGACACCTGCATCCGCTCGACGAGAACGGCCACGGACACGGCAATGGAAATGGCAATGGCCACGGCAACGGGCACAAGTCCGCCGTGGTGCTGGCAAACCCACGTCAGGCGGCCGCTGTCGAGAAAATCCGACTGGCACGCTGGAAAGGCTACGAGGGCGATCCTTGCCCCGAATGCGGCCAGCTCACACTCATTCGCAGCGGCTCCTGCTGCAAGTGCGACACCTGCGGGGCAACCTCGGGCTGCAGCTAAAGCACCAGCTGGGACTTCCGTCAACCCGAAGTTTGCTGGATTTTATTCGAAAAAACAACTAAATTGAGGGCATGTCGATCCATCCAGCAGAAACCCGCGAGCCCGGTACCCAAGAATCCGTCAACACCGACGGCAATGGCCAGGCGGCAAGACGGTCCGCCGTCGAGCTTATCAAGGAAGCCAGCCGGCAATTGCGTGGCGGCATCGCCGAGACCATCGCCGGAAACGACGACCACTTCAATGAGCAGGACAAGCAGCTCATCAAGTTTCACGGAACGTACCAGCAAGACGACCGTGACGCCCGCAAGAGCCGGTCAAAGGAGGGCGTCGGCAAGCATTACATGTTCATGATTCGCTGCAAGATTCCGGGCGGCCGGGTCAGCGCCGACCAATATCTCGCTCTCGACGACCTCGCCGGCGCCCACGCCAACGGCACGCTACGGATCACGACGCGGCAGAGCATCCAGTTTCATGGCGTGGTCATGCGCAACCTGAAGGACACCATCGCCGGCATCAACCGCTGCCTCTTGAGCACGCTGGGAGCGTGCGGCGACGTCGAACGCAATGTCATGGCGCCGCCCGCGCCCATCGCCTCGCCGCTGTACCGCGAACTGCAAGACATCGCCGACCGCCTTGCCGAGCATCTGGCCCCGCGGACGCACGCCTATCACGAGATCTGGCTCAACGGCAAGCTGCACAACGGCGAGGCCCCGAAGGAACCGGAAGTCGAGCCGCTCTACGGCAAGGTGTATCTGCCGCGCAAATTCAAGACGGGGTTGGCGCTGCCGCAAGATAATTCCATCGACGTTTATGCCCAGGACCTCGGTCTTCTCGCCATCGTCGAGAATCACGCGGTGGCCGGCTACAACGTTCTCGTTGGCGGCGGCATGGGCATGACGCACGGCAACCCGAACACGTTTCCGCACCTGGCCCGGCCCATCTGCTACGTCCCGGCTGACAAGGTCATCGTCATCGCCGAGGCCGTCATCAAGCTCTTCCGCGATCACGGCAACCGCGGCGACCGCAAGCGTGCCCGCGTCAAGTATCTGGTCCACGACTGGGGCGTGGCCAGGTTTCGCGAGGTGCTCGCCGGGTACGTAAATTTCCCGCTGGCCCCGCCGAAGAATATCGAAGTCGCCGACAATCCGCTGCACCTCGGCTGGCACCCGCAAGGGGACGGCAAGTATTACTATGGCGTCTCCGTGGAGAACGGACGGATAAAGGACGAAGGCACATTGCGGCTGCGCACGGCCCTGCGCGTGCTGATCGAGCGCCATCGCCCGCCCACAAGGCTCACTGCCAATCAGGACATCATTCTCTGTGATCTGCCCGCCGACGCCCGCGAGGACATCGAACGCACGTTCGACGAGTTCGGCGTGGTCGCGGCCGAGCGCGTCTCCATGGTGCAACGCTACAGCATGGCGTGTCCGGCCATTCCCACGTGCGGGCTGGCCATCACCGAATCCGAACGCGCCCTGCCGGGCATCATCGATCAACTCGAGGCCGAGCTGGACCGCCGCGGACTTTCCGATCTGCGCATGACGGTGCGCATGACCGGCTGCCCCAACGGCTGCGCCAGACCCTATCAATCGGACATCGGCCTGGTCGGACGCTCCGGCGACAAGGTCACCGTGTTTGTGGGAGGGAATCCACTCGGCACACGCCTCAACTTCGCCCTGCGCGACCTCGTGCCCATCAGCCAGCTGATTCCCCTCTTTTCTCCGCTTCTTGACGACTACAAGTCCAACCGGCTGCCCTCCGAGGGTTTCGGCGATTATTGCCAGCGGCTGGGAAGCGAGAGGCTGGAGACGCTGGTGCCCGCTGGAATCGGCAAACCGCCTCATTAAGTTAGCCCGGGCAACCCAGGCCACCGAGGCGGCGAACACCGTAGCCAATCTGCAGAGCACGGCGTATCCTTCTCCCTTTGACGAATTCCGTCGCGGACAGCGCTGCTGCCTGCGACCACTAACTCGCAGGAGCATCGTCTCATGTCCAAGGACACCTTGATCGTCGTGGGATCCGTGGCGTTCGACTCCATCGAAACGCCGCGCGGCAATGCCGACGAGGCACTGGGCGGGTCGGGGACGTATTTTTCCTATGCGGCCAGCTATTTCACCAGGCCGAGGCTGGTCGGCGTCGTCGGCGAGGATTTTCCGGATGAACATCGCCAGCTGTTTGCCAAACGGCAGATCGACACCACTGGCCTGACCAGCGAAAAAGGCGGCAAGACCTTCCGCTGGCGAGGCCGTTATCACTCCGACATGAACAACCGCGACACGCTGGAAGTGCACCTGAACGTGTTTGGCACCTTCAACCCGGTGCTGCCGCCGGCTTTCTGCGACAGCACGCACGTTTTCCTCGCTAACGGCAGCCCGCTCATCCAGGCCAAGGTCCTGGACCAGATCAAGAAGCCGCAGATGGTCATGGCCGACACCATGGACCTGTGGATCAGCACCATGCACAACGAACTGTTGGCGCTGTTGCCAAGGCTTGATGGTCTGCTGCTCAACGAGAGCGAGGCCCTGATGTTAACCAAGGACCACAACCTTATCCGTGCCGGCATGGCCATCCGCAAGCTTGGCCCCAAGTTCGTCATCATCAAGAAGGGAGAACATGGCTCGATGCTTTTCACGCAGGATGGCGTCTTCCTGCTGCCCGGCTACCCGACCGAGGAGGTGATCGATCCAACCGGTGCGGGCGATAGTTTTGCCGGCGGCTTGATGGGCCAACTGTGCTCGGACGATTCCCCGCCCCCCGGCCGACTCCGCCGCGCCATGGCCTACGGCACCGTCGTCGCCAGCTTCACCGTCGAAGGCTTCGGCCTCGACCGCCTCAAGAAAATCGAACGCGCCGACATCGACAAACGCCTGGAACATTACAAGTCGATGCTGGATTTTTGAGGCGGCCCGATCTTTTGGCTGCGACAGGCGAGCCGAGCGCGATTCAGGCCAGCAGGAACACGCTGGCGATCGAGAAATAGATGATGATGCCGGTCACGTCCACAAAGGTGGCGACGAAGGGGCTGGACGCGATGCCGGGGTCGATGCCGAAGCGCTTGAAGACCAGCGGCAACATGGAGCCCATGAGCGTGCCCCACAGGCAGATCGACGCCACCGACAAGGCAATGACAATGCCGAGATTGACCCGGTCCACCGGGGGATGACGGACGCGGCAATTCTCCGGAAAACGATAAATCTTGTAGCCGGGCCGCGACGGGTCGGCGGCCACCTCAGGATCCTTGTGTTCCGGCAACGAGACCTGTATCGGGTGGTCTTCCACCATGACTTGCTGAGTACCGGCTGGGATATCGACGATTGCAAACGATTTGTCGTCCTCCTTGCGATGCGTGATCGTGAGGTCGACTTTTTCCGAGACCTGCACCTGAAAGCCCTCGCGGCGCGGCGGCGAATTGCCACGCACGCTCTCCGGCGTCAGCCAGGCGCGCACGAAGCCGATGGACCCGAGCGTCAAGCCGAGCATGAGCCCCATGACAATCTCGTGGCGGAACACGCGAAACCAGTCCTTGTAGGAAATCTGTCCCAGGGCCATGGCGCGCGTCGTGAGCGTGGCCGCTTGCGAGCCGGAGTTGCCTCCCGTCGAGATGCAGAGCGGCACGAACAGGCTGAGCACGACGATCTGGGCGATGGCGTCCTCGAAATGCGCCAGCGCCGTGAAGGTGAACAGTTCGGCGACGAACAGGCACGCCAGCCAGAAGGCCCGTTTCCGCCAGATCGTCAGGAAGTTCGCCTCCAGGTAGTTCTCCGCCATCGGACTCAGGCCGCCGATGCGGTGCACGTCCTCGGTCGCCTCCTGCACGACGATGTCGATCACATCGTCGTGCGTGACAATGCCGACCATGCGGCCCTGTTCGTCGATGACCGGGATCGCGATCAAGTCGTAACGGGCCATTTCCTTGGCGACATGCTCGGGGTCGTCGTCCACCCTGACGGAAACGACCTGTCCCTCCATGATGTCGCGAACCAGGACATGGCGCGGGGACAGGATCAAATCGCGCAGCGACAGCACGCCCAGCAGTCGCCGTTGCTCGTCAAGCACGAACAGGTAGTAGATGGTTTCGCTTTCGGGGGCCTGGAGGCGAAGTCGGTCGAGCGCCTCGCCGGCTGTGATGTTGGGCGGCAGCCACGCGTAGTCCGTGGTCATGATGCTGCCGGCCGTGTTTTCCTTGTGCTTGAACAACGTCGCGATATCGCGGCGGTCGGCCTCGTCCACGAGCCGCAGCAAGCTTTCCGAGACGCGCGGCATCAAGCGGCGCAGCAGATCCACGCGGTCGTCGTGCGACATCTTCTCGATCAGGTGGGCCATGCGCTCGCGGCCCGTGCCTTCCACCATCTTGACCTGCCACTCGATGGGGAAATACTCGAAGATGGACGCCTGGTTGCGGATGCTGGTGTTTTCCAAAAACTTCCAGACCTGCTCGACGGAGAATTCGCCGGCCAGCGTCTCGGCCACGGTATTGGGATGCAGGGTCTCGCAAAACTCGCGCATGCCCGCAATGTCGTTGCTATCCATCATCTCGCGGACTTCCGGTCCGAACAGAAGATGCACCATGAGTCATCCTTTCGCTGCTTGGTCGCTTGCGAATGTCGATGCGATCGTTGATCTGTGTCTTTTAATTCTGATTGTTGATTCTGACTGTTGATTGCGGAATCGCAGCAGATCCAGTTCAAGAGTCGGACCGAATCTCCAGCACAGTATTGTCAATGAGGCGAGTGGCGCCGTAGCGGACTGCCAGGGCCATGAGCACCTTGCCGGCTAGTCGCGTCAGCGGTTGCAGGGTCGCCTCGTCCACCACGGCCGCATAATCAAGGACGGCGCCGGGCGTGGCGGCGATGCGCTCCGTCAACAGCTTCACCAGCACGGCGGCCGTGCGTTCGCCTTGTTCGACGCGCCGGCGCGCTTCCTGCAGGGCCCGTGACAAGGCCACGGCGTTCTTCCGTTGCTCCGCATCAAGATACTGGTTTCGCGAGCTCAACGCCAGGCCATCCGACTCGCGAACGATGGGCATGACGCGCAGGCGCACCGGCACGTGCAGATCGCGAATCATCCGGGCGATGATGCGTGCCTGCTGCGCATCTTTCTGTCCGAAGTACGCCGCATCGGGCTGAACGATATTGAAGAGCTGGAGCACGACGGTGGCGACACCGCGGAAATGTCCCGGCCGGGAAGCGCCGCAGAGCACTTCCTGCAGGCTGTGCACCTCGACAAATGTGACATGCCCGTCGGGGTACATCTCCGCCGCGTCCGGGTGAAAGATCAGGTCAACAGACTCCGCGCGGCACTTGTCCACATCTTCAGCAAACGGTCGCGGGTAGCGGGCCAGATCCTCGCTTGGTCCAAATTGCGTCGGATTGACGAATATGGACACGACGACGAAGCCGTTTTCTTGCCGGGCGGCGCGAATGAGGCTGAGGTGGCCGGCGTGCAGGGCTCCCATCGTCGGCACGAGGCCGACGCTGAGGCCACGCTGCCGCGCTTCGGCGACGGCACGGCGAGCGTCGGCAATGGTGGTGGCGATGTTCGTGGGCATCAGAGTTCCCGCGAAGGCTCATGAGCGCGCGGCGGCCGAGCGATGACACGGACACACCGGCTCGCTCGAACCTAGAAAATCGCGCCGGTCTTGATGTTCACTTTCTGACGTTGCCGGCCGCCAGCGCTGGTGCGGGCTTGCAGGTCGAACGTGCCGGCCACGGTGGAGCGAATGCGCCAGGTCACGGGACTGGGGCGGATGCGGCCGTCGGCCATCTTCTGGCCGGCTGGCACCTCTTGCGTGGCCGCAGACTTGTCCACGAACGTGAACTCCTTGGGCAGTTCGAGCGTGATTGTCTGTTTGGGCTGCTGATCGCCGACCAGCGCGACCACTGTCAGTTCACCTCCAGGGGCAAATGAGCCGCCCACCGACAGGCCAACGACGCCCTCCTGAACCGACTGGCCGCCGAGGCCGACGGTGAACCCGAGCGTTCGCCTGGCGCCGGGCTTCATGTCCTTTTCATCCCAGTACATGACGACGGCCGAGTCGCGGTAAGGTTCCCCGTCTTTGACCTTTTCGATATTGGTGATCGGAATGTTGTATTCCAGAGGCTCCTTGTGCCAGTGAGTCAGGGAAACACGGCTGGGAGGCTCGATCGCGTCGCTCAGGCGGAAGTTGATCTGGGCCACCGTGCCCGGCTTGCTTACGTTTGCGACCTCCAGTGCCCGCACGAAGTCCGGTACTCGCTCCGGCGGGGCGACGTCGAGTTTGGTGGTGACGAGGTCGGGCCGGCCCGGAACAATGAACGACGGTCCGTCGTTATCGCCAATCATGGTGTCGAGCAGGAAGCGCACGCCGACGCGGTGCGACATCCTGTCGGTGTTCTCGATCTGGTAGCGGACCAGGCACGTGTCGAGGAATCTCTTGTACACACCAGGCGCAACCTCAACCGGCTCGCCGGGGATCGTGGTGACAGTCTGCGTCGCCTGAATCTTGCCAAGGAACATCCAGGCGCCGGTCATGCCGCGCGGAAAACCGCCGGGCCTGTCGGCAGGAATGATCCTTGGCTTGCTCTCCCACATGCCGTCGCGAAAACCAAAAAACCGCGGGATGCCGTCGATCTTGAAAAGCGTGGAATTGGTCGTGCCGCGCGAATCGAAAGTCAGCTTCTTGAACGTGTTGGGATCGTTCACATCATCGATCTTCACCAGACCGAAGCGCATGGATTGCCCGATGCTCTTCCTGTCCTTGGGATTCTCACTGTAATCGAAGTAGACACCGATGCGTAGTTCCTCGCCGCCGGCTGGCGCGGAGGCGAGGCGGTCGCGGAGCATGATGATGACCAGGGCCACGGCCAAAACAGCAAGCGGAATCAGGTGAAGCCACATTGGCTTGCCTTGCCGCGCATGTCGCGACGGCTGTGCGGACGTAAAGTCCGCGGGCAATGGTGGCGGCACCATGAACGGCGCGCCGGGAGCCTGGGCAACTGGCGACTGCGCCGCTCCGGGCGGCGCCTGGGACGCAGCGGTGAACGCCGCGGCAGGCAACGGCGGCAGATTCACATCCGGATCGCTGACCGTCGCCACCGGAATCGGCTCGATGTCCGACATGTCCGCGAACGGGTTCGCCGCCGATGGGCCTGGCGCGATCGGACTCGTCGCAAATGGACTGGTTGCAAACGGACTTGTCGCGAACGGGCCGGCACCTGGCGTACCGCCGATGGCCAGTGACACAGGTATGACAAAGCGCTGGTTGCCGTTACCCATCACATTGAGATTAGCCTGCAAGCTCTCGCCCGGACGATTTGGAACGCTGGGGACCTTGACCGTGATGGTGGCGTTGCGGCCGTTCAGTTTCGCTCGCTCAACCTGCAACCAGGCCTGCTCACAGGTGGCATGCGCGTAAACGTACTTGTTCTCCGGAGTCTTGACCTCGAACGTGGCCTGCAGGCATTCGCCGACGTTGCCTCGAAACACCAGGGCGTTGGTGCTGATCTCGACCTTGGGCGCCCGGGCCAGACCGAGTGCCTCGAAGAACTGCTGCACCGCGCCAAGGCCCGAGGCGGACGGTCCTTGCACTGGGTACTTCCAGCCGTTGAGCGTGAACCACTCGGCCACCGAGCCGTTCTCGAAAAGAGCGGCGGCCTCCTTGGGGTTGGCCTTGGCCTTCTCGGCGATCTGTCGCGGGCTGATCGAGCCAGCCAGCACGCCGCCGATGTACGGTTTCACCGGCACATCGGCACGCACCATGATCGTCACGGTTCCACCATTCGACTCAACCACCAGCTTGCCGACCAGTGCCTTGGTACCGGCCCGCAAATGCTGTCCACGAACCTGCACCCGAATGGCCATCTCGCTGCCAAACTGAAACAGCTTCTGAGCATTGCCGGGCGATTCGCCCAGGGTGAGCCACTTGCAATCCGATACGACCGACCCGTAAACGAGACGCATGCCCAGGTTCATCAGGTGCAGATCGAAATGTCTGTCCGTGCCAATGGGCACCTGGCCGAGGTTGACTTCCGACGGTTCAGCCTTGAGCTTTGGCGCGTCCAGAACGTGCGTGGGCAGTCGCGAGAGAAACTGATCGAGACCGCGATCCTGATCGGGAAACTGTGCCGCCTCCTGTGCTGCCAGGGCCAGATCGGCCCGGCCCAGCCCCCCCAGAAAGCTCGACAGGAAGCCGTGCTTGAGGAGATCCACGGCAGCCTTCCAGTTTTGCTGGCACGTCAGAGCCAGCTGATCAAAATTACGACAGGACTGGCCGGAGGGGAAAACGAACTGACTTGGAAAGGCAGCCGAACCCTGATTGATGGGGCCGCCATTGGCCGTGTGCCCGGCGAGAATCGCCCCGTCGTAATAGCAATAAGCGGCATCGGCAGGGTTGACCCGCGAGCACTTATCACACACTTGTGTCATGGCTCGATCCTTGCCGGAGGAAACACCGAACTGCGAATGTCTTGGTTTGCGAGCACGCAACCGAAACAAACGCGAGTCGAGCCCGCAGCGCCAGCAAGGCGACTCGCTGCCTTGCTGGCGCTGCGGGCTCGCGAATCCCCGAAGCTCTTTTCGTTACACTTTCAACTTCATCTGCACGTTGCCGATCTGAACGGTATCGCCCACGTTCAGCGGCCGTTTCTGGCCGGGGTAGACACGGGTCCGGTTGACGTACGTGCCATTGGCGCTGTTCAGATCTTCGATGGTGATCGTGCCTTCTTCGAAGGTGATGAGGGCATGCTGGCGCGAGCACCAGACACGATCAGGCGGCTCCTGGTCTTCGAGGTCGATATCGACGGGCTTCTCATCAGCCCGGCCAATGAAGTTCAGGTCGGGATAGATTGGGAACTCGACGCCGATCTTCTGGCCGCGCACGACGACCAGTTTCGGCTGAGCGCCGTCCGGTAACTTGGCGGGAGGGGACGCGTCCGCCGCAGGAGCTGCGGGGGGAGCCGCCGGGGGAGCAGGCGATTCTTCTGCCGGCGTCTGGACCATGTCCGCTGCCATGGGCGTCTCAGTTGCCGATTCGGCCATGACCGGCGCCGGGACGGGCTCAGCCATCGGCGGCGTTTCTTCAACCGCGACCGCGGGGACGGCCTGGGCCATGGGCACGGTTTCCTCGAGCACCGCCGCCATCGGCACCGGGTCGGGGGTGGCCATCGGCACCGGATCGACTCCGCTCAGGTCCGACTTGCACTGTTCGCAAAACAGCGCCCCTTCTTCATTCTCAAAGCTGCAGAAAGGACATTTCAACATGTAAAACCTCCAGACGCGATTCTCTGTTAGCTTGTGACTCCACCACACTCACGAATCCGCAAACTGTGTCCGAATTTCGAGATTCGGCTTCTCGTCACTGCGCGGGCATTTCCTCGGCCAGACGGGCGGAGTCTTCCATGGCCAGCTGGGTCTTCTTGGAGACACGGCCGCCGACGTTCAGCTCTTGCAAGACCTGGCGGGCGAGCATGGTCTTCTTGGCGGCACGCGGTCCCATCAATTCGCCCTTCTTCTCGATGGCCTCGGCCACGCGCTGCACTTCTTCCTTGTTCTCCGTTGCGATGGCCTTTTGCAAATTGTTGTTCAGCTCGAAGATCTGCACCTCGTCGATGTGGCGGGCCACCTCGGCATTGATGTATCCGTGTCCCGCAGAGGTGTAGGTCATTTCCAGCGGCACCATGCCGGTCGTTTCCTTGTCCGTGCCGACGTCGTAGGTGACCTCGAGCTGAGCGATCACATACTTGCCGTCCGGACGCTTGGGCAGGCTCAGATCGATCACGTAGCGCGTGGTCTTGTCGTTCTCGAGCGTACCCAGGCTGGCGAGGAGATGCCGCTCCTCCGGCTCGTCGAGCTTGAGTTCCTTGATCTCCGGAACGACCTGGCGGACACGCTTGAGCTTGATGTCCTTCATCGGCCGCAGGTGCATCTGCACGTTGGTGAAGGCGGAAGCTGCCAGGCTCTCGAATTCCTCGACAAAGATGCGCTCGGCCTCGGCAGCCTGATTGACGTCGATGTAATACCACTTGCCCTCGCTCAGCTTGGCGAGATCCTTGATGAGACTGGCCTTCCAGTCAATGCCGACGCCCATCAACGTCAAGTGGATCTTCTGCTGGGCGGCCTGCTGGGCCAGGGTGCGGCAATCCTGCTCGCCGGACGTCTCGCCGTCAGTGAGGACCACGACCTGAGAGAGCCGACCGGCGCCCGCGCCCTTGGCCACCTCCTCCATGCCCAGTCGGATGCCGTCGTTCATCGCGGTTCCACCCGGATCAACATCGAACATGTCGATTCGGCGGATCACATCTTCAATCTTGTCCTTCTCGGCGATCTTGGTGGCGGGCAGCAGCGTCAACGCGTTGTGGGCAAAGGCGATGATCGCCAGGCTATCGTCCGGCTTGAGTTTGTTGATGGCGGCGACGGCGGCGTCCTGGATGCGCTTGAGGCGGCTGATGCCGGTGCCGTCTTCTTCGTACATGGAGCCGCTGACGTCGAGAACCAGGGCAAGGTTCAGGCCCATCGGCTTGGCTGCCTGTCCAAGCCCGCTGGGAATAAGCTTGATCAAGGCATAACTGGCCGCCGATTCACCTGCCACCGCAAGACTGTTGCGGTGCATCATGCGCTCGATGTGGATCTTCGCCATGCTCGCTGAACCTCTATTGCTTTATGGAAAACCGGTCTCGCAAAGTCGCTTGAATACTGGTGCCATGGCGCAAGCTTGCGGCGGCTACTCGCGCCAGCACAGCCAGCGCGATTGACGTCGCGCCGGGCCAACTTCTCACTCTGGCGTGCTGGAAACCGTCTTCGTGACAGGAAATAGGATGGTTCCGGAATCTCATCCTGAGATAGGCACACTGACCACCCAAGTCGTTTTTAGCATACCGCAGTTCTATCCGCAAGCCAGGGACGCCAGGAATTTCCCGAAACGTCAGCGTTTCCGATGCAGTTTGCCGCCTTCAGTTTGCCGCCTCCAGGTCGGACTCTAACCGCGCCAAAGCCACGAATGGGTGCTGTCGCGCCCACCGTACTGATTGCGCGAGAGGGCTCCATTGTCGCAGAACAAATCCAAAGAGCCAGTCATTATTGCGGCTCACGGACCGGCACAGTAGGCAGCCAGCCCTTTCAGCCTGCATAACCGGCAAATTCCTGCCAGAATCTTTTTCACCGGCTCGATCACGGTGCGCCGCGTGACAGGCAACCAGCCGAAGATCAGCCCCGCCATCGCGCCCATGCTTGCCCAGTAGAGGACTGCGACCACGATCCACAAGAGCAACCCCGGCAGGCCGGCGCCGCCGCCCCAGATCGCTTGCAACGGAATCTCTGCGCTCATCACGACGCAGGCCAGCGTGGCGCTGACCACGATGCCAAGGCTGGTCCCGGCGATCAGACCCCAGACAAGATCGCCGAAGCTCTCGCGACGCCGCCAAATTGCCACGATCATCACCAGAGCGCTCAGCCAGGACATGCCGATGATCATGCGACGCACAAAAGCCTTCAGATAGTAGTGCCGAAATTCGCTGGTCCTGCCCGCTTTGGCATCCTTGGCTTGCTCCGTCTTGAAATGCCCCGCGGCCAGTTCCGGTGTGCTGGCTGTCCAGATCTTGCCCCAGGGAAGCGTCAGCCAGCCGCCAACCTGATAGAGCGGACTATCATTGCCGAGTTTGCCGCCGAGCAGGCGTGTCGCCGCCGCGCGCGCAGCCGTGGCACGTGCCCGCAGGTCCACCAACGGAATCAGGGCAACCCGCAAGAAAATCGCGCCCAGCACCATGACAACGATCGCCCGCAGGAAAGCGCTTGTCCTGACCGCGGGCGCCCCGCGTAATTCTCCAGCTACGCGTACGCTCAGAGTCTGTCCGGCGTTGGCGACGATCTTGATCTGTCCCTGAGCGAGTTGCCCGGACATATGCCGCGAATCCACCTCCAGACCGACGGCGGCTTGCTGCGGCCCGCTCACCTGTGGCGTCAGCACCTTGAGCCACGGGCTGTCGCTCTCCACGCTGGCATAAACCCACTTCCGCGACGACGTGTGCAGGTTCAGCTGAAAACGCAACGTCTCGGGATACGTACAGGCAAAACGGACCTCCGGCTGATTGATTTGGACGTGGGGCGGCTTGGACAGACCCATGGCCTCAAAGAACTGCTGAATGCCGGCGACGCCGCGGGCCAGCGGGCCGCGCACCGGAAAATTCCAGCCGTTGCCCGCGAACCAGCGGGCGATTTCGCCGTTCTCCAGCAGGGGGACGGCGGCCTTTGGCTGAGAGCGCATGCGCTCGGCCATGTCGCGCGGCGTCCTGGCCCCCTGAAACGGAGCACGCGGAAACGGCTGAGCGACCAGGTCCATGCGCACCGGCACCTCGACCACGCCGCCGCTGGTAATGACGGTCAGCTTGCCGCCATATGTTTGCGCCGCAGCCATGCCGCGCGTATCGACTTGCAGCAACAGTTTCTGGTCGCGAGCGATGCGCAGCGGGCACTGGCCGTCTCGCGCGCCGTCGATCTTGAGCCACTGGCCGCCTTCGGTGACTTTCAGCGTTCCCTGCAACTGGCCCTGCCCCTGGTTGGTCAGCAGGATGTGCAGTTGCCGGTTCTCGCCGGCAAGCAGATTGCCCAGCAAGAAGCGGCGCGGATTGATATCGAGGCGCGGCGCCTGCGGCCGCGACACCGGCAGAGCATTGACGAAGCGGATCAAGGCGATGTCCGCGTCTTCTTGTGCCTGCGCCTCCTGCACCGCCTTGACAAGGTCGGCTCGGCCGTTCTGCGTGAAGAACTGCGTGAAGGTCCCCTGCCGCAGCAGCTGGCGCGCGGCATCCCACTCATCCTGACAGCCCTGCGCCAGGTCGTCGAAGGTAGCGCAGCGCCGCCCGGAGGGAAAGATGAACTCGCGGGCCATTCGTCCTTGCAACGCCGGCCCGGCCCCGGCTACATGCCGCAACTCCGCACCATCGAAGTAGCAGAACACCGCCACGTCGGGATTGGCACGCTGGCATCTGGGACAAAAGAGAGCCGGCATTCTTGGCTGATCAACGCTCGATGATGGAATGGCATGGCCTGGGACTGTTGCAATGGATTATAGAGTGTCACGCCGATTTTTTGAGGGGCAGTTTTCCGTTCGCCGGAGTTTGTCAGCGAAGAAGCTGCTCGATGCGCTTCTCGAGTTCGACGGCCCTGGCCTGGGCTGTTTCCAGCGGCAGACCGGCCGCCATGGGCCGCTTGTGGCCGATTTCCGTGAGCCAGGCGTCGGTCAGCAACCGGCGTCGCTCATGTACAAGTTGAAACACCTTGGCGGCCAACGCCCTGGACGTCATGCCCCGAAACGGCGCCCCGATTCCATCGACCAGCGCCTTGCCGAGCAGCATTTGCCCCGACTCGTTGGGATGGACACCGTCCGGCGCGAAGGTGAAATTGACATTGCCGCGCCGTTTCAACCGCAACTCGGCCTTCATGGCGCCGTGAAAATCGATTACGTGCCAGCCTTGCTCGCACTTCTTCAGGAGCCAGCCAGTGTAATGCTCCAGCACGTCATCGTAATCTCGATAAGGCCGATCTGCCGTGACCTTGTCCGACGGCGCCACGCGGCCCTTGATCGGCAGCGCGTCGAAAACCGGCGGTGTTAGATGGACGATCCTGGCGCCGGCTGCCTTGACTTGTTCATGCAGCTTGACGATGCCCGACTTGAAGCGTGCGAACCTCTCTGCGCTCAAGGGGAGGTAGATGCCGTCGTTCATGCCATAGCAAGCGAAAACGAGGTCAGGACGCGTCTTCTTCAGAACCCGTCCAAGACGTTCATGAAGGTCGGGCCGCGGAAACTTGCCGCCGGCATGCCCATCCTCGGACAGTCCCGATACGGTCTCGCTGGGCAAGCCGCAACTGATGATCTCGATCGGCCGCTCGCGCAGGTGCAAGCGCCACTGCGTCTCGAAGTACGAGACATACCGACCGTCGTATGTGATGCTGTCGCCCAGAAAAACAATGCGGTTGATGTTGGGGAGGAACTCACGCGCTGGAATCGTCGCCTTTTTTGACTTTTCTTTGACTACTGCCGCCGAGCAAGGCGAACCAATGCAGATGCCCACCTGTGACCGCTCGTCCCCCGACGAAAGGCCGCTGCCGACAGACAGAATGACCATCACAGCCAGTCGAGCCATGATCTGCTCCAAGATTGGACTTCCAGGTTTCCTTGTCGGCAAGATGCGGAGCAGTTCAGCGATTGAGACCATGGCGACTAAAGCATCCCCAGCGGCTGTCGCCGATTTTTTAGCGGCAACTCGACCGGCCGGCCCTGGCGCTGCGATTCGTAGACCGCAAGGATCATCTCCAGAGCGGCCCGACCGTCGTAGACGCTGCCTTTGGGCTGCCGGTCTTTTTCGATGGCTTCCATGAGATCCTGGACGATCCAGACGTTACCCTGGCCAAGGCCGCCGTTCTTGAGCGTCTCTGGTTTGCCGATTCCAGCAGTGGTGATCTCTTGCCAGGGCGCCTTGCCGCGCGCGGGAAACCAGCCGGGATCGGCGAGAAAATGGACCGGAGGCAGGCTCCCGGTGGTGCACTGAATGACGCCGCGGCTGCCGAAGACTTGCAGGCCGAAACGGTCCGGCTCGCCGGCGCGGCGCTGGCTACGTTGCGAGGCGAAATGGCCGGTCACGCCGCGGTCGAAGCCGAACATGGCGGTGATGTGGTCGCCGGCGATGGGGCCCATGCCCTCGCCCCCCTCACGCACATCGGCCTTGGTTATCGGCCGGACGCCGTCCTTGCCAACGACGCCGACGCGGGCATAGCACCAGCGGGCGTTGCCGGCGAAGAAGCGCATCAGGTCCAGGATGTGCGTGCCCAGGACCATCATGTCCTGGCCACCGACGCGGCTATCTTCCTTGCCCCGGCCGCGCATCTCCAGCACATCGCCGAGCCGGCCGTCGGCGATTAGCTCCTTGGCGCGCTGCAGGCGCGGGGAATAGCGCGTCTGGTGGGCGATGGCCAGCTTGACGTGATGCCGTTCGCAGGCGGCGACCATGTCGTCCGCCTCGGCCAGCGTGCGCGCCATCGGCTTCTCCATGAAGACATGGGCGCCGGCCTCGGCGCAGGCCACCACCATGTCGCGATGCTCGTCGAGAAAGCGCGTGGCCACGCTGACGATCTGCGGCCGTTCCTTCTTGAGCATCTGCCGGTAGTCGGCGTAAGCGTTCCTGGCCTTGAGTCGCTGCTGCGCAGCGGCCCGGCCCTTGTCGTTGGCGTCGGCCACCGCAAGCATCTGCACGTTGTCGAACGAGTTCCAGACGACATCGAGTCCGTGGCCATAGTTGCCGCGGCCGGTGTGGCCGATGACAGCGACGCGATAGGGTCTTGGCATGGCGTGACTCCTTGTGCCGGCGTTGCGGGGGTTGTCGCCAGTATACAAATTCGCTGACGGAACTTCTCCGGTCGTACTCGCTGAAACCACAAGCCGTCGAAAGGAGTATTCGCTGTAGTGACCGGAATCGACATCACCAAGAGGCATTCATGACGGACTACCTCAATCGCCGGCGGTTCTTGCACAAGACAACGGCGCTGGGCACGGCAGCCGCCGCGCTGACGCTGAGTGCCGACCAGAATCAGCCAGCACCGCCGGCCGGAGCACCGGCGCCGCTCGCTCAAGGGCAACGGCCCTACCGTGGGCCCAGCGTCGTCCTGGTCCGCTTCGGCGGCGGCGTGCGCCGCCTGGAAACCATCACGGACGCCGAACACACGTACTGTCCCTTCATCTACCATGAGCTGGCACGACGACGCGGGATTCTCTTCAACAACGTCAGCATCGAGCCCAATCCCCGCATCGTCACCAGCCACGGCCAGGGCACGCTGTACATCCTCACCGGCCGGTATGACCGCTACGAGGATATCACGCATCGCCCTTTCGCCGATCGCTTCGAGCCGAAGGTGCCGACCATCTTCGAGTACTTCCGCCGGCACTATGACATCCCGCCGCATCAGGCGTTGATCATCAACGGCGAGGATCGCATCCACGAGGAGTTCTACACCTTCAGCAATCACCATCAGTACGGCATCCGCTACCGCTCGACCGTGCTGAGCCTGTACCGCTACAAGAGCTACTTGCTCCGCGAGCAGATTCGCGCGGGCGGCATGAGCGAGGCCGAGCTGGAAGCCAGGCGTGCCAGGCTCCGGCACATGGAGAACCTCGACTACCGCGTGCAGGGGATGCCCGACGACGCTCCGCATGTCGTGAGCCCGGAGCTGAACGCCTTCTGGCGCAAATGGCGCGAGCACTACGGCGACAGCGGCCTGGTCAATCCGCGCGGCGATCGCCTGCTCACCACGCTGGCACTGTGGGCCCTGCGTGAGCTCAAGCCCCGGCTGCTTATGATCAATTACCAGGACCCGGATTACGTCCACTGGGGCAATCCGCACTTCTACACGCGCTCGATCGCCATCATCGACGACGGCCTGCGGCAGATCCACGACGCCACCCAGGCCGACGAGGCCTATCGCGACAACACGGTCTTCCTGATCGTCCCGGACTGCGGGCGCGACAGCAACCGCGCCATGCCGGTGCCGTTCCAGCACCACTTCAACACTCGCAGCGCGCATGAGGTGTTCGTGGTCGCCGCCGGCCCGGGCATCGCTCATCCGCGCGCGGCGGTTGATCTGCCAAGGCAGCACTGCAGCGTGGCGGCCACCGTGGGACGCATCATGGGCTTTCCGACGCCGGAGGTCGATGCCGGCGCCGGCGCCTTGCAGGAGATGCTGGCGTGAGCGGATTTCGTGTCGCTGACGAAGTGCACACGCAGCCGCCCCTGCGAAGGCAACAACCGCGCCGCTCCTGGACCGACGGCCGGCTGGCAGCCCTGCTCGGCTGGCTGTGGCGGCTGGCCATCGGCGGGCTCTTCTGCTTCAACTATCTCGCCAGCGTCGCCGTCGTCGGCTGGCTGTATCGCTGGATGCAGGCTCGCGTGCTGTACGGCTGGTGGAAGCAGAGCCGCTTCCGCGACCAGGGATCATTCCGCGAGTTTTGCGAATCGCTGATCGTTGCCGGACCGTCGCCCCGTCCCCGCTGGTTCTGGCGCGAGCGCATCGCGGCCACGCTGGCGCAACCCGGCACCCCCGGCCGGCGACTGTGGCGGAAGCTGACCATCCCCTGGCACTCGCTCTGGCTCAACTTCAAGATCGGCGTGCAGGGACTGTTCTGCACCTACCTGGCCACGGGCCTGGGCTGTCTGATCATGTTCATGTCGTGGGAGTTCGGCTGGCTCAACTCGTTCAACAAGGGCTACGAGCAGGCGTTCTTCGGCCCGCTGACGGGTTTCCTCGGCATCTTGCTGATCATCCTGGCCATGTTCCATGTGCCGATGGCCCAGGCACACCAGGCCGCCACCGGCGAGGCCCGGTCGTTCTTTCACTTCCGCTTCATCTGGGCGCTGGTGCGGGCCAGGCCGACCGCCTACTTCGGGCTGGCGGTGCTGACGACGGTGCTGTCGCTGATCTTCGAGGGGCTGCGCGTGGCCGTGCTCGGCGACGACTTTCCGGCCAACGCCGCCGCCAGCGACGAAGAGGGCTTTCTCTACTTGCAACAATACTTTTTGGGTTGCTCGCTGGGCCTGTTCGTGGCCTTGCTGCTGCTGCGCGGGCTGACGGCCCGGATCTATCGCAACGCCGTGCTGACGGTCTTGAGCGACGGCGCCATCGGTCGCGAGGAATTGCATCCGTTGCTGGCAGCCGGGCTGGACCGGCTGGAATTGATGCCCGTGCCGCGGGCGACAAGCGTCGGACTCGGGCAAGTTGTCCGTGTGACGACACGCTGGAGCTACCGCCGCCTGGCCTACACGTTGATCTTCCTGACCTGGTTCGCGTTCCTCTCCCGCTTTTACGCCGGCTACTTCCTCGTCGCCAGCGGCCCCATCGGCTTCCTGAATCATCCCCTCGTTCAGATACCCTGCTTCAATTACATGCCGTAGTGCAACGAGACGATGGTTCGAGAATCGTGATGGTGCACGAAAAACTTGGCCGACCACTCGGATGCATCACGTCCCCCGGCGGATGGTGATGATCTTGGTGTGGCTGATGCCGGTGCTGGAGCGGACGCGGAGGGAGTGGCGGCCGGCATCGAGGACGCGGGCCTTCCACAGGACCAGGCAGTTGCCGTCGTCGTCGGCGAGCGGCACGGGCTGGCGGACCTTGCCCTCGACGCGCTGCATGCCGGGCGGCAACTCCAGCGTGAGGCTCTGCCCCGGCGCGGGATCCTGCACGTAGGCAGCCACGGTGAATACCTTGCCCGGTTCGAAGGAGCCGCCCAGGACCAGCGACACCAGGCCGTCACCTTCCGGACTGGGTGCGATGCCCTCGCCGAAGGCATAGGCGAACTGCCGCTTGCCGCCGGCCTTGATCTCCTTGGGATCCCAGTAGAAGCCCAGCGCGGAGATGCCGTTGGACTGCATGACGCGCAGGTCCCACTGGTTGATGAACGCCGCCTGCCCGGTCATGACGACGCGGTCGGGCATGACGAACGAACTGCCGAAGTTATAGGTGAGATGCGCGATGTAGCCGGGGTTCTTGAGGTCCGGGCGTTGCAGCAGTTGCAGGTAGCTGGGGACTTGCTTGCCCTTGAGTTCGACGCCGTTGAGGACCTTGTTGGGCTGGTTGGGGGCGGCGAAGAGCGTGCCGCGATTGTTCATGACGAACGGGTTCATGAAGACGCGTGTGCCGACAGTGTGCGGCCGCTCGTCCTTGTTGTCGATGAAGTAGCGGACCATGACGGCGTCGAGCCTGCGTTTTTGCCCCGGCTTGGCCCGTGTGGGGACGATCTCCATCTCCTGCGTGATGGTCATCTTGCCGACCTCGTAGATCGACATGAAACCGGTGCGTGGCTTCTTGCCCTTGCCGGGCCGCAATGGCTGATTCTGCGCCACCATGCGGCCGGGTGGGTTGCCGGGGAAGACGACCTGACCGTCGAGGTGGAACATCGTCTGAATGTAGCCGAGGTGGATGTTCTGGTTGTTGACATTGACGTTGACAAACATGTTGCCAACGCCCTGGATGCGTGCATATTGCTGCGGATCGATCTCGGCGACGGCATCGGGCGCGGCGACCACCTTCTCGTCCTCGATCTTGACCTGGATCTCACCTCTTGGGTCTTGCGCCGGCGCCTGCACGGCCACCACGCACAGACAACAGCCAAGGAACAAGGCACGGGAGAGGAGGTGCTGCGAGTACATGTCCGGGTTCCTGTCTATTACGGTGCACCGAGGCGGGAGGTTATTCTATCAAAAACCGCGCTGGCGAGCCCCGATGTGCTGCCGCGCGTCGCAGCCACCATGTCTGCTATGATGATCGGCATGAAAATCGTGGCCCTTAGCGACTGTCATGGCTGCTTGCCGGAAACCGTGCCCGAGTGCGATCTGCTGCTCCTGGCCGGCGACCTGTGCCCGACGCGCGATCACTCCTATCTGTTTCAGTCGCAATGGCTGGGAGGCGAGTTCCGCGACTGGTTGACCCGGCAACCGGCCCGCCAGATCGTCGGCATCGCCGGCAATCACGACCTGATCTTCGAGCGTGCCGTCCACCTCCTGCCGCGTGACCTGCCCTGGACCTATCTGCAAGACAGCGGCGTCGAGTGGGAGGGGCTCAAGATCTGGGGCACGCCCTGGCAGCCGTGGTTTTTCAACTGGGCCTTCAACGGCGGCCCCGAGCCGCTCAAGCGCATCTGGTCGCAGATCCCCGACGATACTGACATCCTTCTGGTGCACGGCCCACCGTATGGGTACGGGGACGCTGTGATCGGCCGTCAAGGGCAGGTCCGCCGCACCGGTTGCCCCCACCTGCTGGAGCGCATCCGCGCCATCCAGCCGAAGCTGGTGGTGTTCGGCCATATCCACGAGGGCCGCGGCGTCTGGCAACTCGGCCCTTCCCGGCTCGCCAATGTCACCATACTTGACGAAGGATACCGGCCAATCTATCAGCCGTGGGAAACGATTCTTTGAGTAGGAGAGCCGGCATGGACCTCGAACTTCGCGACAAGATCATCCTGGTCACGGGCGGCGCCAAGGGCATCGGCCTGGGAATCGCACAGGTGCTGGCAGGAGAAGGTGCGACGCCGGTGATCGTCGGGAGAAGCGCAGCGGACAACGCTGCCGCGACGCGAGCAATCGAAGACGCCGGCGGCAAGGTTTTCGCCGTCGAGGCCGAATTGACCCAGACCGAGCAGTGTCGCAAGGCGGTGGCGGTCGCCGTCGAACGCTTCGGCCGCATCGACGGCCTTGTCAACAACGCCGGCATCAACGACGGCGTCGGTCTGGAACACGGTGACAGCGAACGCTTCACGCTGTCGCTGCGCCGCAATCTGCTCCATTTTTACGAGATGGCGCACTTCGCCTTGCCGGAGCTGAAGAAAACGCACGGGGCTATCGTCAACATCGGCTCAAAGGTTGCGGAAACGGGGCAAGGCAACACCTCGGCCTACGCCGCAGCCAATGGCGGCCGCAATGCGCTCACACGCGAGTGGGCCGTCGAGCTCGCCCCGTACGGCATTCGCGTCAATGCCGTCATTGTCGCCGAATGCTGGACGCCGCTTTACGCGCGTTGGATCGAGACATTTCCGGACCCGCAGGCCGCTCGCCGCCGGATCGAGTCGCGCATCCCGTTCGAGAAGCGCATGACTCGCTGCGCGGAAATCGCCGACACGGTCGCGTTTCTCCTGTCCCAGCGGTCCAGCCACACCACCGGTCAGCTAATCCACGTCGATGGCGGCTATGTGCATCTGGATCGGGCGCTGCGCGAGGCTTGACTAAACAACAGGCACTTTCAAGAATCACCTGTGCCTGCCCAAAGAGTGCTGCCCCGCCGCCCGTCTCCCGCGCATGGTCCCGAAAGCGCCATGTCGCGGCGAACCAGTGGAGTTGCCATGCGTTCGACCATGTGCCTGTCAATCCTGATGATCGCGGCTGCCGCACGCGCCGACAACTGGCCAGGCTGGCGCGGCCCGACCGGCATGGGCATTTCCGCGGAGACGGACCTCCCCGTCCGCTGGTCCGGCAAGGACAACATTCGCTGGAAGGTTCTTGTCCCAGGCGCGGGTGTCAGCGCTCCGGTCGTCTGGGGCGAGCGCGTGTTCCTGACGGCATCCGATGGCCGGCTCAACGATCGCCTGCACGTCTACTGCTATGACCGCAAGGACGGCAAGCAACTCTGGCATGCAAAGCTCTTCGGCACGGCGCCGACCGACCTGTTCGCGCCCGGCGGCATGGCCGTGCCCACGCCGGTGACAGACGGCAAGCACCTCTACGTTCTCTTCGGCACCGGCGACCTGTTCAGCCTCGACTTCGCCGGCAAGCCGGCGTGGATACGCTCGCTGGCCCAGGAGTACGGACCGTTCCGCAACCGCTGGGGCATGGGAACTTCGCCCATCCTTGTCGGCGATCTGCTGGTGGTTCAAGTGGACCACTGGAGCCAGTCGTATCTGCTGGGAATCGATGCGGCGACCGGGGCAAATCGCTGGAAGACGAACCGCGACGCCTCGGTGAACTGGAGCACGCCGGTGCCAATCAAGGTCAACGGCCAGACCGAGCTGATCGTACAGGGAACATTCCGCGCGATGGGCTACGATGCAGCCACGGGCTCGCCGCTGTGGACCGTCAAGGGCATGGGCATGCAGTGCATCCCGAGCCCCGCTGTCGCAGACAACGTCCTCTTCGCATCGTCCGGCGAGAACACCATGGCCATAAGGCTGGACGGCAAGACCGGCGATCTCACCAGGAGCCACATCGCCTGGACCAACGCCAAGGCCGGCGCCTTCATCGGTTCGCCGGTCGTGTTTCAGGGGCAGGTGTACATCGCCGGCGACCGCGGTATCGGCCAGTGTCTCGACGCCCGCACCGGCAAGCTGCTGTGGAAGAAACGGCTAGGCGATCATTTCCACGCGTCGCCCGTGGCCGGCGACGACAAGGTCTACTTCGCCAACAGTGAAGGCATTGTCAAGGTCATCCAGGCCGGGCCGGAGTTCAAGTCGCTCGCCGAGAACAACATGGGCGAGGGCATTGTCGCCTCGCCTGCCATCTCCGATGGGCAGATCTTCCTGCGCGGCGACAAGCATCTGTTCTGCGTCGAGCGAATAAGCCCGAGCAAGAAGCGCTAGCTCGATGTTCAGTGTTCAGTGCTGACCGCCTTTCTGAACACTGGAAACTGCAATGAGGTTGCACATGCCTGGTTTTGCCATCGTTGGTTGTGGGATGATCGCGCGGTTTCATGCCAGGGCGCTGGCGGAAGTGCCCGGCGCCAGGCTGATTGCACTCGTCAGCCGCGGCCCCAACGCGGCGAAGATGAAGCAAGAGCTCGGCCTGGAGTGCGACACTTACGCGGATCTGGCGCCGGCCCTGGCTCGCAAGGACGTGGACGTGGTGATCGTGACCACGCCCAGCGGCGCTCATCAGGAGCCGGCGGTCGCTGCCGCCAATGCCGGCAAGCATGTCGTCGTCGAGAAGCCGCTGGAGATCACGCTGGAGCGCTGCGATCGCATCATTGATGCTTGCGACAGGAACAAGGTCAAGCTGTGCACAATCTTTCCATCGCGCTTCGGCGACGCCAACCAGGTGGTGAAGTTGGCCATCGACGGCGGTCGCTTCGGCCGGCTCACGCTCGGCGAGACCACCTGCAAGTGGTGGAGGGCGCAATCCTATTACGATGAGGGCGGCTGGAAAGGGACCAAAGCGCTCGACGGCGGCGGCGCCCTCATGAACCAGGCCATCCACAATGTCGATCTGCTCACCTGGATGATGGGGCCGGTCACGCACATCATGGGCGCGACTGCCATGCTGGCCCACGAGCGCATCGAGGTCGAGGACACCGCCGTCGCCTGCCTACGCTTCAAGAGCGGCGCCCTCGGCGTCATCCAGGCCACCACCAGCGTCTACCCCGGCCTGCCCAAGACCATCGCCATCCACGGCGACAAGGGCAGCGCCGTCGTCGAGCAGGACGACCTGGTCCGCTGGGAGTTCGCCGCGGAGATGGAAGCCGACAAGGACATTCGTGCCCGCTTTGCCCAGAAGACCGGCGCCTCCGGCGGTTCGAGCAACCCGGCCGCAATCTCGCACGTCGGCCACGCCCGGCAGCTCACCGATTTCGTGCAGGCAATCCAGTCGGGTCGGCCGCCGCTGGTCGATGGCCGCGAGGGCCGCCGCGCCGTCGAGATCATCCTGGGCATCTACGAGTCGGCGGCGACGGGACGAACTGTAACGATCGGCTAGCGCGGTGTCACGCCATCCTGTTTTCACGCCAGCCACTTGACTTGTCGCCTACTGGGATGGACAATCACCTCCATCTCGATTCCGTCCCAATGGGACAACCTCCAGCATTACAGGTTAGCCATGAAGAGCCATTGCAGAGCTTTCCCGGTTCTGATGCTGCCGGGCTGGCTGTGTTTCGCGATGCTGTCGCCGGCCGGACAGCCGGCCGCCAAGCCCGATATCCTCAAGGGTGAAGCCCTGGCCAGCGTGCATCCTTACAAGATGCAGAAAGGAACGATTTACCGCATCGTGGCCACCGGAAACGGCTTCACGCCACAAGTGCGCGTCAAGGGACAGACGGGGAGCGGCTACCTGCCGCCGCCTCCCGCGGGACGCTTTGCCGGCAACGTCGCGCAAACCATGTTCATTCCCAGGGAGACCAAGGTCTATCAGATCACCGTTGGGTTCCTGCCTGGCAGCGACATCAAGAAAGGCGCCAACTCGTACACGCTGACCATCGAGCGTGCCCGGCTGCAGCCACAGCTTCCCGAGCAGGAGCGGCGCTTCGAGCTGGCGGAAAACTCGAAGAAGCTGGAGCAGGGCAAGACCTACAGCATCACGGTCACCGGCCGCGGGTTCGCGCCGCAACTGGAAGTGCTGGATGGGCGACGGCCGGTGGCACGGGCCGGCAACGGCCGCTGGTATGGCTTCGGCCCCGACGCCGAGTTCATCACCACACTGACAATGAGTCCGGCCCGAACGACCGAGTATCGCATTATCGTCAGCGTCGGACCGGTCACCGAGAAACGACTGGCGCCGCTGACCTACACGACACGTGTCGCGGAGATCAAGCCGGAGCTTTCGGCGAAGGGGCAGCTGAGCGGCAAAGACCCGATCTATCCCAGGCGCGGCGGCCCGCACAAGATCCATCGCGTCAAGCTCGAGGCCGGCAAGACCTATCAGATCGACCTGAGCAGTCTGACCTTCGACCCCTACCTTTTTCTCGAAGATGCCGCCGGCAAGCTGCTGGCCCAGGATGACGACAGCGGCGGCAACCTCAACGCACGCATGATTTTTCGTCCGGAGAAGACCGCCGTCTATAGCATCGTGGCCACGACATTCGATCCCGGCGTTGGCCGCGATCCGGGCCCATACGGTCTGACCGTGATGGAAAACGCCGATGCGCAGCCGAGCTTTGCCGCTCCGCCAGGCAGCGCCATCGGCAACGACATTCAGAACTTCCCGAACCAATAGATGATCGTTTCGTAAGTCCCCGAGGAGCGGTCAGCCCGGCCCTCCCGAGATTCTTCGCTACAGCCCAGGAGCCTTCGCCATGTTCGCCTTTCGCGTCAAGTTGCCAGTTGTCGCAGCCATCCTCTTGCATGTCGGATCCACGCACGCAAACGAGGAATTGTATCGGCGCGTGGCGCCGTCCACTGTTCTGGTTTACACGAACCAGGGACCGCAACCCGGCAGCAACGGCACCGGCTTTCTCGTCGATGCCAAGGAGCGACTCGTGGTCACGGCCAGGCACGTGATCGAAAACCCCACGGGCGGCCTGTCCCCCTTTCTCGCTGTCATCTTCGCCCAGCAGGAAGACGGCGAGACCATCACCGACGTCGCTCATTATCGAAAGAACTGGCAGGCGCTGGCGATCCGCTGCAAGGTTGTTTACGAGAGTGTCCGCCACGATCTGGCCGTCCTGCAACTGGACAGGCTGCCAGCGGGCGTGTCCATGCTGAAGCTCGCTGAACGGCCGGCCCGCCCAGGGCAGATTGTTCACCTGGTCGGCAACTCCATCGAGTCTTACGGCGGCGCGTTTGGTTACTGTCACGGGCATGTCCGCAGCGCTTTCCGCTGGGATTATCTGGGCGCCCGCGTCGTGGCCACGCAGATGCCGATCAACAAGGGGGACAGCGGCGGCCCGATGGTCAACGAGCGCGGCGAGGTCGTCGGCTTTGCCGCCATGGCCACCACCGGCGGACAGCTTCCCAAGAACAGCATCTTCCACGACAAGCAAGTGACGGCGTTTGGCATCTGCGTCACGGAGGTCCGTGACGCCTTGCGCGACATGCGCCGCCGACAACTGGCCAGCAAGGATCCGCCGGCCAAGCAGCGCGCGACCGTGTTCAAGGGGGAGGCGCGGGCCGGCATGCATCGTGTCTTCCTGGAGAAGGACACGATGTACCGCGTCGCCGTCAAGGCCGACGGCTTCGTTCCCGACGTGCGCCTGGAACACCACATCATCAACCCGCTCGGCAACGCGCCGATCGGCAATGAATGGCTCCATCTATTGACGCCCACCGAGTCCAAGGAATACCGCATCCTGATCGGCCACCTGCCCGGCCGGGAGGTCGGCAAGGGCTCGTTCCCGTACACGCTGTCCGTGGACCGGATCCAATTTGAACCCGAGAGCGATCTCAAGGCGCCCGAGTTAAAGCTCAACGAACATGTCCGCAAATTCGAGGCCGGCAAGCTCTACGACATCACCGTCAAGGGCCGCGGCTTCGAGCCGGACGTGCAGATCACCGACGGCGCCAAGGCGGTGCAAGCACGCTACAACAACGGCGCCCGCGCCAACGCCGGCGGCGCCATGGGGATCTTCGAGTCGATCGGCCTGAGCGAGACGGAGTTCGAAACCAGCTTTCGGTTTGTCCCCGCCAGGACCACCGACTATCGCATGCTTGTGGCCGTCGGTCCCTTCTCGCCGGCGGTGAACGGAAAGTTACGATACACGGTGCAGGTCGCCGAGCGGCAGGCCCTGCTCCAGGCCAGCGGTCAGCTCGACGCCAAGGATGCGCGCTTGCCGCAAGGCGGGCCGTTCAAGATCCACTCCGTCAAGCTCGAGGCCGGCAAGAGCTACCAGATCGATCTCGTCACGACGGCTTTCGACAGCCGGTTGATCTTGCAAGACCAATCCGGCAGGCAGCTCGCGCAAGGTCTTGACGCCGAGGGCTTCAACAGCCGCCTGTTCTTTCAACCAACCGCCACCGCTGCATACCGAGTCCTCGCCACTGCCTACCAGTTCGACGCCCGCGGCGCCTACACCCTGGTTGTCGCCGAAGCGATGCCCGGTTCGACGCCGTTTGGAATGGGGAAGACGCTCAAGAAGAAATGACTGGCTGCTCGGGCGGCTTGCAGAGACTGCCAGTGGCGAATACCACTTTCACCGTCTACAACAACTCCGACCTCGGCCAGCGGCCGAATAATATCGCTCAATCTGCAAGGGACGCACGGTGAAGATCAGCGGCAGTAGCTTTCTGGTGAGTGGCGGTGGCTCCGGGCTGGGCGCTGCCTGTGTCCGCATGCTCGCTGCCGCCGGCGCGCGGGTCGTCATTGCCGATGTCAACCCCGAGACGGGCGCGAAGCTCGCAACCGAGCTTGGTGTTGCTGTTCGCTTCGTCGCGACGGATGTCACCGACGAGGCCAGCGTGCACGAATCTGTTGCGACAGCCGTGCGTGAGCATGACGGACTGCACGGCTCCATCCAGTGCGCCGGCATTGTCCTGGCCGAGAAGCTGCTCGGCAAGACCGGGCCGCATCCGCTGGCGTCGTTCAATAAGGTCGTTCAGGTAAACCTGATTGGCACATTCAACGTGGCCCGACTGGCGGCGCAGGCAATGGCCGGCAATGCGCCCGGTCCCGGCGGCGAGCGCGGCGTCATCATCAACACCGCGTCGGTGGCGGCTTTCGACGGGCAGATTGGCCAGGCGGCATACGCGGCATCGAAGGGGGGCGTGGCCGCGATGACGCTGCCGCTGGCTCGAGAACTGGCCCGCTCGGGTATCCGCGTGCTGGCCATCGCGCCGGGCATATTCGACACGCCGATGCTCGCGGGGCTCCCCGAGCCGGCCCGGCAGTCGCTCGGCCAGCAGGTGCCATTCCCGCCACGCCTCGGCCGGCCCGACGAGTTCGCCTCCCTCGTCCGCCATATCATCGACAACGACATGCTCAACGGCACCGTCATCCGCCTGGACGGCGCCCTGCGCATGGCTGCCAAGTAAGGCATGGAGAAGCCACGATGGCGCTGACAGTACAGGGAGTGATGGATCGCCAGTTCGTTGCGGCGCGAATACTACCGATTCTTGCGTCGCTTGTTCTTGTCGCCGATGCGCTGGCCATCGATCCCGGACGAGTCGCCGTCGGCGATAGCGTGTATGTGGCCGTGGACGGTGCCGAGCTGCACGTGAACGGCAAGCCGGCTGCGCGCTTGCAACGCAAGACCGAGATGCGCGTCCTCGAAGTCCGCGACCAGTGGCTCGGCGGCGCGGTTGTCATCGACGGCGCGGAGAAAAAAGGCTGGCTCGAGCTCGCCAAGGTCTTCAAGGCGGACGATGCGGGTGCACTGGCGAGGCTCAAGGGCGGGGCCCTCATGCTTGATCGGGATTTCTCCGGCAATGTGCTGGAAGCGACGGCAGCGAAACCAGCCCTTTCGCCCGGAGACCTGGCGGCACTGCGGGGGCTGTACAGCCTCGAAACGCTGGACCTCAGCGAAACCACTATTGTCGATGATGACCTCAAGACGTTGCGCGGGCTGACAAATCTACGACGACTCTATCTCGCTCGCACGGTCATAACCGCTCACGGGTTGGACCCCCTGTCCAGCCTGTCCCGGCTGGAAGTACTGGCACTGGGCCACACGCGCGTCACCGGTGCCGGTTTGACCCGACTCGGCAAGCTGCCTCACCTGCAAGTGCTCAATCTCAGCGGCTGCCGCATCGACGACGACGATCTAGCCCACCTCGAGCGCTTTCCAGGTTTGCGCGTACTGGCACTGGACGGAACTTTGGTAAGAGGCCGAGGCTTGCGACATCTTCAAAACTTGCGTCAGCTAAACCTGCTGAATCTCAACGGTTGCAAGCTCATGAACAACGCCATCCTGTCGTTGCGCGGGCTGGACGACTTGCGGGCTCTTTACCTGGATCAAGCGGCACTGGACAATGCCACGGAAGGACAGCTCAACCGCCTGCTGCCGCAGCTGGCGATCATCAAAAGAGGATCAAGATGAAGCGCTGCGTCGCTGCCGTCACCTTGCTCGTGGTGACTTGCATGGGCCTGTCGAAATCCCGCGGCCAAGAGGACGTGGCCTTCGTCGCCACTCCTCATGATGTCGTTTCGCGGATGCTGGCGCTGGCGGAGCTGAGGCCGTCCGACGTGGTTTACGACCTGGGCTGCGGGGACGGCCGGATTGTCGCCCTGGCCGCCAGGCGGCACGGCTGCAAGGGCGTCGGCATCGACATCAACCCTGCGCGGGTGCGCGATTCGCTGGCGCTGGTCCGGCGCCACGACGTCGCACACCTTGTAAAGATCGAACGCGCCAATATCTTCGATGTCGATCTGCGTCCTGCCAGCGTCGTTTTTCTCTACTTGCTGCCCGAGCTGAACGTCAAGCTGTTGCCACAGCTCCGGCAGCTGCAGCCCGGATCACGGGTGGTCTCGCATCTGCACGGCATCGCCGGCGCGGCGCCAGCGAAGACGTTGCGCTACCGTTCGCGTGAGGATGGTGTCGAGCACGCGCTGCACTTGTGGATAACCCCAATCAGACGCACTGAAAAGCCATAAAAAAACAGAGGTCCCACCGTGAGTTACACGGAGAACCTCTGTCTCGGTGGAGGATGCCGGCCCGTGGGCCAAGTCGCCGGGGGATCACCGATCATCCCTCGGAACCATCCGGATAATGCGAACTGACAGCGAAACGCAAACATCACGTGACGCTAAACGGAATTCGCCATCACCCAGAGCATGTAGGCAACTCGCTCGCGGAGCACCTGCTCGCGCTGTGACCGCCCGTGGTAGTACGAGCGCCAGCAATAGTAGAGAGTTGCCACCGTCAGCGCAGAGAAATTGCACACGATGGTAGGCATGAAACACGATCTCTGGACGGGAAGGCCAAGTTTCTGTTCCGTTGCCAAAATCTAGCTCACGCGCGCGGCTGGAGCAAACACAAAACCGTTTTTTCAACGAGTCGGCCGCGCGGCAGTCAAAGGGACCTCGGCGCATGCTGGAGCGAGACCATGTGCTGATCGACAGCTGGATGGCGTTAACCTGCACCGCAGCACGTCACGAGCTGTCACGCGCCATCCGCGCCCTGCCGGAGAACGCGCCGCTCGGCACAGTCGTGAAGCTGCCTGCCGTTGGGTGGTGCCTGGCCGGCCCGTCGCTTGTTGTTCGCGAGGGGGAAGATTCTTCGCTGCTGATGACCATGCGGCATGTATGGCGCTGGTCGCGATCCTGGACAGTGCGCGACGCGGACGACAGATTGATCGGCCGGGTCCATCCGCGCGTCCTGCAAAACGCCCGCGGCCAGTTGGTCGCCAGGCTGGAAGCGCTCCGACTGCCGGGCCACAGCCGGCTTGTCGGCATCGATGATCGCGAGCTCGCACACATCGAAGTCCGGTCCGATGGCAGTCGAACACTGCTCATTGCGGCTGCGCAAGACAACAATCCATTCACGCGCATGCTGTTGCTTGGCGCCGCCCTGGTCCTTCCCTGATCATCTCCGGGCCCGCCGGGCGCGTTCAATGCCTCACGGCATCCGTCCAGTACTTCAGTGTGCTCGCTGGAATCGCAAATCGTCGGTTCGTGTGGAATTCAAGCAGCCCGTCACATAAAGCCCTGGCCTGTGTCGCCATTCCAGCCAGCGATAGGCAGCGCAAGATGCGCGTGATGCGAAGCCAGTTATGGTTCGGCGCGGCCCAGACTTCACGTGCCCGCGCCGAAAAGTTGTGTCCGTCCGGCCAACCGCGTTCTTGACTGACATGGTCTAATCTCCGCAAAGGAGGTGGCCATGTCCACAACAAATCAGCGACGGGGTAGCAAGGAGCGGTTTTGGCGGCGGTTGCTGCGGCAGTG
>VGYC01000046.1 GCA_016873095.1 Planctomycetota bacterium | reverse complement strand
AGATGGGACGGGACAGGCAAAACTCCGGAGAATCGTAGGGGCTGTACAGTAGTCAAAATCAAGCCCGCGGCGATAATTGAGGCAGAATTTGGCGATTTCGCCCTGGACTGGCCCGGCTGGGCGAATCACATCGGGCTGGTCAAGACGCTGCCAGGTGCGCACACTGCCATCCTTCATGACGAAGCGACGGTTGAAGGAAACCGGTGCTTTCTGCCGGGCGGCACTGGCCGACACGCTAACTGGCCTGGCGCCTGCATGAGCCTTGACAATTGCTTCCACGATGCCGTCAATCAAATCCTTGGCATATCGCTTGGACGCGCTCCTGTTCTCATTTCCAAGGTATTCGTAAAGGTCACGGGTGTAATCTGGAGCTGTGTGCGAATGGGTGGCCGAGATGACAATACTGTTCACCGGAATCCCGGTGCGTTTGGCAGCTCGCCGACGGACCTCGGTAGAGAGATCGATGGCGATTCCGGTGAGATCGCAAACGACGATGGCTGCTTGCTCGTTATCGCCACGAAAGACAATGGCCCTGGCCTTGAGCGGATCACGGGTCCCGGTGGCCCGCCGCTCGTGGTAGTAGCCGGCCATCAGGAATCCTTTAGGCGGCGTGATGTTGACTTCGGCCACGCCGATACGCAATGGCTCCTTGTCGCCGGCACTGATTGCCTCAACTTGGGCCAACAGTGCCACGCTGGCCGCCGCGACACAAACCCACCGTCTCATGGCGTACTCCTGAATTGGCGACTCGATGAGACAAGACGTGTCTTCCGCACCTTGCGAAGTAGGTATTATTGCTGCGGCAAGTTGCTGTCAACAAAAGCGATCCAGCAACCATGTTGACTGGTAACAGGAAATCGGGAAAGCCCAAGGCGACTTGTCGAACCATTTGCTTTGCTCTCGGTTAGCCAGAAGTCGAAAGCATGTCCCAGCGGTTACTATTCGGCTTTTTTCAAGAAACCCGAAGAATCTCGCGGGGCTTCCCGATGGGGCGGATGGCTCAACGTAACCCGTTGCTACAATTGGCCGAAAACGCGAAACGCCGAGAGCGACGGCGCTCGGCGTTCCCGTTAACTCGTAGGGTCGTCCGGGTGCGTAGACGATCGGTCAAGCTCCCCGAGTAGGACTCGAACCTACAACAAACCGGTTAACAGCCGGTTGCTCTACCATTGAGCTATCGGGGAATGTGGCGGGCCGGCATGCGGGCTCAAGGCGATGTTAAGCCGCTGGCGGCGACAGGTTTTTTATAGAATAACGCTCGTTCGTCTGCAAGACGAGCTTCTCTTCACTCGAGGCAAACTCAACGTACGAGGAAGCATGAGACTGGCAACACTGGAGACTACTCGGGGCCCGCGGGCGGCGGCGCTGGCGGGCACGCATTATGTGGACCTCAACGCCAGCGACGCGGCCATCCCGCCGAGCGTGCGGCTCATCCTCGAAGGAGGGCCGGAGATGCTCAAGCGGGCCGGGCAGGCGACGCGCAGCGGCAGCGCGGTCAAGATGGACGCCGCCTCGGCCCGACTGCTGGCGCCAATACCCGATCCGCCCAAGATCATCTGCGTCGGTCTCAACTATCGCGATCATGCCGAGGAGAGCGCCGCCCCCATCCCCAAGGAGCCGATCCTGTTCAGCAAGTATGCCACGGCCATCATTGGACCGGAGCAGCCGATCGTGTTGCCGCCCGTGAGCCAGGAAGTGGACTACGAGGCGGAACTGGTAATCGTCGTCGGCAAGCAAGGCAAGGACATCAAGGCGGACAGGGCCCAGGAATACGTCGCCGGCTACATGGTCGGCCACGATGTCTCGGCCCGCGACTGGCAGCTCAAGAAGGACGGCAAGCAGTGGATGATCGGCAAGACTTTTGACACGTTCGCGCCCATCGGCCCGCACCTCGTCACCGCCGACGAGGTGGCCGACCCTCTCAAGCTGCGCATTCAGTTGCGGCTCAACGGCAAGACGATGCAGGACAGCAGCACCAGCCAGATGATCTTTGGCGTGGGTGAGACGCTGGCGTATCTGTCGCAGGTGTTCACGCTCCAGCCGGGCGACCTGATCTTCACCGGCACGCCGCCCGGCGTGGGCTTCGCCCGCAAGCCGCCGGTCTTCCTCAAGGCCGGTGACATCGCGGAGGTAGAGATCGAGGGCCTGGGCGTCCTGCGCAATCCGGTGAAATAGTGCCATGAACCGCTACGCCGCCGACCTGACAGCCATTCGCCAAGCCGCGGCGCGCATCGCGCCATTTGCACAGCGGACGCCGGTCTTCACCTGCGCCGTTCTGGACAGGATGGCGGAACGGTCGCTGTTCTTCAAGTGCGAACAATGGCAGAAGGCAGGGGCTTTCAAGTTTCGCGGTGCCTGCAACGCGGTCATGAAGCTGACCGAGGACGTGGCGGCACGCGGCGTGGTCACGCACAGCTCCGGCAATCATGCCGGGGCGCTGGCGCGGGCGGCGCGGCTGCGCGGCATCGCCGCGCACATTGTCATGCCGCGCAACGCGTCCGCCGTGAAACGCGCCGCGGTCGAGGAGTACGGCGCTCGCGTTGTGGCATGCGAACCCAACCAGCAAGCGCGCGAGGCCACTGCCGAGCGCGTCCTCGCGGACACCGGCGCAACGCTGATCCATCCGTACGACAATGCCGACGTGATCGCCGGGCAAGGGACGGCCGCCCTGGAGTTGCTGGAACAGGTCGCCGACCTGGACGCGATCATCACTCCGGTCGGCGGCGGCGGCTTGCTTTCCGGCACGGCCCTGGCCGTGCGTGAGTTGGATCCCACCGTCCGCGTTTTCGCCGGCGAGCCGGCGGGGGCGGACGACGCGGCGCGATCGAAGGCCGCCGGGCAGCTCATGACGCAGAACGCGCCGCGAACCGTCGCCGACGGCCTCTTGACGAGCCTGGGTGACTTGACCTGGCCTGTCGTACGCGATCTGGTGGAGCGCATCATCACGGTGAGCGAGGAGCAGATCGTGACGGCCATGCGGCTGCTGTGGGAACGCGCCAAGTTGCTCGTTGAGCCAAGCGCCGCCGTGCCCCTGGCCGCCGTGCTGGCCGACGAATGCCGCGCACTGGACGGACTGGGCCGGATAGGTATTGTCTTGAGTGGCGGAAATGTAGACGTCAAGAATCTGCCATTCTGACTGAAACCGAATGGGTCGCTGGCAGTTTCGCGCTGATTCGCGCGCAAGCGGCAAGCGGCATTCATGGGGGAGGCACAGTGCAATCATTGGCGCCAGCGGTGTTCTCGAAACAACAGACGACAAAACAATGGCTGGAAGCGCTGGCGGACTCCAGGCCGCTCAAACGCTGGCGGGCGGCGCTGGCGTTGGGGCAGATCGGCCCCGAGAGCAAGAAGATCGTCGAATCACTGCAGAAATCTCTGGAGGACGGCAATGAACTGGTCCGACGTCAGGCGGCAGAGTCCCTGGGCCGCATGGGCGCCAGGGCCAAGAATGCCGTGCCGTCGTTGTGCCGCTTGACGCGCGAGCCGCGCGACTTCATTCGCCAGCAAGCGGTTCGCGCCCTGGGCGCGATCGGCGAGGCCCATCCGGAGGCTGTCTCGGCTCTGTCCCACGCCCTGAAGGACCCGGTCAAGTTCGTGCGCTTGCACGCCTGCGAGGCGCTACAGCGTCTGGGCAACGGTGCCGCCAAGGCGCAGCATGCGTTGCTGGACGCGCTGCGCGATCCGGAAGAAGATGTACGGGCGGCGGCAGCGCGGGCCCTGGCCGCCGTCGATCCAAAGGTCATCGCCGTCCTGAAAAAGACGCTCGCACACGCCGAGGAAGACATGCGCTCCGGTGCCGCTTTTGCGCTCGGTGAGATGGGTGACATGGCCCGGCAGGCGGTCGCTGCCCTGCGGACCGCGCTTCGCGACAAGAAACCCGGTGTGCGTTGCCGGGTCGTGCAAGCTCTGAGCCAGGTGGATCTGGCCTCGACGGGCACGATTGCCGCCCTCGCCAAGATGCTCGCCGACAGGTCGCTGGAAGTCCGCCGGCAAACCGCCGAGGCTCTCAGCCAAGCCGGCCCCAGGGCCAGGGCGGCCTTGCCACAATTGCTACGCGCCTTTCAAGACGCCGACGACCAGGTCCGCTCCTGGGCCGTGCTGACCGTCAGCGGCCTGGGCGCCCATGCCATTCCGGAGTTGCTGAAAACGCTCAAGAGCAAGAACGACCACGCTCGCTCCGGCGCCGCCCAGGCACTGGAAGAAATCGGCGCCCAGGGCATCGCTCCCACTCTGGTCCCACTCCTCTCCAAGGCACTGACCAACGCAGATGCCTTTGTGCGTTCCTGGTCCGCCCGCGCCCTGGCTTCCCTCGGCCCCAAGGCAAAAAAGGCCGCCCCGGCCCTGAAGAAAGCAACCGCAGACAAGAACGAAGACGTCCGGCTCTGGGCCCGGAAAGCGCTCGACGCAGTTGGGATGTAGCAGAGACTGCCTGCCATCAATGATTGAACGGAAACTCCAGCGTGTTCATGAGACTCCACGCCAGATCCTCCGCAGCCTGCCGGCGTCGCTCGCCGTGTTGTTCAAGGAAGCGCTTTGCTGTGGCCTGTTCATCCGCCGATGGATACCTGCTGAGAAATGTCAGGTATAGCTCATCCACCAGCTCGGCATTGTCTTGGTGCCGGCGAGCCAGCCGGTTGACCGTCCCCGTTGCATGCGCCAGCTTCGCCTGAATCTGCGGCGAGTTCAGGAGGTGCAGGACCTGAGATACTCCCGGCTCGTGATTGCGCTCGCACTCGCAGGCGGTGACGCGGATGGGCCGCCCAAAGAGCTTGAGGAAATAGTGCGGCACCTTGCTGTCCCAGAGCTGGATCGCTCGCTGTCCCGGCGGCACGCCCTTGAATCGCTCGGCGACGCCGGTCGTCTGGCTGACCATGTCGAGCAGCACCTCGGCGTCCAGCCGGCGGAACAGCGCCCGCGAGGAGTTGAACTCGTCGCGGGCGTTGGTTGCGTTCGGCTTCGCCGAGAGCTGATAGACGCGTGACGCCGTGATGGCCCGCACCAGTTGCTTGAAGTCGAATCGGCTGTCGATCAATTTTCTGGCCAGAGCATCGAGCAATTCGGGGTTGCTGGGAGGGTTGGTGGCGCGGACGTCGTCAACTGGCTCGACTAGGCCGCGGCCCGTGAAGTGAGCCCAGGCGCGGTTTGCCAGGTTGCGGGCGAACCACGGGTTGTCCGGCGCGGTCAGCCAGTCGGCCAGAAGCAATCGTGCGTCGTTTACCTTCTGTTCCGCCGCGTTGGCGCCGAGCGGCTGGGCAGTGATGGTCTGCCCGCTGCGCGGGTTGCGTGCCTTGGCGTCGCCGGAAGCGGACAGGAAATCGCCCTGGCCGGAGCGACCAATTTGCAGCGGGTTGAAGAATGCCTGCATGCCGTAGTAGTCGTCCTGACTCCAGCGGTCGAACGGATGGTGGTGGCACTCGGCGCAGGCGATGCGGACACCAAGGAAGACCTGCGACAGCGTGCTGGCCCGCTCGCCGGGCTTCTGCACGACCCGGTAAAAATTGGCCGCCGCATTCTCGACGATCGGCCCATCGGCAGTGACCAGCTCGCGGGCCATCTTGTCGAGCGGCTTGTCGGCGGCGATGCTGTCGCGAATCCAGCGATAGTAGGCATAGGCCGCCTTGTGCCCCAGCGCCTGGCGATCGACGCGCAGGAGATCGCTCCACTTGAGCGCCCAGTAATCGACGAATTCCGGCCGGCGCAGCAATTCGTCGACGAGCCGTTGCCGGCGGTCCGCGCGGCGGTCGGCAAGGAAGGCGCGGGCCTCGGCGGCCGTCGGCAGCGTGCCGATCACGTCCAGATAAGCGCGGCGCAAGAAGTCGGCATCGTCGCACGTGTCGGAGGGGACGATATTGAGCTTCTTGAGCCGGCGAAAGACGAGGCCGTCAATGAAATTGTTCTCGATCAACGCCGGGTAGCTGGCGATCTTCTCGGCGCGCGGGATCATCGCGCGGAACACGGCGACTTCGCCCAGGAAACTGGCCATGACCGCGACTTCGCCCGGCGCTTGCCCCGCAGTCACCCGGCCTTCCAGGCTCACCGAGCCGAGGCCTTCGTTGTTGGTCTGGAAACGAGCCAGGGAAGTGACATCGATTTCGCGGTCGTCGGAGTAGCGGGCGATGACGCGCAATTGTTGCTGGCTCTTCATGTCCATGATGCGTTCGGCCGGCTCGATGCGCAGTCCGGTGACGTGCGGCGCGGCTGGGTCGCCCGGCCGGGCGCCGGCGGCGATCCAGGCGCGAAGGATGTCGTACTCGCGACTGGCCCGCGGCAACCGCGCGCCGCCGCCATGCGGTGCCGCCCCGGTAGCCTTCAGGAGCAGCAAGCTATTATCCGGCGCGGAGTAGAGCACGCGACGACCACGGCTTTCCTTGGTCAGGGCGACGATGTCCGCGGTCGGATCGGAGCCGAATACCGACAACTTGAAGCCGTTCTGCCCCTCCGCCCCGCCGTGACACCCAGACGAGTTGCAGCCAAAGCGGCTCAGGACGGGGATCACGTCGTTCTCAAAATGCGCCGCGCGCGCCCGTGCCGTTTCGACCACTTCGACGGTAACGAGTTTCTTCTGTCCGCGAACGTCGATCTGGATGGCCGCGGTGCCATCCGCGACGGCGCTGACAACGCCGGCGGCATCCACGCGCGCGATTTTCGGTTGCAGCGCGGTGAACTTGGCCTCGCCGGTCAAGTCCATGAGCTGGCCCGCCGCGGACTTGCCGTGAATGAGAAGAGAGTAACGCGCATCGGGGCCTGCCAGCCTAAGTTTGACCGGATCGACCTGGATTTCGCCGACGGGAACATGCGCGCGGGCTGTGATGTTGAGAAGACAAAAAGCCATGCAGGAGATTGCAATTCGGCTCATGGCAAGCGCCTCGCGCCGCTGGGGGTGGGGAAGGAAGGCGGGTAAGGTGAGTTTACCAGGAAGGCCATCGAAAAGAAAGCGTGCGCTTGCCTCGCACCCAGATCATCGCAGACAAGCGTGAGAGAACCACGCTTGGCGATGTCGCGCGAGATAGCGCCGCGCGAAACCGTCAGGCGAGCTTCAACGACGCTCGTCTGGGAGTGCATGTCTTGGCAGAATTGCTACAATTCACTGACGAGTCTGGTTCACGCTCCCTGAGGTGGTGGCGATGGAGGTTCCCGCCGGCGACTTGCTCGAAACTTTCGCCAATCCCAGTCCCGGGCGGGACTATGCCATCGAGATCGTCTGTCCCGAGTTCACGAGCATGTGCCCCAAGACCGGGCAGCCGGACTTCGGCACCATCACCTATACCTACACGCCCGACCAGACGTGCGTGGAACTGAAATCACTGAAGCGTTACTTGCAGGGCTTTCGCAACCTGGGCATCTTCTACGAGACGGTGGTAAACCGCCTGCTGGACGATTTCGTCGCCGCCTGCCGTCCGCGGCGTTGCAAGGTGGTCGGCGCCTTCACGGCCCGGGGCGGCATCACCACCACGGTCACCTGCGAGCACGTCGCGGCCAAGGGTAAGTGAATGTCCTCGCGCTTGCTAGCGACTGGGGCCGTGCTCGCCTTCGTCATGGGTAACGCGCCGCTGCGCGCCGGCATCTACAATCCCGCCGAGCCGGGTGAGGATGCGCGGAACCCGAATTTTGTCGAGTTCGAGAAGAGCCTGTTTCTCCTCAAGACGATCGGCGCCAGCAAGATCGAGCGCGACAATCCGTTGCGCATGCGTTACGTTCTGATGGCGGACACGGCGCCCAGGGCATTCCCGAGCAACTGGAGCATGGGCCAGAGGCTCAGTATCGAGGCGTACCTGATTCGCCGCCGTCGCTTCGCCGAGGCCATCGAGCTGATCACGCCACAGATGTTGCGCGAGCGCGGCAACTTCTTGCAAACCTCCAACCTGGCGATGGCCTATTTCCTCGATGCCCAGGAGCCGCAGCGCGCAATCGATTACCTCAGACAGGCCATCGACAACTGGCCTGCGAGCATCGATGCCGCCGGGGAACTGAAGCCGATCTTGCACGAGATGAACTGGACGGATCTCGCGCTGAAATTTCACAAGGACGCGGAGAAGACCTTGCTCAAGTTGTTTCGCCTTCGGTTCCTCGAGATGCGACGCAAGGAGAAGAATTTGCCTGAAGCACCGGACGATCTCTTCAACGTCAGGTTCGTCGGCGACTCGGGCAAGTTCGAGCCCGCGAAGCTGGCTGCCGCCGAGCGCGCCAAGTTGCCGGCCAATGCCCTGGCCGTCGTTCAGCAGCTGCTCATCTGGATGCCGGACGACGCGCGGCTATTCTGGCTGCTGGGTGAGCTATACAATGCCCGCGCCGAGCCAGGGCGCCTGACGCCCAGGTCCAGGAAAGAGGCCATCGAGATCAAGCAGCAAGAGGACGCCGATCTCGCCGCATGCTTGCGGATTTTCAACGAGCTGGCCGGCTTCAATGGTCCGCTGCGCGTCCCCGCGCTGGTAGAGCGCCTGCAGGCGATGCGTGCCGTGGCCGTGCCCGCCAGCAGCGGCGTGGAAGATCCGAGCAGCGATGCGCCGCCGCGGACAGTCGACTGGCGCGCGCTGGCGATCGGTTTCGGTACGGGCGTCCTCGGCACGCTCTTTGGCTACTGGCAATTCCGCGAGCTGCGCCGGCGGCGGCAACGTAAGTGATCGAAAAGCCGTTCGTGGCCGCCCAAAGGAGACAAGCATGTGGCCCTGGCTGGTAACGGCCGTGGTAATTGTCGTGATCTTGATCATCGTCTCGATGTGGCGGCCGCTGCGGTCCTTTGGCCGCCAGGTGCAGGTCGAGCGCGCTCGTGAGCTTTTCAGGCTGCAGCGTGAACGCCTTGAGTTACAGTTCATCAAGGCGGCGTCGGAAACCGGCAAACCGCGCGGCCTGCTCTGGAAGGAGTGCCAGTGGGACAGCCACGTCGAGTTTGTCCGCGACAAACAGAGCGGCCAGATTGCCGCACTCGCCGCCGTCACCATCCAGTTCGAGGCCGTCGCCGGCGGCGACATGGAGGGACTGCCTGCCGTCGGCAACCTGCGCAACGCCTCGGCCGTCTTCTTCTATTATCGCGGCCACTGGCAAACCGTCGGCAAGGCTGTCTTCAATATGAACCCCAACGAAGCCGTCGAGCATTTCAAAAACCTCTACGAACGCATTCACGGTTAACCTCGGTTAGCCGCGACGCGCAGTCTTCGGAGCGGAGCGTGACCAGCATCCAGGGCATCGACGCAGTTCTCTTTGATTTCGACGGTACGCTGGCGGATAGTTACGCGGCCATCGCGGCCAGCGTCAATCACGTGCGCGGCAGCCACGGTCTGGCCGGTCTGGCGGAGGCGGAAGTGCGCCGCCACGTCGGCCGTGGCCTGCCATTTCTCCTCGAGAGCACCGTGCCCGGCGTGGACCAGGAGCGCGATCAGGCCTGCTATCGCGAACATCATCCGTCAGTGATGCTGACCGGCACGCGCCTCTTGCCGGGAGCCCTGAAGGCACTCTCCACGTTGCATGCCGCCGGCAAGCGCGTCGGCGTGTGCAGCAACAAGCCGCGCGCCTTCACCAAGGAGCTGCTCGAGCATCTGCAGATCCGCGCGTTCGTGGATGCCGCATTCGGCCCGGAGGATGTGTCGCGTCCGAAGCCGGCGCCGGACATGCTGCTCAAGGCGCTGTCATGGTTGAAGGTCCCGGCCGAGCGGGCGCTCTATGTCGGCGACATGGTGGTGGACATCGAGACCGCCGTGGCCGCCGGCGTCACGGTTTGGGTCGTTTCCACCGGCTCCGATGAACTGGCCACGCTCGAAGCCGCCGGCCCGGAGCGCATCCTGCGCGATCTTGCTGAGCTGGTTGAAGTCCTGAGCACGGGATCGTAAACGAATGGTTGCCCGCATACGAACGCCTGTCCTTGACTTCGCGCCCGAGAGACGGTTAGCTTGAGCGGAGACCGTCAAAATACAGAGGGAGCCGCTGTGTCGCGATTGCTAGTGATCAAGGGGGCAGACGAAGGCAAGCAATTCGAGCTGGCCGGCGCCCAGGTCACGGTGGGGCGCGACGCTGCCAATCGCATCCGCTTGCACGACACCGAGGTGTCGCGGCGGCACGCCGAGTTCCGCCAGGTCGATGACGGCTACGTGCTCGTCGATGTCGGCAGCGTCAACGGCACCTTCGTCAACAACGCCAAGGTTCAGGAAGCGCTCTTGCAGGCCGGCGACCAGATCGTCATCGGCCAGACCATGCTCGTCTACAGCTCCGGCCGGGGCGACAGCCCGGAGCAGAAGAGTAATCTGGCCGAGAAGATCAGCATGATCGCCCGTTCCGATCTGGAACTACCCAGCGCCATCATCAAGACCATCGATGAGACCGAAGGCAGCCGCATCCTTGCCCATCCGGAGAAGACGTCGCCGTGGCTCAAGACCGCGCTCGCCAACCTGTCCGTGATGTACGAGGCCACGCAGGCCGTCAGCCATATCCTCGACATCACGCAATTGCTGGACCGCATCCTGGAACTGGTGTTTCGCTCCATTCAGGCCGATCGCGGCTGCATCATGCTGCGGCATTCGGAGACCGGACAGCTCGAGCCCAAAGCGCTGCGCCGTCGCAACGATTACTCCGACGACGTCAAATTCGACGTCAGCCGTACGATCATGGATCATGTCTTGCGGCACAAGGAAGGGGTCCTCGTTTCGGATGCATCGCAGGACGAGCGCTTCAGCACCGGGCAGAGCATCCTGCGATTTGGCATTCGCGAGGTCATCTGCGTGCCGATGAAGGGGCGTCATGAGACGCTGGGCGTGCTGTACCTCGACACGCAAAGCGGGCCACAGGATATCGCCGCCCGGCAAAGCCTGACGCAATTCAGCGAGGACCACCTGTCGCTGGCGATTGCCGTGGCCCACCAGGCGGCGCTGGCCGTCGAGGAGACTCGCTATCACCATGCGCTCCTGCAGGCCGAGCGCTTAGCGGCTATCGGGCAGACCATTGCCGCTCTGTCCCATCACATCAAGAACATCTTGCAGGGACTTCGCTCCGGCAGCGAGATTCTCAAGATGGGGCTCAAGGACCGCAACGACGGCCTCATCCAGCAAGGCTGGCGCATCGCCGAGAAAAACCAGGGCAAGATCTACGACCTTGTCATGGACATGCTCAACTTCTCGAAGGAGCGCGAGCCGGCCGTCGAGACAACCGACGTAAACCAACTCGTACGCGACGTGGTCGAACTGATGGAAGCGCGGGCCAAGGAGCTGAATGTCAAGCTGGTGACCAGACTGGACGCCGGCGTGCCGCACATCCAGATCGATCCGGAAGGCATTCATCGCGCCTTGCTGAACATCCTGGGCAATGCGCTGGAGGCCATGGAAGATCGTCCCAATCCGAAGATCACCGTCGGCACGCGCATGGTTGCGAATGAATGTGTGCAGTTGATCGTCATGGACAATGGCGTCGGCATCGCCGCCGACAAGCTGGCCGACATCTTCAAGCCGTTCATGAGCACCAAGGGTGCCAAGGGGACGGGCCTGGGTCTGGCCGTCAGCCGCAAGATCTTGCGCGAGCACGGTGGCGATATCGAGGTCGAAAGCCAGCTCAACGTCGGCAGCAAGTTCACGCTCCGCCTGCCGGTGAAGAGCCCGTTCGCGCTCGACCCCAGTTCCACCAGCGCCGAACTGCCCATCCTGCAAGCGCCGCCGGAACCGGATTGAGTCGGCCCTCAGAATGCGTGACGCCAGCGCGCCTGGCGGTTTCCGCTCCTGACTTTGCGGCTTGGGCCTGGAGACCTGCAATCATCCGAGCACGGAGCCAGCGGCTGATTTCATCTCTTGTCCGCTCCCGCGGCGGTGATTACGATGTATGTGTGATCGCGAATACCGTAACCTGGCTGGCTGTCGTCGCGCAGACCGTCTCGGCTTGCGGGACCGGGTTGGCGTTGTGTATCAGCCGCCAGGGCGAGGTTCGGCTCGAAGTCACCGGCGCGACGTGCGCTGCGTGCGCTGACGACGCCTGCCGCCACGAGCAGGATGATGCTCACGAATGTTGCGCCGGCGAGGAAGCTACCCCGCCTGCCGAGCCGGCGCACGCCTGGAAGGACGCCTGTGATTGCCTGCACCTGGATTTTGCCGATGCAACGCTGGCCGCGATCTTGCGGCAGGCCTGCGACCCACCCGGCGAAGCTTTCGCGGCTTTTGACGCGCCTCCCCCCACGCTGATCGCGGCAGACTCTGCCGGCGTCGCTTGTCACGATGCACCGGACCCACATCACTTCGCTTCCCACTTCGCGATGCTGCGCAGCGTCATGCTGCGCTGCTAATCGTTCCTTTCAAATACGATAGTCTGGCGCCGCTGACAGTGTCGCCTACGATGCCGTTCCAAGCTTCCTGATTTCATGTACGGCGAGATTCGCCGGTGACGCTGGCAGCGTCGCCTACGGAGGTGAGTCATGTTTATCAATCGTGCGCGCGTGTATCTGCCGACGCTCCTGGCGTTCGCGCTGCTGGCGTCGGTCGGTGTCCTGGGGCATGCGACCGGGTGGAAGCTGCCGAAGTTCTCGCAATGGCACGGGTCGGCGAAGGACAAGCCTGCGGAATGGTGCGACGAGCATGCTGTCGCCGAGGCGGAGTGTATCGACTGCAATCCCGATCTGATGCCGCGCGGCAAGGAGTTCGGCAAGTGCGCTTTGCACAAGGTGCGCGAGTGCCCGGCGTGCTTTCCGGCCGCCGCCCAGGTGAATGGGCCGTCCTCCAGGCCGAAGGTTGACGCGGCCGCCGCCCTCGAGTTGATGCCGCGTGCCGAACCCAACCCCATTTGCAAGATGTACCAGCGCCGCATCCAGTTCGCCTCCGTCGAGGCGGTCAGCAAGGCCGGCATCCAGGTCTACGCAGTCACGGACCGGCCGGAGAAGCCGATGATCGACGCGGTCAGCGCCCACGGCGAGATCACCTACGATCCGACCAAAGTCGTGCGCATCACCAGCCGTGTGCCGGGGACGCTATGGGAAGTACTGAAGTCGGTCGGCCAGCGTGTCGACCGCGGCGAGGTGCTGGCCCTGGTGGACGCTGCCGACATCGGCAAGATCAAGACGGAGTATGCCAACGCCCTTGTGCAGGTGCACCTCAAGACCAGGGTGCTGGCCGGTTTGCGATCGGCCAGCGGCGTGGTTGCGGAAAATCGGCTGCGCGAGGCGGAGGCCGCCGTCGAGGAAGCCCGTCTGCGCCAGGTCACGTCCGAGCAGTCGCTGCTCAATCTCGGGTTCACGTTGCCCAACGGCCTGGAGAAACTCAGCGCTCGCGAGATCGTGCACAGCCTGCGCTTTCTCGGCATGCCTTCGCAGATGGCGGCACGGCTCGACGCGAGCGTGGCCACCGCCAACCTGTTCCCGGTGCGGGCGCCGCAGGCCGGCGTCGTCGTCAGCATGGAGGTCGTCACCGGCGAGGTCGTCGAGGCCTCCAAGCTGCTGATGGTCGTTGCCGATCCCAGCGTCATGTGGCTGACACTGCATGTTCGCCAGGAGGATTCGCGTTATCTCGCGCTAGGCCGGCCGGTCCGATTCGTGCCGGATAGCGGGGGCGTGGAGCGCGAGGGCAAGATCAGCTGGATCAGCACCGCCGTCGAGGACAAGACGCGCACAGTCAAGGTCCGCGTCGATCTGCCCAACGCCGATGGCAAGCTACGCGCCAACACTTTCGGCAGCGGCGTCATCATCCTGCGGCAAGAGCCGAATGCCGTCACCGTGCCGCTCGACGCCGTCCAGTGGGAAGGCTGCTGCAACATCGTGTTCGTCCGCGACAAGAACTATTTCGTCAAGGGCTCACCCAAATTCTTCCACGTCCGCCAGGTCCGTTTGGGGGCGAAGGACGATCGCAATGTGGAAATCCTAGCCGGCCTGGTCCCCGGCGAGATCGTCGTGGACAAGGGCGCCGCCGTGCTCCGCGGGCAACTGCTGCGCGCCAACCTGGGAAAGGGATGCGCCTGCGGACATTGATATCCCGCTCTCCCTCCGGGAGAGGGGCCAGGGGTGAGGGCGGTGAGGCGGTTCTGCTACGGATAAGTGGCGGCCTCACCGCTTGGAGGCGTAACTACAAGCAGCGAGGTGCACATCCCCAACCCCTCTTCCGGAGGGAGAGGGGAGCAGACGAGGCATCATGCTCAACTGGATCATCGAAGTCTCCCTGAAGAATCGCTTTCTGGTCGTGGCGGCGGCGTTGATCCTGGCCGTTGTAGGCGGCATGGCGCTGTCGTATCTCGATATCGACGCCTTTCCCGACACCACGCCGGCCCAGGTGCAGATCAATACCGTCGCCCCGGCGCTTGGCGCCGAGGAAATCGAACGGCAGATCACCTTTCCCATCGAGCAGGCGCTGAGCGGCATGTCGCGATTGCAGTCGCTGCGCTCGCTGACGATGTTCGGCCTGTCGCAGGTGATCGTCACGTTCCACGACGGCACCGACATTTACTTCGCCCGGCAGATGGTCAACGAACGTCTGGGCACGGTGAATTTGCCGGAAGGCATCGATCGGCCGAAGATGGGGCCCGTCTCAACCGGTCTGGGCGAAGTCTTTCACTACGTCGTCGCTGGCCACGGGACTGACCTCACCGAACTGCGGACGCTGCATGACTGGGTCATTCGCCCGGTCATGCGCACCGTTCCCGGCACGGCGGAGATCAACTCCTGGGGCGGCTTCGAGAAGCAATACCAGATCCGCATTGATCCGCAGAAGCTGATCCGTCACGGCTTGACGTTTGAGGATGTCTTGACCGCCGCGCGCAAGAACAACCGCAACGTTGGCGGCGGCAACATCAGCCAGCCGAGCGGCTTGCTGGTCGTTCAAGGTCAGGGCCGGACCAGCAACATCGAGCAGGTGAAGGCCATCGTCATCACATCGCGGGACGGCGTGCCCATTCTCATCGGCGACGTGGCCGACGTGGTCATCGGCCACGAGGTTCGCCGCGGCGCCGTCACCGCTGACGGCAAGGGGGAGGTCGTCCTCGGCCTCGGCTTCATGCTCATGGGCGAGAACAGCCACGACGTCACCAAGGCCATGAAGGAGAAGCTCGACAGCATCAAGCCGCTGCTGCCTGCCAATGTCCTGGTCTATCCCGTCTATGACCGCACGGAGCTGGTCAACTACGTCATCGACACGGTCCGCAAGAACCTGTTCGAGGGCGGCTTGCTGGTCATAGCAGTGCTGTTCGCGTTCCTGGGCAACATGCGGGCCGCGTGCATCGTCGCCCTGGCGATTCCTCTGTCGATGCTGTTTGCCTTCTCCGGCATGTTGCGGTTCGGCATCGCCGCCAGTCTGCTGAGCCTGGGGGCCATCGACTTCGGCATGATCGTGGATAGCTCGGTGGTCATGGTCGAGAACTGCGTGCGGCACATCGCCCACGGCGAGCCGGACAAGACGCGTCTCGAACTGGTCCGAGACGCCGCCGTCGAGGTGCGGCGGCCCACGCTGTTCGGCGAACTCATCATCATGATCGTCTACCTGCCGATCCTGACGCTCGAAGGTATGGAGGGCAAGCTGTTCCGCCCGATGGCGCTGACGGTGATTTTCGCGCTGATCGGCTCGATGATCCTGTCGTTGACGCTGATGCCGGTGCTGGCGAGCATCTTCCTGCCGCGCAAGATCAGCGAACGCGAGCCGTGGCTGATGCGGTTGGCCCATCGCGTCCACGCCCCGGTGCTGCGCTTCGCGATGAAACACAAGGCGGCGGTGATCGCGCTGGCGGCAGCAGTCCTGATCGTCGCCTTTGGCATGATCGCGCCGCACCTCGGCTCCGAATTTGTGCCCCGGCTCTCGGAAGGCTCCATCGCCATGAACGTCATCCGCCTGCCGGGAACGACGCTCGAGGAATCGGTCCGCGCCAACACCCTTATCGAGCAAGCGCTCCTGCGCAATTTCCCGGACGAGGTCAAGCACGTCTGGAGCCGCGTCGGCACTGCCGAGATCGCCACCGACCCGATGGGGACCGAGCTGACTGATCTGTTCCTGACGCTGACGCCGCGCTCGCAATGGACAAAGGCGAGCACGCAGGCCGAGCTGACCGAGTTGCTGCAAAAGGAGCTGCGCGACATCCCCGGGCAGAAGATCTCTTTCGAGCAGCCCATCGAGATGCGCATCAACGAGATGATCTCCGGTGTCCGCAGCGAGGTGGCCGTCAAGCTCTTCGGCGACGACTTGAAGATCCTGGGCGACAAGGCCGGCGAGGTCGAGCGCATTCTTCGCAGCGTGCCGGGCAATGCCGACGTGAAGGTCGAGCCGATCAGCAAGCAGCCGGTCTTGCAGATCAAGGTCGATCAAGCGCAGGTGGCCCGCCATGGCATACCGGCCCAGGCGGTGCTCGACCTGGTGGAGTCCATCGGCAGCAAGCCGCTCGGCGATGTCATCGAAGGCCAGCTACGCTTTCCGCTGACGGTGCGGCTGCCGAACAAGTATCGCAACAGCCCGGAGGCGGTGGGCAACATGCTGCTGTCGGCGCCCAACGGCGAGCGCATCCCGCTGGCGCGGCTGGCGAAGATCGACATCGTCGAGGGCCCGCCGCAGATCACGCGCGAGTGGGGGCAGCGGCGCATCGTCGTGAGCTGCAACGTCCGCGGCCGCGACCTGGGCAGCTTCGTCGCCGAGGCTCGCGACAAGGTCGGCCGCGAGCTGCAGCTTCCTCCAGGCAGGTATCGCTTCGAGTTCGGCGGCCAGTACGACAACTTGATCCGCGCCCGCAATCGGCTGTTCCTGGTCGTGCCCGCGGCCGTCATGCTCATCTTCCTGCTCCTGTACATGACGTACCACAACTTCACCGATGCCCTGCGTGTGTTCACTGGTGTGCCGTTTGCCTGGGTGGGTGGCATCATCGCCCTGTGGCTGCGCGACATGCCCTTCTCGATCTCGGCGGCCATCGGCTTCATCGCCATGTCCGGCGTCGCCGTGCTCGACGACATGATCCTGGTTTCCTACATCCGCCAGCTCCGCGCCCGCGGACTGGGCCTCGACGACGCCGTCACGCAGGCGGCCGTCACGCGGCTACGGCCCGTGCTCATGACCACGCTTGTCGCCAGCCTTGGCTTTCTGCCGATGGCGTTCAGCACCGGCATGGGGGCGGAGGTGCAACGGCCGCTGGCCACGGTGGTCATCGGCGGCGTCATCGGCGCCATGATCATGTCGCTACTAGTGCTGCGCGTGCTGTACATGGTCTTCAACAATGCCGGCACTGTGGTGGCGCAAAAGACATGATCAGTCAACACATGTAGCGGAATTCGCCAGAATTCCGAACTAACATTTTCGGTGGAATCCTGGCGAAGTCCGCTATCGCAAGGGAGATTCAATGTTCGCGAAACTGCTATCGTCAATGCTATTGTTGGCCGCATCCCTGCTCGCAACCGGTTGCGCCCGCGACATCCCGGATGCGCCGGGCGGCGATAAAAACGTCGCCAAGGGCAAGGGCAAGGGAAAGCATGTGCACGTCCATGGCGAATGGTGGTGCGACGAGCACGGCGTGCCGGAGGAAGTCTGCGCCCGCTGCAAGCCTGAGCTGGTCGCCGAGTTCAAGCAGAAGAAGGACTGGTGCGACAAGCACGACCGCCCGCGCTCGCAATGTTTCGTCTGCGAGCCGAAGCTCTTCGAGCGCTTCGCCGCTCAGTACGTGGCCAAATACGGCAAGAAGCCGCCGCAGCCGACGGAGTGACCGTTCACCTGGTTCCCAGGCAGAGCCTGGGAACCAGGATGCGCCTAGAATGATGGCAACGGAGCATCCCGATGCGCGCTCGTCAACTCATCGTTTTCCTCATCCTCTCTTGCGTTGCACCCTCCTCCTGGGCACAGCAAGGCAAAGCGCAACGCCGCTACGTGCCGATCCCCTTCACGGGCGACCTGGAGTCGATGCTGCGCCATCGCCTCATCGAGGCGACGGACTGGGAAGAGTTCCTCAAGAAAGTTCCGCCGGCGCTGAAGCGTCTTCCACAGCTCGAAAAGCTGAAGGACGACGAACGGTTCCGCGACATCTTGCGAATGCTCAAGGACCAGAAGCTCGACAATATCAACTGGCCGAAGAACCTGCAAGACTTCGAACAGGTCATCAAGAAGCAGATCGACCAGCAAGCGGTGCCGCCGGTGCTGCCCAAGGACGGGCCGGATCCTCCTGAGAAGGCAGTCGCGCCCATGCAGCCGCCGATGCAGCAGCTGCCAAACTCGCAGCCGCCGCGACAGGACGATATGCAAGACCGTTTCGACCGCTGGGTGAAGGAGCGAATCAAGGACATGGATGGCTCGAATATCGGCGACATGCTCCGCGATTCGCCTGCCTGGCAGAAGACTATCGAGGACATTGGCCGTTCACTCGACAACATCCGCGGCAACGGCGACGGCTGGAACCTGCGCGGCGTGCTGGACAAATGGCCGCTCGCCGACAACTTGAAGCTGCCCGATCTCGACAAATGGCTCAAGCCGCCGGACTGGAACATGCCGGAGCTACCGCGTGTGCAAATCGCGATGCCCGGCTTGCAGATCGACAATCCATTGGGTGGTATGCGCGTGCCGGCTCTGCCCGGAACGCGCGCCCTGGCCGGCGGCTGGCAAGTCGTCTTGTGGATCCTGGCAGCGCTGGCAGCCGCCTTCATCCTCTGGCAAGCCTGGAAATCGCTGGAACGCCGCGGCCAACGCTTGAAAACGAGCTGGCATCCCGGTCCCTGGCCGGTCCTGCCGGCCAATGTCGTGTCGCGCGCCGAATTCGTCGCTTGCTTCGATCACCTCTCGTTGCTGTTACTGGGCCGGGCTGCCACGACCTGGAATCATCGTGCGGTCGCGGAGCGAATCGGCGTAGAGCGACCTGGCGCAGCGCCACTTGGCGTGGAGGAAACCCGGCGTCGCCAGATCGCCGCCGACCTGGCGACGCTTTATGAATGGGCACGCTACTCGCCCGGCGAGGAGCCGTTGCCCGAGGCAAACCTCGCCGAGGCCCGTAGCGCGCTCGAATACTTCGCTCGCTTGCAACCCACTCTGGCCGCCAAATGAAGTGTCGCCTTCTTACGTCTGCTGCTTCACTGACCGTTGCCGTGGTCCTGATCGCACCGTCTCACGGTCAGGAGGTAGCCAGGACCAAAGCGGTCCCATTCGAGGGCACGCAGGCATTCTGTCATGTCCTGGATCGCTTCAACCTGGCGCCGGTCCCTGACCTGGCAAGCTTCAAGCAACTCGATCCCGCCGAGACTGTTCTTGTTGTCTTCGGCGATAATCGCATCCTGGACGAGATCGCGCTCGACGACTTCAAGCAACGCGGCGGCGCCGTGTTGATCGCCAGCGACCGCGACGATGAAGGGCGGCTGGTCGCCTGGAAGTTGGCCATTGATGGCCAGCCAGTCTCCGAGCCGAGAAGCAGCGCGTACAAGCGCATCAGTAGCTGCCCCCTGGTGCGGCGGCTCGATCGCAGACATCCGCTGTTTCGCGGCATGAGCGCCGAGTCGGGTTTGGCGACCAACTCGCCCGGGTTTCTGCGTGTGCCGCGCCGCGCCATGCCCATCCTCGCGGTCTTCTCCGGAAACTGTAAAGTTCCCAGCGGCGATGATGTCGGTGGAGCGCCGTTTCTGGTAGCGGCCCTTGCCGGCGACCGCGTTATCGTCATGGCCGGACACAGCGTCTTCATGAACGGCATGATTGCTCAACCGGACAACGACAACTGGACTTTCTCCTGGAATTGCGTGCGCTGGCTATCGGAAGGACCGAACGGACCACGCAAGCATGCCTTCTTTCTCGATGAGGGGAAGGTCAGGCAGTCGTTCGACGTGCCGCTGACGATGCCGATTCCGCGCTTCCCTACTGTGCAGCTCTTGAACGGCCTGCTGCGTGGGCTCGAGGATGAGGGTTTCTTCAATCGGGTGCTGCAAAGCGTTGTCTCGCGCCGGCAGATCTGGCGGTCGGCCATGGTGATGGTCACGGTGATCTTGCTCGTCTGGGCCTGGCGGCGGCTGGGAAAAGCACGCTTCCGCCAGGACGCCGGCGTCCCGCGGACGGCGCTGGAGCCCGTGGGCGACTTCGCCGTGTCGCCGCCGCCGATGCTTGAACGCCAGCGGGCGCTTGTGCAGTCGGGCAACTACTGGGAATCCGGCCAGGCGCTGGCGCGGTTCTTTTTCGAGGAAGTCGGCCGGCTCACCGGTGGACCAGCCCCGTCCGTGGTCCTGGCCGGCGGAGGCTGGTGGCGGCGAAGGGCTGCGACCAGGCAAGTGCGCGATTTATGGACACTGGCGTACGGCCCGACAGGGCATCTCTCCTCCCGCGCGCTCGCGCGCCTGCCGACTCGACTCGACCAGCTTGCCAGCGAAATCCGCGACGGCCGAATGCTTCTACAATCGCCAGCCATAAACTAGCGTGCGAAGGTGGATGTTTCCTTGCGCTGCACGTTGCCGATACGCCCAGCAGTCGCGACACAGAATTCCCGAGAGGACCATTCATGGCCGACAACGGCGGGACGATCGTGCAGCAGTCAGTGGAGCGGATGCGGCAGCTGCGCGACCGGACCGTTGCCGAGGTCGGCAGCGTCGTCGTCGGCATGGAGCGGGTCACGCGCCGCTTCCTGATCGCGCTGCTCGCCGGCGGCCATGTGCTGCTCGAAGGCGTCCCCGGCGTGGCCAAGACCACGCTTTCCAAGACGTTTGCCCACATTCTCGGCATCGAGTATCATCGCTTGCAGTTTACGCCCGACCTGCTGCCCTCCGATGTGACGGGCACGTTCATCTTCGACCGCAAGACCAATGACTTCGTGCTGCGCAAGGGGCCTGTCTTTTGCCAGGTGTTGCTGGCCGACGAGGTCAATCGCGCTCCCGCCAAGACCCAGGCGGCCCTCCTCGAGGCCATGCAGGAGAACCAGGTCACCATCGAGGGCACGACGCTGCCCTTGCCCATCCCTTTCATGGTGCTGGCCACGCAAAACCCCGTCGAGCAAGAAGGCGTCTATCGTCTGCCCGAGGCGCAGCTTGATCGCTTTCTGCTGCGTGTGGAAATGGGCTATCCCGGCCCGGACAAGGAAGTGGCGATGCTGAAGCTGCACAGCCAGCCGGTACCGCCGGTCTCGGAAGTCTTCACGCCGGACTTGATCCTGGAGATGCAGGCGCAGCTCGGCAACGTTTACGGCCGCGACGAGTTACTCGAATACATCGTGGACCTCGCGGAAGCCAGCCGCGACCACGCCGACGTGGCGCTGGGTGCTAGCCCGCGTGCCTCGCTTTGTCTCTTGCGCTGCGCCCGAGCTCGTGCCATGCTCGACGGCCGGCACTACTTTACCCACGAGGATGTGCAAGCGATGGCCCTCGGCGTGCTCGGCCACCGGCTAATCCTGCGCCCGGAGGCAGAGGTGGAAGGCAAGACCGTCACCGAGGTAGTCCGCGAGATCGTCGATTCGGTGCCGGTGATCGAGGCGAAGTGATCCCCGTTTACGCCACGACGCGCACTCTTTCCCCGAGCATCGCGACCACGCGCTCGCCTACCGTTGCCGCCTGCAAGCGCAGTTCCGGGACGGCGGTGCTTTCCCACAGCGCCGGCTTGCGCAGCGTGCCGACGACCAGCAGGTCACGCACTTCGTTTCCGCCGGCGTCGATGGCGTTGCCGTCATCTGCCGTTTCGATGCCCAGAGCGAGTTCGTCGCGGCGCAACCAGCCGTCCACCAGCAGCGAGCCAATGACGGGATTGGATTCAGCGCTGTTGGACGGCGTGGGCCCGGTGCAGTTGATGACCCAGCCGGCGAGCATCTCGAAGTGCCGATTGCCGCCGCGCTCGCGAATGGTAAGCCGCACGGCATCGAAGTCGGCCGTCGCTGCTTCCACGCTGCCGGCCACGACGCGCACCTCGCCGCGCTCCACCATGCCCGAAAACCGCTCCGCGACGGCGGATGCCATGCGATGCCGGTGTACTTCCCAGAAGACCCGTAGCCGAGCAAGCAGCCGGCGCCGCTCGTTCGTCGGCATCGCCTTCCACAAGGCCGCCGTATGTGGCCTCAGACCATCGACCACGCTGCGCCAGTCCACGCCGGCCCTGGCCAGCAAGCGTACCTTGTCGCGCAGCATCCGAAACACGGTGCGCACACTCACGCCGCCCGGCATGGCGACCAGGTCGGCGACGAGCGATTGCAGGCGAGCCGGCGCGACCGGCGCCGCCGTGTGCGCCTGCGGCACCAGACCGTGCCGCGAGATCAGCGTGATCGGCGCTCGCCGTGCTTCCTGGGCCAGCGACAGAACGGTGTCAACTGCCGTCAGGCCGCTGCCCAGAACGACGACCGGCTCGTCCGACCCGACCATGTTCATGGCGAAAGGCCGCCAGGGGTTGGCGATGAAGCGTGTCCGTGGACCGGTCCACTGAGCCCCGATCGGGTCGGACGGCGGGCGATGGCCGATTGCCAGCACAACGGCATCCGCGCGCAGCGACGAGCCGCGCGCCAGGTGGACCATCCAGCCGCGCTCGGGGTGCCGGGCCACGCGGCGGACCTCGTCGAAGACCACATCGAGCTTCGCAGCCGCGTTGCCGGCGCTGGCCTCGGCAAGCATTGTCTCGCGCACGTACTCGCCGTACCAGGCTCGCGGCAAGAAGTCAGCCGCCCGCGCATTGCCGTGCCGCTCGGCGGCCCAGTTTACGAAGTCGTTGGGTCGATCCGGCCAGGCGCTCATGTTGCCCGCTGGCACATTGAGAAGATGGCTGAGGTCGCGCGTGCCATAGGCAAGCCCTTCGCCGACGCTGCCGCGGCGCTCGACGAGCGCGACACGCATGGACCTGCCCAGCCGTCGCGCGCGCCGCAGAATCTGCGCTGCCGACATCGCACCGCTGAAGCCGCCGCCAACAATCGCGACGGTCGGAACGCGGCGCGGCGCTCGCTCCGGCAAGTGCCGCTCCGGCCGCGGAACGAACTGGCGAAACTCGCGCAGCGGCGGCGCATACACGTGCACCGTCACCAGCGTCTGCACGCTCTCCGCGGGATTGCGGACGGTGTGCACGGCGGAGTCCTGACCGGCCGTGATCTCGCCTTCCCGCAGCGGCGTGGCAAATTCCAGGTCCACATAGCCATCCGCAGCCACCCGGTAAAAGGTCTCGACTGCGTGCCCTTGTACAACCTGCAGGGCGCAGATCGACCCGGCATGGTCATGCGGGACGCTCGTCTGCCCCGGCAGCCAGGTCATGACGAGCAGTTCGTACTGATCACGCAGAGCAATCGAAGCGCGATGGTAGCCGCGCGGATTCGCCCGTACATGCGCCGCCACGTCGGCGATCGTCAGCCTGGCTTCTTCGACAGCCCGAGCTAGCTGGATGAGCGTCGGCGACGGCCCGAGCGCATCCAGCGCTCGCACAAGTTCCAGCAATCGCCCGTCGGCGGCATCCATGCGTAACTCCTGGAAGCACTGCCGGTCGCCGTCTGACCGGACCTTTCAAGGCCGGAAGTAGACCCAAAAAACTCCTGTCTGTCAACAATCGGCTGGGAAAGGTTTCCCAGCCTGTCTGCGTAGCGCAATCCTGGCAAGATCCGATAATGAGAGAGCCTGGCTGCCTGACAATCACAGCAGTCTGGGTATTTTGCGAGGCTATGCTCGATAGCGCTTGTCATTCAAGGTGCAATTGCTTTTCGAGAAACGCATAGGCCCGCTTGCGTGCGTCCTCCGGAAAGCTGTGGGGCGCGTCCGGATAGTACGCTTGCAGGCGGTCGCCTGCCTTGTGCAACTCGTAGATGGGCCGGGCGGAGGCCATCACGTCGCGGACGCCTGCGACATCGAAGTCATCGTCCTTGGTGGCAGCGCAGGCGAGGAAGGCGCGCGGGGCCAGCGACGCCACGATCTCCGTGCAGTCGAAGGGCATGCGCCGTGCATCGTTCTTGTAGACGGAAGCGATGCGCGGCATGTAGCGCGGGCCTGTCCAGCTCGGCATGTCGTCCTTCAGGAAGCTCGGAAAACCGCAACTTGAGACGATGACCTTGAGCCGCGCCTCGAATGCCGACGTGAAAAGCGCATTGTGCCCGCCGAGCGAATGGCCGATGACGCCGAGTTGCTTGCCGTCCACCTCGGGCAGCGTCTGCAAGAGATCGACGGCTCGCATATTGTCCCAGATGGCTTTCATGCTGCCGCTCTGGTAGCCGTGCTTGCGGTCGGCGAAATTCCAGCGATAGGTGCTGAAGCTCGGATAGTCGGGGGCGAGCGTGATGAACCCGCGCTGCGCGAGGTGCAGCGCGTAGTGCAGGCTGGGATGCCCGCCCAGTCCGGCGGGTTCGTCCTTGCCGATGCTCGTTGTCTGGTGCAGGCACAGCACGGCCGGCCGCTTCTTGTTCCCTGGAGGCAGAAAAAGCCAGGCGGACACCGAGCCGAACGGATCGGTGCGATAGCGGATCTGGCGACGGACGAGGGTGCCGACTTTGCTCTCGCCGATCACTTGTACGTCGAGCGGCACGCGCCAGGCCGGCGGCGGCAACGGGCCCATGACCTGCTGGATGGCCGCACACAGGTGCCGGCGGCGAACGTCCCAGTCGGTCGGCGTGCGAACCGGTTCTTTGCTGCCGTCAGCCTTGAGATAATAGCCGAGGTCGAGATGCTCCTTGTAGCTGGGAGCGGTCGGCTCGAACCGGCCGACCGGATGGCCCTCTGCGTAGGAAACAACGTACTGCCCGTGCCTTGTCGCCAAACGTATGTCTTCGCGGCGCTCGAAATCGGTGGGCCCGCGGCGAGTGACGGCGTTCGGGCTGTCAGGCATCAGATACTTGCCGGCCACCTGCAAGACAATCTCGGTACGCTGGCCGAGCGCGTGTCCCGCGCTGCGAAAGACCTTGCCGTCGAGCCGGTCGCGGGTGATGTAATGCGCTGCGACGTCCAGTCCTGCCGATTTCATGTTGTCCACCATGGTCCGGGCGTCGGCGATGGGGCACGTCGTGTCCTCGACCCCGTGGACCACGACGATCTTGCACGTCGAGCCGAGCTTTTTCATGGTCGCGAGATGCTGCGGCCGGCCCGGATCGCGAATCTCCTGGTCGTCCGTGGAAAGGAAATTGCGGCTGTAGGGATCGCGGCTGTAGCGCGCGTCGAGGTCGCTGCCGCCTGGGAGGTTGAAGGCGATGTCGTCGTTCAGCTTGGCCATGCCGCAGAGATCGATGATACAGGCGAAGGTCCGCGGCGCCAGCTTGTTGACCATGAGGGCGACATTGCCGCCGCCCGACCCGCCAGTGGCGAAGATCCGGCCGTCGGCAAATCCAATCTTGCGTTCCTTCAGCCCCGCGTGGACAAAGCGCAGGGCACGCAGCGCGTCGAGGCCTTGTAGCCAGCCGAAGTCGTATGGCTCCGCTCCCTTGATGGCGTCCACGGGCCCGCTCTGCAGATAATCGACTCCGATGGCCACGACGTTGAGGCGGTTGGCAAGTGTTCGCGGATCCGCCGTGCCGTCGAAGGCGAATCCACCCCAGTTATGCAGCGACAACATGAGGCCGGTCCGCGGCCCGACATTCTTCAATGTGCCGCCAGGGTAGTGAATGAACACGCGCACCTGCCGCGGCCCCAGTCGATAGGGCCATTCCTGCGCCGCGACCGCCACCATGCCGTCGCTTGCGGGAAGCTGCTGCGCCGGTAGTTCCGGGACGGCAAGTGTCAAGAAGCCGAAGACAAGGAGAACATGGCGTATGCGCATGCGAGGCACTCCGGTAAGTTCTCAATTTCCGTGGGTGCGGATTGCGTTGCGTTTACGAGTTTTACACACCCACGCGGCTCCCTTGGCCGCTTCAACCCAGTTACTGAGAAGTTACGCACTCCGGACATCATGGATGCGGGTTGGCGCGACGAGCAGTCGGAACCATGGTGACATTGTAAGGATCGCGTGCGTCCACGTTTTCACGGATAAGATGATTGCTTCCCGCATGCGATTCGGGTAAGTTGATAGTGGGTCATCCTGTCCTCGTACGGAGGGGAAGGTCGTGGTTCGCTATCTTGGATTGGCAGCCGTTCTTGTGTCGCTGGGGATGCTCGGTCGCGCCGCTGTGCAAGGACAGGACGACAAGAAGGAACCCGAGATCATCCTCAAGAAGAAAGTCCGCAAGGACGACCCCAAGAACAACGATCCAAAGAACGACTTGAAGGTAAAGGACACGGGCAAGGACAAGGAGCCAGAACCCAAGCGCGAATTGCCGAAGATCGATGATCTGCCGTCCGACGAACCCGAAGGAGAGAATCCCGCCAAGATCGTCGAACGCATCCGGAAGAACCTGTCGACAACCGATGAACGGCTCGACAAGAAAGACCCGGGCGACGAGACACGGAAGCTGCAGGACAAGATCGTCAAGGACCTCGACGAACTCATCAAGCAAAAGCAGAATCAGGACGACAAGAACCAGTCGAGCAGCAGTTCGTCCAGTTCCGGCAGCTCGAAATCCAGCAGCTCGAAGTCCAGCGGTTCGAAGTCAAGTAAGTCGTCAAGCTCGAAATCCGCATCGGGCAACAAGGACGACAAGCAGCCCAAGGGCGGCAACGGCGAGAAGCCCGAGCCAATGGGATCGGGGAAACAGCCAAAAAATCCAATGGGCGGGCAGGGCACGGCCGGCAAGGGCAAGGATCCCAAGCAGCAGACCGGCAACGGCAAGGACAACAGCGGCAAGAATGCAAAGAACGACGGCAACGGTGGCAAGGGGGGAGACGGCAACGACAAGAAGAAGAGCACGGTTGCTGACCTGTATCCCGATATCTGGGGCCATCTGCCGCAAACGAAGCGACTGGAGATGGATGCCTATTCGCGCGAGCGCTTCATGCCTCGTTATGAAGAACTGCTCCGCCAGTACTATCGCACGATCGCCGAGCAAACGCGCCGCAAGGAAGGAGAATGACCGATGAGGGCCATTGCACCCGTTTGCGGCCTGGCACTGATCATTCCGCTCGTCGGGATGTCACGCGCCGATGACCGCTCCGACAACGGAGATCTGGCTCGCGGCATGATCACGCCGGCCACACAGGAGGCCATCGATCAGGGTCTCGCCTACCTGGCCCGCAACCAGCACGCCGACGGTTCCTTTGGAACCAACCAGCATCAGGGCAACATCGCCATCACCAGTCTGTCCGGGCTGGCATTCATGGCCGGCGGGCATCAGCCGGGTCGCGGCCGCTACGGGCGAGCGGTGACCGGCGCTCTGCGGTCCGTCCTCAGCCTGGAGGACAAGAGTCGGCCCGGCTACCTCCACAATCCGCGTTCCAGCTTGCACGGGCCGATGTACGGGCACGGCTTCGCCACGTTGTTCCTGGCTGAAGCCTATGGCATGGTGCAGAACGCGCGGCTGCGCGACGAGCTGCGCGGCACCCTGGAGCGGGCCGTGAAATTGATCGTCAAGTCGCAAAACCACGAAGGCGGCTGGCGCTATCGCCCGGAACCCCACGATGCCGATCTGTCCGTGACCATCTGCCAGATCATGGCCCTGCGGGCAGCGCGCAACGCCGGTTTCTCGGTCCCCAAGAGCGTGGCGGATCGCTGCGTCGAGTACGTCAAGGACTGCCAGGATCTGCACGGCTCGGGCGGCTTCCGCTATCAGAAGCAAGGCCACGGACACGTCGGCTTCGCCCGCACGGCCGCCGGCGTTGTTGCACTGTATAGCGCCGGCGTCTACGAAGGCAAGCCGGTGCAGAAGGGGCTCGAGTTCCTGATGAAGTTCAAGCCGGGCGCCGCCGAGCCGCGCCGCGGCGGTCTCGGCCTGGAACGCAGCGAGTATCATATCCACTACTACTATGGCCACTATTACGCCGCCCAGGCCATGTGGACCGCTGGCGGCGACCACTGGCGGCAATGGTTCCCGGCCATCCGCGATGAGCTGGTCCGTGGCAACGGCCACCGACAGGGCGACGGCTCCTGGTACGACCATCGCATCTGCCCGCACTACAGCACGGCCATGGCCCTCATCATCCTGCAAATCCCCAATAACTACCTGCCGATCCTGCAACGGTAGCAGTTAGACAGCAACAGTGCACGCCATGACGAGCCGAGTTCTGATCGTTTCTGGTTTCTGGCTTGTGGTATCCGGTTTCTCTGTTGCTCAAGACCACGGCGTCACATTCCTGGTTCAGAACACTGAAGGAACTCCCGGCACCGGCGTCTTGCAGCAGTTTGATGCCCAGGGCGTTCGCCTCCGCGGCGGCGTCACACAGCCGCTCACCGATGTCGCCCGCATCAGACGTCACCTGGGCGTGCTGCCCCCTTTCCCTCGTCGCAACGTCGTCATCTTGACAAACGGCAATCATTTGCCGTGGGCCGACAAGGATTCGCGCCTGGAAGAAGGCCGGCTTCACCTCACGCTTGCGGAAGCCAAGGTTCGCCTGCCACGGTCCTTCGTGAGCATCATTTGGCTGGCTCCGCCAGACGGCATGGACGCGAACCTGATGGTCAATCGCCTCATCCGAGGCCGACGCCCGCTGGACGTTCTCTACCTGAGAAACAACGATCGGCTAAAGGGTCGATTGCTGGAAATTGGTGAGAAGGGATTCACGATGGAGACCGGCAATCGCGCGCTCACGATCGATGCGGCTCGTGTCGCTTGCCTGGCCCTGAACACCGACCTGCAGGCCCGCTTCCGCCCGGTGCTCCCCTACTATCATGTTATCCTCGAGGACGGCAGCCGACTCGACTTCGCCTCGTTCAAACTCGATGCCAGCGCCGATCGATTTGAGGGGAAGACGCTTTTCGGCGCTCGCCTGGCATTGCTGCCTGGTCGCATCGCAGCCATCGACCCGAGGCACGACAGGATCGATTATCTTTCCGACCTGAAGCCGAAACAATATGAACATACGCCGTATCTCGATTTGACCTGGCCGCTGGCACTGGACACCACGGTCACCGGGCAACCGCTGGTCGTCCATGGCGATACATTCGACAAGGGCCTCGGCATGCACGCCAAGAGCGTGGTAAGCTACGACCTCAAAGGCCGATATCGCCGGTTCGACGCCCTGGCGGCAATGGATGCACATGTGGCCCCGAAGGGAACGGCCCGGGTGCGCGTGCTCATCGATGGCAAGGAGCAGGACATCGGTGCGAAGAAGGAGTTGAGCGCGCGCGATGAACTGCCGCTTGTCATCCAGCTGGATGTCCGCAAGGCCAGGGTGCTTACGCTCGTCACCGACTTCGGCAGCGCCGGCGACGTGCAAGCCCGCGTCAACTGGGCTGATTGCCGTTTGACGCGATAACATCGCAAAGACTTCACGATCAATGAAGACGACTCTCACGGTCTTCGGTACGCTTTGCTGCATCGTGGCGATGTCGCGCGCACTGGCCGACGATCGTGGGCCGGCCGACGCTGTCCCATCTTACTTGACGCATGTCCGCCCCATCCTCCTGGCGAAGTGCTCTCACTGTCACGGTAACAAGACGCAGAAAGCTGAGTTGGCTCTCCATTCTCCCGAGGCAATTCGCAGAGGGAGCGAGTCAGGGCCGGTGATCGTGCCTGGCAAAGCCGCCGAGAGCAAGTTATTTGAACTGATCCACAAGGGGCTGATGCCTCCGAAACGCGAGAACAAGACCTTGACGAAAAGCGAAGTCGAGATCATCCGCCGCTGGATCGATGCCGGCGCATCGTTCGGAGGCGCGGCCTCGAAGGCCCTTTCGGTTTCACAGCACGACGTGCTGCCCATCCTTCATCTGCGCTGCGTGGCCTGCCATGGCCGGCAGTTACGCGAAGGCGGTCTCGACTTGCGCACGCGTGCAAGCATCCTGCAGGGTGGGAAATCCGGGCCGGCGCTGGTTCCCGGCAAGCCGGACGACAGTGTCATCCTCAGGCGGATTCATGCCGGCGACATGCCGCCGCGGAAACGGCTGATCGCGGCGGCCGTCAAGCCGATGGAACCCGACGAGATCAACAAGCTGACCCGCTGGATCGCCCTCGGGGCGCCGGAAATTGCCGATGAGCCCGACGTGGCCGGGACACCGGCCGATCCCCTCGTCAACAACAAGGATCGCGACTTCTGGGCATTCAAGCCGCCGCGTGCTGTCCCGATCCCCAGGGTCGGCGCCGCCCATCTCATTCGCAATCCGATTGATGCCTTCATCCTTCAAAAACTCCAAGAAAAGCGGCTAGCCCTGTCGCCGGAAGCGGATCGGCTCACGCTCTTGCGGAGGGCGTCCTTCGACTTGACCGGCCTGCCGCCCGAACCCGCCGAGGTCGATGCCTTCCTGGCGGACCGGAGGCCCGACGCCTACGAGCGGCTCATCGACCGCTTGCTGGCGTCGCCTCGCTATGGTGAACGCTGGGGGCGGCACTGGCTCGATGTCGCCGGCTACGCCGACTGCGAGGGCAAGCGCGAGCAGCATTTGCCCCGGCCCTTCGCCTGGCGCTATCGCGATTACGTCATTCGCTCTTTCAACGCCGACAAGCCCTATGATCGCTTCCTGCTGGAGCAGATCGCCGGCGACGATCTCGTCGACTATGAACGGGCTGCCGAGATCACGCAGGAGATCGAGGACAACCTCGTCGCCACGGCCTTTCTGCGGCTGGCGCCGGATCCGACCTGGGCAAATCTGACGGGCTTCGTCCCGGACCGTCTGGATGTCATGGCCGACTCTCTGGACGTACTCGGTTCAGGCGTCATGGGCTTGACGCTGAAATGTGCGCGCTGCCACAGTCACAAGTTCGATCCGCTGCCGCAGCGCGATTACTACCGACTGGTGGACATTTTCAAGGGCGCTTATGACGAGCACGACTGGCTCAAGCCGGAGATTCGCTCTTTTGGCGGCGCCGTCAGTGCCGGCGGCGGCGAGCGCTACCTGCCGCATGTGACCACAACCGAGCGACGCCGCTGGGAGCGCGACGGTCGAAAGCAGCCAGAGCCACGGATCATGGCCCTCTGGGACCGCGGAGAGCCGTCGCCGACCTACATCTATCGCCGCGGCGATTACAACAGCCCCGGGCAGCCGGTCAGGGCAGGGGTGCCGGCCGTGCTGACCGATGGCATGACGCCCTTCGAAGTCCAACCGCCCTGGCCTGAGGCGAAATCAACCGGCAGGCGGCTTGCCTTCGCTCGCTGGCTCACGCGGCCTGACCAGCCGCTGACAGCCCGCGTCATGGTCAACCGGCTGTGGAAGCACCACTTTGGACAGGGCATCGTCCGCAGCCTGGACAACTTCGGCAAGACCGGCCAACCGCCCACGCATCCCGCGTTGCTCGACTGGCTCGCCCGCGAATTCGTCCGCCATGGCTGGAGCATGAAGGCCATGCACCGGCTCATGATGACCTCGCAGACCTACCGGCAATCGTCCGTCGTCACGGCGCTGCACGAGAAGCTTGATCCGGCCAACCGACTGTTGTCGCGCATGCCGCTGCGGCGCATGGAGGCCGAGGTGGTGCGCGACACGCTGCTGCTGCTTGCAGGAAAGCTGGACGGAGCCCAGTTCGGCCCCGCCGACCCGGTGCAGGTCCGCGCTGACGGCCTGGTACAGTCGGGGCGCCGACGCAGCGTTTACGTCCAGCAACTCCGCAAGCATCCGCCTTCGCTGCTGGAGAGCTTCGACCTGCCTTCGATGAATCCCAACTGCGTGCAGCGGCCGGAATCGCTGGTCGCTACACAAGCTCTGCATCTCCTGAACGATACGACCGTGCGCGAACTGGCGGGTCATTTCGCCGACCGCGTGCTTCGCGAAGCAGCTGGCCATTCGCCCAGCCTGGTGGAACGGGCTTACTTGATCGCATTGAGCCGGCCACCGAACCCCGAGGAATCGAGGATTGCCATGAGCGCGCTGGTAAAGCTCAATGAAGAATGGGCGAGACACCTGGCAAGGTCCGAAGCAGGGCGGCGCTCGCTCAAGACCTTGTGTCACACGCTCATGAACTCAGCCGTTTTTCTTTACATCGACTGAGATGCTCTCAGGACTATTCTTGACTTGACATGGTGACGGACGCCAGATCGGGCGAGAGGATTAAGGCTTCGGTCGTCTTTCTCAGAGCATCCAGCGACAAGGTGCTGCACGTTGCGCCTCGCTGCTCGGTCAGATCCTTGATCCGTGGGATCGCCCGCTGCAAGGCAAGGACGCACTGCGGATCAAACTGGCTACCCGATCGGCTCCTGATCAAGTTCATGGCTTCGTTCAGGGAGAATTTGTCACGATACGGGCGTTCGCTGAGAAGAGCATTCAATGCATCTGCCACGGCAACGATCCGCCCCAGGAGCGGAATCTGCTCGCCTGCCAGCCGGTCCGGATAGCCATTGCCGTCCCAATGTTCATGATGACTACGCACGATCGAGATCAAGGGAGCCAGTGGCGAGATCGATTCGAGCAGGGCGACACCTCGGTAGACATGTTCGCGCATCCTCGTCGATTCGGCGGGCGTGAATGCGTGCGGCTTGCGCAACAAGCTATCCGGCATGCCGATCAGGCCCAGATCTCGCAAGGAAGTGCCAATTTGCAAGTGATACTTGCTCAGCTCGTCAAGTTTCATCTCATCCGCGATGAGCAACGCGTAGTCCGTAGTTTGCTCGCTGGCAGAGCCTTCCCTCATCTGCACGATATGCGTCAGTGCCGTCAAGACACTGATGATGATCTCATGTTGCTTGTTCAGCAGGCAATCCAGACTGTCAATGCTGGGTGACAGGGAAACGGTTAACGCCTGAGCCGACTGCAAGTCCTTCATGCCGAAGGCAGGCTGCTGAGGACCTCTGCCCAGGACTAGCACGCCCAGTTCGCGGTATGGTGTACGAAGCCTGGCCAAGATGATGGATTGCATCTGCCCCGGTGACGCAAGAGCTTGCCGCTGACAGAGCAGCGTCCCTTGCTGGGAAAGTGTCCAGCGCGCCCATCCGAGATACTGGTTGTCATCGCGGTTGGCGTCACCTTCCACCTCGAAGGTGCTGGGCACGGCGAGAACTCCCGTGCGGCCATCGCGAAGCACAAAGGCCCCGAATGCGATATCCAGGAACTCCGCGACTTGCCAGAGCATGGCGTTCAGGAAGCTCGCCATGGTTTCGAATCGACGAAAATCCCGCCCGATTTGAACCAGGGTTGCCAGCGGGATCGGGGCTGGGACAGGATAATTGTCGAGAGAGCTATCATGCTCTTCCGTGTCCTGGAGGCTGTCAACAATCGTCAGTTCTGGATCGGAATCGAGCTTCTTTGGCGCAGTCGAGTTTTCTACCATCAGGGCAACTTCGCCAACCTGGATGACGTCTCCCTTGCGGAGGTGCTCCTCGGCCAGGCCAAGCCGAACGCCATTCAAGTAGGTGCCGTTGGTGCTTCCCAGATCCCGTACCGTCCATCCCTGACTGGTCAGACGCACCTCCGCGTGGTGACGGCTAACGGACGCGTGGTCCAGGGTGATCTCATAGTTGTCCATTCGGCCGATGCGCGAGCGACGGTCCACGCACCATCTGGAACCCTCCATCGAAGGTCCCAGACACTTTAGGCCGATTCCTTGTTTTGACGGGTCGCTCATGTGCGTGGCCACAGCATCCTTGATTTCCAGTAAATCCGTTAGGCCTCTCGTGCCGACAAAAAAGCATAGCATCAAGATCGCCACGCTGATTCCCGATTTTCTCATTTTTCGATCTACCTCGCGCCACGATATGAACATTCATACACATGCCGTGGTCCTAGGAGTGCTGCTCCACTTCATCTGGCCTCAGAACGGCGAGGCGCAACGTCAATCGGTTCTGGGCGTTCCCACGCCCACACGAATGCTGCCCGACAAGAAACTAGATCCGGCGACCGAGGAACTGCCGCTGCCAAGGCCGTGGAAGAACGACGACGAGGTCCAGTTGACGCTTCCCAGCCCTGATCAACTTTTCCGCGTCGAGTCGGAAGCGACATTACTAAATCAGATTCGAAAAGCCGGGCTTGCTAGAATGATCAAGGTGGTTTGCGCGCCGGCAGTCACGGTGTTGACGAGGAACTCGCTGCCCTGGGCGACGCCCGCCGCGTTGAAGCGCTGGCCGTAGATGCCCCAGTTGACATGACAATGTCAGGCCTTTACCCGACGGCTAAAGCCGAACCGCGAGAAGCCCGTGACCGGTAACAGCGGCGGAAAACCCTCCTTGAACTGGAATATCGCACAGTTCGTCACCGTGACTGGCGGGAACTGGGTGCTTCATTCACTTGCGCTTTGTCACCGCCCCGGAGTGCTGATCCTGGACCGCGATCAGCGCATCGCCCTGGCCAACGATGCCCCCATGGCCTTGCAACACAGGGCATGACCCAGTTCGTGGCAGATCTTGGCCAGGCCCAGCGTCAGCCAGAAGTAGAAAAGGAAGCGGAAGCTGAAAAACTCCTGGTAGCCGGGCAGTCGAGCGATGAACTCGTTCCAGTTGCCGGCCAGCAACAGCAGCGCTCCCAGCCAGACGATCAGGCTCAGCGCCAGGAACCAGTAACTGCACAGCAGACGGGCGCGTCCCTGGAATCGGTCCAGCGCTGGACCGGGATCGATGAGCGGGATGCGGAAGAACAGCACGCTGGACAGGTTGCGCCAGAGCTGCTGCCGGCGCCGCTTCTTCTCCCGGGCCAGCACCAGCCGGCCGGCCAGCGGCGACTCGTTCTCGGCCAGCCCATCCTCCAGAAGACGGGCAGCGAACGCCTCCAGCTCCTCCAGGGACAGTCGTCTGGGCCGGTATTTCTCCTCGTAAGCTCGCTGAATCTCGTCCAGGGAGTGCTTGCCGTCCATCAGCCCCATCGCAAAACGCTGGTCGTCCTCGCAGCGGAAGTTGCGGCGACTGATCGGGTCGTGCACCACATGGTACGTGGAGACGGAGTCCGTCTGTGCCGTGATCAGCAGACTGGCGCGCAGGCGGACGCGGACCTGTTTTCGCCTGTCCAGAGAATGGCTCTTGTCGGCCAAGGCAGATTCCTCAAGGGCTCGGCTTGGTTTCCGGATACAAGCGCAGGATGGCCTGGGTTCCCGAGCGCAGCCGTCGGGACGGCTCCTGAGGGTTGTCCATCTCCGCACGAATGCGCACCATGTACGTGCCACGTTCCAGCTGGCTGCCGACAAAGGTGATCTGGGCCTCGAGCGGCTGCTGCCAGTGTTCCGGTGCCGGAATGGCCCAGGCGCGGATCAACTTGTCGCTCCCCACGGAAAAGAAGACGCGTTCGTCGGGAGCGAAGGCGGCGCTTTGTGTCACCGAGACTCCGGGGGCGAGATAATGGCGGACCTCGAACCCGTGCAAGCTCCACAGACGTGGCGTCGCTGCGTTCCCCGGGCTCGCGAGCCCGGCCGGGCTGGGCACAAGATTCAGCAACGTGGCGCGATCGAGTCCATGGGCATAGCCGTGGCGAAAGAACGCGATCGTTGCCGGGCTGGCGGGAACCTTCCACAACTGCAGCCGGCCGTTATTCGCCGACGCCAGGATCAGCCTCCCGGTTGGCGAGTACTGGGCCAGGCCGTGGAAGCGTCCCTGCCGGCGGCTCCAGATCGTACCGCGATTGGCAAAATCCTTGCTGTCCAGGATGCGCAGTTCCTCTCCATGATCAAAGAGTAGCTCGTTACCGTCGGGACTGATGCCGAGCTGTGTCACCTCGCCCGTGCGGCCTGGTCGGAGGCCGATCAGCTTGCCTCCGCTGGAAGTCAGGCTCCAGACCTTCAGAGTGTTATCTCGGCCCGCGGAGACCAGCCGCCCGTCGGGAGTGAAGTTCAGGCTGGTGATCGCTCCATTGTGGGCCGGCCCGTCCTCCGGACTCAGCCAGTAAAGGTGCTTGCGGCTCGCAACTTCCCAGATGCCGATGCGCTTGTCATCCCCACCGGTGGCACAGAGCGTTCCAGTTCGATCGAAGGCCACGCAGCGAATCGGGCCTTCATGCGTGAGTTCCAGTGGCAAGGGCGTCTCGCCATGGCCCGCTGAGGAAATCCACCATAGCCTGCCCTGACCATCCGTGCAGCCGGACAGCAACCAGGCCCCATTCCTGGCCGTGCTGATCGGCGACCAGGCCAGAGCATTGACTTCTGCGGGGTGGGACAGCAATGCCTGGCGCTTGCCCTGGGGCCATTGCCAGAGAATGACGGTACGGTCCTCGCTCGATGAAGCCAGCAGTTGCCCGCTTTCGAGCACGGCCAGCGACGTGACCGCACCGGTATGTCCGGAGAGTTCCGTCAACTGTTCGCCGCGAATCTCGGGCTCCAGCAGGGCTCGCATGCCAACTCGAAGCAGGTCGGCCTGATGGACCTTGCAGAGGCCCTCGATCCGCAGGCGGTTGTAGTCGGCCACCCGGAACAGCGGCTCCGCCTGCTTGACGGCCTCGCCTGGCTGCTTGTAGACCTTGACAATCTCTCCCTTGAGCCCGCTGGCGATCTTGTGCAGTCGCAACTGCACCAGCGTTTTCTCCAGCTCCTTGCGAGCCTCTTGCCGGTCTTCCTGGGCCTTCTTCACTTCCTGGGCGAACCGTTCGCGCTGGAACAGGTAGCCCTTGTATTCCAGCTCGGGAACCGAGTTCAGGCCGGATTGATTGGCGCGGATGGCGAACTGGACCTTGGAGTTGGCCTCATCATACTGGGCCTTGGCAATGAGCTCGGCAGCCTTGCTGGTCGCCTTGATTTCCAGAAGGTCCACCTGGGCCCGCACCTGGCGATCATCGAGCCGGCCGAGGATTTCCCCCTTGCTCACCTGCTGCCCAAGTCCGGCAAGGATCTCGGCAAAGACGCCGTCAACTTGACTCGAAACTTCCTGCTCCTGGACGGGAGTCAAATGGCACGGCGCCACGACGATCGGATCATACAGGACCTGGTCATTCCCGGAGTACCTGGGCATCGCAGCAGTGGATGACGTGGCAACCGAGGGCGTGAAGCTTGATGATGCTTTATCGTTCTCCGTGCCGGACGACGGACCCGGAAACAGGGCCGGTTGATTGGCCTGGCTGTTCCCTGAATGATTCCACCAGAACAGCAAGCCCCAGAAAACCCGCCCACCGGCCGCCAGCAGCAATGCACGTTGCATCTTCCACCCCAACACACCAGTTAAAATCCGGCAACAGGACGCGTTCCCCGAAACCATTCTGGAGTTGCCACGTCTCAGAGGCTGTCCGAAAAGGGGTCAGACCCCTTGCCCAACCCGAAACGCAGGGGGTCTGACCCCTTTTCGGACAGCCTCTCAGAAAATCAGTCGTTCGTAGATGAACTCCCAGAGCTCGTAAAACAGCACGTAACCCAGCGCCTGCGGACCGCAATTGACCTTGGCGCGAACCTCGACGCCGACGGGCAGGTTTTTCAGTTGCGCGATGAGGTCCGTGCTGGCGATCTGGGCTCGCGCCGGCAGGACCACGGCGTTCTCCTTGACGCTGGTCTCGCCTCCGAGACCTTCACGATAGAGCCGGCCCTGATAGGTTCGATGCGGTTGACTGGCCAGCAGCAAGTCCACGGTCAGGAAGCCCTGTGCCGAGGACTCGAGGGCCTCGCGGATGGCGGCGATGCTGCCTTCGGGAATCTGCAGCTCGATTTCCCATGGACCGTTGCTGCGGACCACTCGAAGCAGTGGATCGCTGGGCTTCACGAGCTTGCCGAGAAGCTGCTCCTGGGCGTCGAATGTGACGACCTTGCCGTCCAGGGGTGCCAGCACCGGCGTCCGTCGCGGGCTTCGGCTTCCCTGCAAGACGATGTCGCGCTCCACCAAAGCCTTGCGCAGCTCGTATTCCTGGCTGAGCCTTTCCCACGTGAGCGTGTTGCGCTCTTCCGGGCTGAGCCTTCGGTTGAGCTGTTCGTGCAACAGCGCCAGGCGCTTTTCCGCCAGATTGATCTTCAGTCCGAGCTGATCTACCTGGAGCTGAGTTTCCAGATCCTCCAGGAACAGCAACTCCTGACCCTTTCCTACCACGTCTCCATTCTGTGCCTTGATCTCGACGATCTTGCCGCTCAGCGGCGAGAATACCATCTGCCGGTGCCTGGGCAGCAGCTGTCCCTGGGCTTCCATGCGCAAAGGCACCTGGACAAACCAGAAAAGGCCGACGACGAGCAGGACAAGCGCGGCCAGCAACGCCGTCTTGATTCCCTTGCGAGCGCAAATCCCTTGCTTGAGCTTGAGCAACGGACGTGTCAGCCAGCGCAGCGGCAGCTGCTGGAAATGCACGGCGTTGCCGATGGCCGTGGCGATGTGGCCTGCCAGGACGTCGAGCCGACTTTGCAGCGAATCCACCGCCGCCGCTGGATCGTGTGACTCGGCAAGCAGTGCCGCGACGCAAGAGCCGGCATTGTCTTTCTCTCCGGGCACTCGCAAGGGCAGAACCAGCAGCAATCGCGAATGGCTGTGGACCAGATAGTCATCCAGGCCTTGCAGGACACGCGGCGGCAGGGCAGCGTCTCGCGTGCCCTGGTAGGTGAGCTTTTCACCCCAGGTCATGACGGCATCGCATAACTCCTGCATGGCCTGAACGAGCCGGCTGCGCTGATCGATGGCCAGGCTGCCGCTCACCGCTTCCATGCTGGTCTTCTTGCCCCAGCGCAGGGCGACGCCAACCTGGTCGCATTCCAGCAAGCGACGCCCCTCATTGGCCACCAGCTGGCTCACCGTATGAGGATCCAGGCTGGCGTGAATCTGGCGTGTGAAACTCTCCAGTTGCCCCCAGAGTCGCTTCTGCTTGACCAGCGCTTTCCATTGCGTCTTGTGAATGAATGCTGCGGCAAAGCCGGAGAAGTTCATGGCCAGCCGCGCGATGCCGGCCCTAGCTTCCCGGCTTGAATTCGGCTGTAGCCAGATTCCCACCAGGCCTTCCGCCTGCTTGTCGACCAGGATAGGACAGAGCAGAAGGGCGTGAGAACTTGGATTGGTGTCGGATGACTTCGATCTACCGCTTTCGGCATCGCCGCGCGCCGGGATCCAGAGCGGTCTGCCTTTCTGGGCCGCCTTGTGCAGGATCTCCGCCAGGCCTTCCCAGCCGCGCAGAACCTCATCCAGCCCGAACTCGGCGAGATGGATTTGCGCCTGAAGCTCAAAGCCGCCTTGAGGCGTTCGCTCCCACAGGGCGCCGCTCAGGCCGCCCGTCGCTGCCAGCAGCCTGGTCAGGAAGTCCTGATAGAAGTCGCCGGGATTCTCGGCCGATTCCAGATACCCACTCATCTCCTCCATCAGATGAAGAGTCTGGGTCACGCCCGCATCTGGATTGTCAACGCCCGCACTTGGCATGTTGCAAGGGCCCCTGTCGAACAACGCTTGATCGGCGCAGCAGCATCTACGCTGACGCCGCCGCGCCTGGCCAGTCTCCGGCTCTCAAGTCTAGGTTTCAAAACTGCAAATGGGAAATGTGCCGCGGCGATCTTTGCAATCGCCCCGCTTCCCGGTCTGGTATGATCTGGCCTCGAAATGGAGGGTGAATAGCCAACGTCCCTAATGACTGGACTTCTTCCACCCCGGTCCGCCGCCGAAGACCACGTTCGTTCCCGCCAGCGGAATGCCGGCGATCATGGACGCCTCCATGGTCAAGGCACGCATATCCTCCGGTTCCAGGTCGTGGATGTCGCGCTTGCCGCAGGCACGGGCGAGGATCTGCACCTCGGCCGTGATCGCGTGGAACCAGTTGCTGACGCGCTCGGCCCCCTCGTCGATGTCCAGCCGTTTCATCAACTCCGGATCCTGCGTCGTGATCCCGACCGGGCATCGGCCCGTGTGGCAGTGATGGCAGGCATACGGCTCGGCCCCGATGGCGTGATAATCATCGACATAGAGCGGCTTGTTGCAGTTGAGCGCCATCAGGGCGCCGGTGCCGACGTAGACCGCATCGGCCCCCAGCGCGATGGCCTTGGCGGCGTCGCTGCCGTGGCGGATGCCGCCGGCGATGATGAGCTGCACCGTGCCGTAGAGCTTCATCTCCTCCAGGGCGGCGCGCGCCTCGCAAACGGCCGCCAGCGTCGGGATGCCCGTGTGCTCTTGCAGCAGATCGGGCGAGGCGCCGGTGCCGCCTTCCATGCCATCGACGACGACGACATCCGCGCCCGCCTTGGCGGCCAGCTTGACATCGTCGTACGTCCGGGCCGCCCCCAGCTTGACGAAGATCGGCACCTTCCAGTCAGTCGCCTCGCGCAGCTCCTCGATCTTGAGAATCAGATCGTCCGGCCCGAGAAAATCCGGATGCCGGGCCGGACTCCGCTGATCGACGCCCGGCGGCAGGTCGCGGATCTTGGCGATCTCGGCCGACACCTTCGAGCCGAGCAGCAGCCCGCCGGTGCCCGGCTTCGCCCCCTGGCCGATGGTCAGCTCGATGGCGTCCGCCTGCAGCAGATGATGCACGTTGATGCCGTAACGGCTGGGCAGGACTTCGTAGATAAGCGTCTTCGAATTCTCACGCTCGGCGGGGAGCATGCCGCCGTCGCCGGTCGTTGTCGACGTGCCGGCCAGGCGAGCCCCGCGAGCCAGCGCCACCTTGGCGTTGAACGACAGTGCCCCGAAGCTCATGCCCGTCACCATCACCGGAATGTCCAGCTCGACCGGCTTCTTGGCGAAGCGCGTGCCCAGCACGGTCTTCGTCGAGCAGGCCTCGCGATAACCCTCCAGCGGGATGCGCGACAGCCCGCAGGGAATGAACGTCAGGTCATCGAAGGTCGCCCACGTCCGTGGCCGCAGCACACCGAAGCCGCGGATGCGGTAACGGCCCAGTTCCGCCTTGATGTGGATGTCCTCGATGATCCCCGGCGTGTAGGTGCCGCTGGTGACGCGATGCTCCGGCGGAGCGGGCTGGCCATTGGCGGATGCGGTCGGTTTCGAGTCGGAAGCCACGTGGTTGCACCTTGTCAAAAAACTTCGGATTCGCGCGAACCTTTTTCCAGCCGGTCGAAAAATTCGTCCAGGATTCGTCCAGATACCGACACATACCCCCTCGGCGCATCCTGGGCCGGGCAAGCCGCTGCGCGGACATGCGCACAACCGCTTGAAAAATAGGCAGTTACGGCGCCGATACCTGGTCGCGGCATTCGTCCGCCGCCGGACGCTTTGCCGCGGCGCGGAGAAAGGGATTCTATGAACTGGGTAAGTATCCGAAGTAATTCAGCGGTGCGGCTTCCGAATCTCTACGTCGACATGGATCCTCTTGAACTTCACCTTGGTTTCGCCCAGCGCTATCTCCGCGTCCATCGCATATCGATCTGGATCGAGATATTTGCCATTGCGGCGCCAGCTGGAATGAAACACATCTTCGAGTGTTGCTTGCCAGCAGAACTCCTTGGGAGGAAAATCAAGAATCTCGCTATAAATGATTTCTCTTCCCGCCGGCAAGGCCTGGCACTCCTGCAATTCAACAATCTGCGATATGTTTCTGGGTTTACCTCCGCTTGCGGGAGTAATTGTCAACGAGGCTTTGGTTGCTGGTCGGTGCCACCGCTCGTTTGGTTTGAGTGGCGTAGCTCGAAACCCCACTTCTATTGGCTCTCCAACACGATACAATGTGGCATCTAGCCACATATCGACTTTCCACGGGTGAACGCTCTTTGAACTAAACGCATGTCGTACGTGCACCGGACCAATCTGCTCGGAATGCTCGGTCGGCTGGCGCTCGCGGCAGGCCAACGAAGTGAACAAGAACAAACTAAAGTAAGCCATTGTTTTCATGGTGATGCGAGGCCGCAGGACTAGACCGGCCCCAAGATGGCTTCATCGTCTTCGATGAAGACGCGAAAGCGACCGGTAGATTGACCATTGCCCTCCTCGATTACCTCGATCCCCAGCGCGGCGATCTCATCCGCCGCCTCCTCCCAGAGGGGAATGACCTGGTCGTGCCGCAGTTCCGCCTCTTTCTTGAAAAGCTCTCGGAGCGGCGCAAAGTCGCTATCCGGAGCGAATGGCCCTTCCGCCCAGGAGTCGACGAAGCGCTCGATGACGACGTGCCCAAGCGAGCGACCGTCGGCCAGCTTGAGGCAATACCGCTTGTTGAGAGAAAGCGTATCCATGCTATAAACCCGTCTCGTTCTCAAAACATCTAGCCAGTCTCTCCAGGTTTTCCAGCGAGAACCCATCAACGCCGTCCGGATGCACCAACCGCGCGTGTTGCGGAAACCGCGGAGTCGGGTTCATTATAACATCAAGCCCTGCCTCACGGATCCTTACCGCTGTCGTCGAGCCAACTGTCGTATTGCCCAGAGGCGCCATTCGCGGAAAATGCTTGCGCATTGCTTGTGCAGCTTCCGAGGCCGTGCCATCTCGTAACGTCGATCATCCGGGAGGATCGAGACTTTTTTCGGCCGGTTTCAAGTTCAGGTTCTCGACATTGCCCCCGCCGATTCGATGAATGGGCGTCTCATCCAGAATGTTATCCATGTTTTCCTCACAGCGCCGCCTTCCACACCTCCAGGTCCTTCTTGTCGAAGTTCCACAGCTTGCGCCCGGAGACGATCTTGCGAAACGTCCCGGCGCACGGCACCTTGTAGGTGGCCAGCAGCTGGTCGAGAAACGTCTTGTCGTCGTCGCTGACGTCGGCGTAGACGGCATCGTGGCCGAGGTTGGCGACCTGGCCGGCGACGTAGACCGTGCCCTCGTACATCGAGTCGGCGACGGCGTCGGCGACGTTGCCGCAGATGACGATGGCGCCCTTCTGCATCATGAAGCCGGCCATGCTGCCGCAGTTGCCGCCGATCAGCAGCGTGCCCCCCTTCATGGACACGCCGGCGCGGGCCGCGGCGTCGCCTTTCACCACCACCGTGCCGCCGCGGATGGAGGCGGCCAGGCCGGAGCCCGCGTTGCCGGCGATGACGATGCTGCCGCCCATCATCGATTCCCCCGTGCCCCAGCCGGCACTGCCCTTCACCTCGACGCTGGCGCCATCCATCATGCCGCCGCAGTAGTAGCCGACGCTGCCGTCGAAGACGACGTGGACCGGTTGCAGCAGGGCCACGCCCAGGTTGTGCCGCGCCTCGGTGTTCAGGACGCGCACCTCCTTGTGCCCGGCCGCGATCGCCTGCCGCAGCAGCGTGTTGATCTCGCGAGTCGTCTTCCCCTGGCAATCGATGGTATGCGACACTTGAACTCCCAAACTAGGTATTGGTTCACGGCGCGGGCAATAGAGATATTGCCCTTTGTTGATTGTGGTGGGCTTGGACTGCCTCGACAAGCCAGTCGAAGACGTTGCAGGATTGGCGGCGGCAGGTTTCGATGACAGTCAGCAGTCGCTCGACGAACTGACTGCCGGACGCTGATTGCGTGCCGAACGAGAGCTTCCGCCAGATGACCGCGTGCCGCAGCGCTTGCTCGGCGGCATTGTTGG
>VGYC01000045.1 GCA_016873095.1 Planctomycetota bacterium | reverse complement strand
GCCCAACGCCTGATACAGTAAGCTGGTGGACATGTCTTTCCCCTCGAAGCCTGTGTTTTGCTAACTTCAAGGGTGCAAAGCATGTCCACGTTTTCAAGGACAACAAGACGCTCGGCTCGGAAGATCCATAAAACTATGCTGCGGACGCTCTCTCGCACCACGTCATCGCTCGACTGAACATTTGTGCGTAATATTCAGCCGGGAGGGAGAGGGGAGCAGAATGCTTCTTCTGCGGCTGTGCCTGTCATCATCTCGCCGTTCCCCTCTTGCGTGCCGCGCCGCCGCCCGTTATCGTGAGCAGCGATGAACAGCCACGTCGTCAGCGCGCAGGCCTGGGAGAGGATGGTGACCGCCGTGGAGAAGGTCCGCGACCGCCTGCGCCGCGCTTGCCGCGCCCTCGAACAAGCGGGCATCCCTTACGCGGTGGCCGGCGGCAATGCCGTCGCCGCCTGGGTGAGCGAGGTGGATGAGGCGGCCGTCCGCAACACGCAGGATGTGGACATTCTCCTCCGCCGCGCCGATCTCGAACGGGCCAAGGCAGCAATGGCCCCGGCCGGCTTCGTCTATCGCCATTCGTCCGGCATCGACATGTTCCTGGACGGCCCGAATGCGAAGGCCCGCGACGCTGTCCACATCGTCTTCGCCGGCGAGAAGGTTCGCAAGGAGTATGCCACGCCGGCGCCGGATGTCGATGAGTCCAAGCCGACACCAACGTGCATGGTGCTGAACCTGGATGCGCTCGTGCGCATGAAGCTCACTTCGTTTCGTGACAAGGACCGCACGCACATCCGCGATTTCATCGCCGTTGGCCTGGTGGATGGCTCATGGGTCAGCCGGCTGCCGGCGGAGTTGGGTAGTCGGTTGCAAGAGTTGCTGGATAACCCCGAGGGGTGAGCGTGACTCGGCGGGCCTTAACTTCTTACGCCACCAGCCTTTTCAAGAATCTTGACGATACGACGGCAACGGCGTTTGAGGTCCGGAGTTGTCTCAAGCAGTGTGATGAGAGTTTGCCCATTCGGATCCCGATCATTGGGATCGGCGCCTTTCGAAATCAAAAAACGAAGGAGATCCATGTAGCCATGAATGGCAGCATATCGAACCGGACTGAGGCAATCGCCCGGTGACGCGTTGATGTCTGCCCCGGACGCCAACAGCGCCTCGACGATCAAGATTGCGATGCTCTCGTTCTTATGTGCGTTCCGAACCGCGAGCGGAAGCGCTGTTCGGCACCAATTACCCTCCGCGTTAGGATCGGCCCCACGGGCAAGCAACTCTCGGACACGCGCGAGGTTGATATTGCTCGCCGCGTCGATGAGTGAGTCGGTGAGATCTCGATCAGCCATGAATGATCGCCCCTCCTCCGGTCGCTCACGCTCCCGGCTCGCCTGCCGCCGAACCTGGGTTTCGGCCATCTGTCCCTATAACTATAACCTGCGAGACTCCCGACTCCTGATTTGCAAGGGACAGATGCATGGCAAGCTGGCAGCGGACTCATACCTGTGGCGAACTGCGCGCGGAGCATGCCGGTCAGGCGGTCGTGCTCAACGGCTGGGTGAACACGTATCGCAACCAGGGCGGGCTCGTCTTCATCGACCTGCGCGACCGCTACGGCGTCACGCAGGTCGTCTTTGAGTCGGAGCGTGTGGAACTCTTGAAGGCGGCACAGGAGCTGCGCAGCGAGTTCGTCGTCTCGATCCGTGGCCAGGTCAGCCGGCGGCTCGAAGGCAAGGAGAACAAGGACCTCGCCACCGGGGCTGTCGAGGTCAAGGCCCATGAGCTGACGATCCTGAACCGCTGCCCGACACCGCCGTTCGAGGTGACGGAGTTCGCCGCCCAGGAACTGGCTAACGAGGACCTGCGCCTGCAGTATCGCTACCTGGACCTGCGCCGGCCGAGCTTGCAGCGCACGCTGATGATGCGTCATCGGCTGTGCAAGGTCATCCGCGATCATCTCGACCAGCAGGGTTTTCTCGAGGTCGAGACGCCGCTTCTAGGCCGCAGCACGCCGGAGGGGGCGCGCGATTATCTCGTGCCCAGCCGGGTGTTTCCCAAGAGCTGGTTCGCTCTGCCGCAGTCGCCGCAGCTTTACAAGCAGCTCCTCATGGTGGCCGGCTACGACAAGTACTTTCAGATTGCCAGATGCCTGCGCGACGAGGACCTGCGCGCGGACCGCCAGCCGGAGTTCACGCAGCTTGACATGGAGATGTCGTTCGTCGAGATGGACGACGTGTTCGCCGTGATCGAGGGGCTGACCTCGGCCGTGTTCCAGCAATGCCTGGGCGTGAGCATCCCGCTGCCGTTGCCGCGGCTGCGCTATGCTGACGCCATGCTGCGCTACGGCAATGACAAGCCTGACCTGCGTTATGGCCTCGAGATCGCCGAGCTGAGCGACCTGGCGGCGCAGACCGAGTTCCAGGTATTCCGCGGCACGCTGGAGTCCGGGGGGAAGGTGCGTGGGTTGAACGTCGTCGCCGCCGCCGACAAGTTCTCGCGCAAGGGTCTCGACGAGCTGGGCGAAGTCGTCAAGCGTTACAACGCCAAGGGGCTCGCCTGGATCAAGGTCGAAGCCGACAAGTTCACCTCGCCCATCGAGAAGTTCCTGCCCGCGCCGGTGCAGCAGGCGCTTCGCGAGCGCCTGAGCGCCAAGGCCGGCGACTTGCTGCTCATCGTCGCCGACAAGGAGGACACCGTCTGCCAGGCGCTGGGCAACCTGCGTGCTCACCTGGCCAACGTCCTCAAGCTCATCGATCCGGAAAAGCTCGACTACAAGGTCGCCTGGGTCATCGATTTCCCCTCGTTCATCCGGGACGAGGAGGAGAATCGCTGGGCGGCGAACCATCATCCGTTCACGGCGCCGATGGACGAGGACCTGGCGAAGCTGGAAAGCGACCCCGGCTCGGTGCGGGCCAAGGCGTATGACCTCGTCATCAACGGCTACGAGTGCGGCGGCGGCAGCATCCGTATCCACAACCCGGATGTGCAGCAGCGCCTGTTCAGCGTCCTGGGCATGAGCCGCGAGCAGGCCCAGGAACGCTTCGGCTTCTTGCTCGACGCGCTCAAGTTCGGCGCTCCGCCGCACGGCGGCATCGCCCTGGGCATCGACCGCTGGGCCATGATGCTGGCCCGCACCGGCAACATCCGCGACGTCATCGCCTTCCCGAAGAACCAGAAGGCGCGCGACCTGATGACCGGGGCGCCGGGGGCGGTGGATGCGAAGCAGCTGAAGGAACTGGGGTTGTGATCCTCGTTCCCAGGCAGTGCCCGGAAACGAGTCGTCTCGGAATCTGACCTCTTGTCGGACAGCCTCTTACTTGATTTTTATCCCGTACACCTTCTTTCCGCCGACATAGGTGGACAGCACGCGAACCTGGCGAATGTCGTCTTCGGGACAGCGCAAGTAGTCGCGGTCGATGACGATGAAGTCGGCCAGCTTGCCTGGTTCGAGCGTGCCCTTGTCCTGCTCCTCGCGGTTGAGATAGGCGTTGTTGATGGTGTAGAGCCGCAGGGCCTGCTCGCGCGTCAGCCTTTCATCGCGGCGATGGACGCGGCCGCCCTCGGTCTTGCGGCTAACGGCCACGTACATGCCCAGCCACGGGTCCCAGGGATTGGTCGCCTCCAGGGGGTCGAGCTTGATCATGTGGTCGCTGCCGCCGCCGACGGTCGTGTATTGCAGCCAGCTCTTGAAAGGCTGAAACCAGCGCATGCGCTTGTCGTCCAGAACGCGGTTGAGCGTGTCGCCATCCTTCCACAGCCAGGCGGGCTGGACATCCGCGCAGACGCCCAGCCGCCGACAGCGTTCCAGGTTGCGCTGCGACGGGAAGTTGGCGTGGGTGATGCACAGGCGCAGATCCTTGATGGGCTTTTGCCGATCGACGAAGTCGTAAGCGTCGAGGAGCACATCCATGGCGGCCTCGCCGGCGGTGTGTGCCGTGACCTGCCAGCCGCGCCGGACCGCCTCTTCGACGACCATCTTGACCTGGTCCGGCTCGACGAACAGGAGGCCGCGGTAATCGTCCTCGATGATCTGGTAGGTCGGCCCCTTCGGCCAGGGTGTGCGCATGTACGCGGTGCCGTTGAGCATGCCGCCGTCGAGGAAGAACTTGATCGGGCCGATGCGAATCCAGACGCCGCCGGTCCCCGTGGGCCCGCCTTTCCTGTCCTTGCCGGGCAAGGCATCGAGCCGGCGGGCAATCTCCTCGCGGCTGCCATAGGGACTGACGCCGCGGGAAACGTTGAGGCGCACGGTCAGTTCCTGGCGATCTAGCAGCGATTGATAAAGATCGAGGCCGTCGCGGCTGCCGTTGCGATCGGCGACGCTGGTGATGCCGTGGGCGTTGTAGCGTGCGAACAGCTTCTTGACGGCGTCGCGGCGTGCATCGAAGCCGGCGGCGCCGCCGCCGGGCAGACCCTTCAGCAGCCCGGAAGCGTTGCGGAGCATCCCCGTTGCCTCGCCGGTTTTCGGGTCACGGACGACGACGCCGTTCGCGGGATTGGGCGTGTCGCGGCCGATGCCGGAAACCTTGAGGCCCATGCTGTTGACGATACTGGCGGGACCGGCGTTGTAGAGGACCGGATGCTTGGGCGCCACCCTGTCCAGCTCCGCGCGCGTCGGAAATCGTCCCTCCTGCAGGCGCGTCGGAAACGCGAAACGCAGAACGATCCACTTGCCTTCGGGCAGTACGCGCGTCTTCTCCTCGATGTGCGTGAAGACATCGGCGAGCGAGCGCAGCACCGGAATCGGCTCGGTCAGTTCGCTGGTGGCGGCCGACGTGGGATGGACATGGCTGTCGTACAGGCCGGGCAGCACCATGCGGCCGGCGAGATCGACGACGCGTGTCTTCGCCCCTTTCAGGGCCAGGATGGCCTTGTCGTCGCCCACAACGGCGATGCGCTCGCCACGGATGGCCAGAGCCCTGGCAATGCTGAACCTGGCATCGACGGTGACAATCCTGGCGTTGTGCAGAATCAGGTCGATGGGTGCATCGTCATCGGCCCCGATGTCGATCGGCAAAGCAAGCGTCACAAAGAGAAGGAGCGTGAGCTGGCGCATTGCATGTCGCTCGCTTGATTTGAGGTTTGAGTTTACTTTGTCCAACGGCAACAGTTGGGTTCCGTTCGGGACATCTTAGCCTCTTGTACCGGGATACGAGGGAGTTGTCTCCAGTTCAATTATGCGATCCTCACCGCGAAAGCGAGCATCGAAGTGTCGCAGGCAACCGCAATAGCCAAGGATGGGATACCGGATCGGGGCCGAGGAAAAGCCAATGATTGCCGACCAGCGCCAGGCCGCCTGACCATCGCAGAGCTCCAGTTCGACGTCGCCGAAGCGCAACGGATGGCTTTGGCCACGCCAGCGCAGACTGTGCGTTGACGAGCCGCGCAAGGCCACACCCATGGAAACTGCGAGTGACAGCGGAAAAACCGTATCGTCCGCCCCTGGATCGAGCAGAGCCCGCGGGAAAAACCTTTGGCTGGAGTTGACGATAATGGTTACCGGAATCAGCGGCCGCCAGCGAACCAACTGCGGCGAGAGTGACGGAGGCGGCGGACCGGCGAGCGGCTCATGCTGATATGGAAACTGGATCATCAAAGCAACTCCGCTCCACCGAGGCAGCCTTCTTGCTCGAATTCGATTCTTTCAAGAGCGACATGCTCTGGCTTTTCTCCCGCCGCGACGATCAGCCGGTCCAGCACAGCCAGATCATCGTTCCCCGCGATGATACGGCGACCATCGAGGCTGAACGCTACCCATTGTCCTCGGTACTTTGCCAGCTCACTCATCGGAATACACGCGCGATTGACTGTGTATGTTCGCGGATCCATGTTGTCCTCCACGCGCATTGTTGAGATACTAAGTCATTTCCTGTCTATATGCTGACCGATTCGATCAAGCATGTCAACGATTCCCACCTGCCAGTCAGGATTCGTTCCACCGCTTCTGCCAGGTTTTGTGAAAGATCTTCTTGCCGTCCTGCTCGATCTCGACAGCGATTGCCACGGCTGAGGGCGTGAAGGTGCTGACAGAGTGGACGCGAACGGTCGCGCCCGCGGCCTGCCGAGCGGGTTGTGCAACCTCGACATCGGAGCGGATGGTGATGGCCGTGCCGGCGGGGTCCTGCGCCGACACATGGGCACGGTACTCGTGGTCATAGGTGATGACGCCGCCGTCGCGGAGCTGGTAACGGCTGCGGCTGTGGCTCTCCAGCGCTGCCGCTTGCGCCGTTAGCTCGCGCGACACTTGCCAGCGCTGGCTCGATTCCAGTTCGAACGGCGACTTCAGGTTCGGCCCGGCCGCTGGAAACTTAGCCGGCAGGGCGGGCACTTGCGGCGGCGTGCGTGGCAGCGACAATCTCGCAGCGGCCGACAGCAGCACGGTGACTTCCGCCGCCGTGGGCGTCGGCCACAGCCTTGGAAAATCCGCCAGGGCGATGACAAGCCGAATGCGATGCCCCGCTGCGAAATGGTGCGACGTGGCACGAAGCGCGATCTTGACCTCGCGCACCACGTCAACAGCCGTACCGGCATCCGGACTCCAGCCCATGGTCACCAGCCGCGAACGGCCGTCGGGATGCACGTCGCACAGCTTGGCGACGAAGTTCAGGCCGGCGATCGAGGGGCGCACCGGCAGCGTCACGTGCCCTTGGCCGGTCAGCTCCCAGTCGTCCGTCAACGCTTCCGTCGTGAAGCATAACGATCGGGCATCGTCGCCGTTGTGATCGCCCTGGTCGACGACAGCGCTGGTCCACGGGTCGAAGCCGATGGAGTCGAGACCGACCGTCGGATCGTAGCGATAGCGAAGCTCCTGCCGGCCCGTGCCCGGGTCCTGCTGAAGACAGCCAGGGAGAAGATAGAGGACACACGCCTGGTTGCGGCGTGGCGGCCAGGCCTGTTCGTGCCGCCAGACGCCGCTGCCTTGCACGAACAGCGTCATCGACGGCCCGGTTTCAACGCCGTTGTTTGTGCCGCGCAGCCAGCGGTCCCACCAGCCGACCATCATCTCGAGCAAGTTCACCGGATCGACGGGTGACTGATTGGGGAAGACATGCTTCCACGGGCCCATGAGCAGCTTCTTCGCGCACGACATGCGTGCGAAATACTCCAGTGTCCCCTCGACATAGAAATCCTTCCAGCCGCACACGGCCAGCGTCGCCGCGGCGATCTTCTCGACGGGAATCGCGCGTCCGGCCCAGCGCTCCGCTTCGTTGACGCTGTCGTACCATTCCAGGCACCAGGGTTGCGACCTGTCGAGGCGTTCGGCCCAGAGCCTGGCGAGCCGGCCATCGGGATCGGGCGCCAAGGGGGGCGTGAAGTTGTAGCCGATCATGCGCGGGCCCCAGTCGCCGTTCGGCCAGAAGCCGTTGCGGCAGCCGCCCAGCAGCAGGAAATCGAGATAGTTGTCGGTGGTGGCGTGGATGGGGACGATGGCTTTCAAGTGCGGCGGCCGTTGCGCGGCGGCCTTCAGCGCCGTGATGCCGCCGTAGGAGGTGCCCCACATGCCGACGTTGCCGTCGCACCACGGCTGGGCGGCGGCCCACTCCACGGCGTCATGCCCGTCGAGCCCTTCCTGCGCGTCGAACGGGACATTGTTGACGCCCTCCGAGCAACCCAGCCCGCGAAAGTCGATGACCAGCGTCGCGAAGCCGCGCTCGGCGAAGTGCCGATGGATCGACTCATACCACAACCCGCCCCGGCCGTCCTTGTGATAAGGCATGTAGTTGACCAGGCAGGGCCAGCGCGTGCCAGTCGCAGGCCGGAACAGGGTCGCGGCCAGGCGCACGGCGTCGCGCATCGGCACGAGGACATCGCTGGCGACGTTGACGCTGGCGGCGCTGGCGGCGCTGGCGGCTGGCATGGTGATTCTCCGTAAACAACTGCCTGTGGCGTTGTAGGGAATTGACCGAACACGCGTTGCGGAGAGGCGAAAAACGCAGTAGAAGTGCGGCGGCTTTCGGCCGTGACCTGACCATCGTGGCCTCGCTCCCGTAGAAAAGCAACGTCCGCACCATCCGCCAACGGGAGATCGTGTCCCTCATGAATGAACAGAGCAAGGTATCGGCCGCGCCAGCGCACGAGAAGCTGGGCATGTGGGACGCGGTGTGCATCATCGTCGGCATCGTCACCGGCTCGAGCATCTTCAAGACGCCCAACCTGATCTTCGAGAACGTCTCGGGCACCTGGGTCGCGATGGCGGTCTGGTTCGGCTGCGGCGTGCTGGCGCTCGTGGGAGCGCTGTGCTACGCGGAACTGGCGACGACCTATCCGCGTTCCGGCGGCGACTATGTGTATCTCACGCGGGCCTTCGGCAAGCCGGTCGGCTTCCTGTTCGGCTGGGCTCAGCTCGTCGTCATCCTGACGGGCAGCACCGGCATGATGGCCTTCATCTTCGGCGACTACCTGGCGGGCCTCGTCAATGTCGAGGAAGCCGACCGGGCGCACTTCGCCGCCCTGTCCGGCATCGTGGCGGTCGTCGTGCTGTCGGTCATGAACTTCTTTGGCGTGGTCTTCGGCAAGGTGGTGCAGAATGTCCTGGTGATTGTCAAGATGTTCGGTTTTGCGGCCATCGTGGTCGTGGGTCTACTGTACGGCAGCACGAGCGGCTGGACGGGCGGCTACACGCTGCCCGCCGACAAGAGCCTTGGGGTAGCGGTCATCCTGGTGCTTTACGCTTACGGCGGCTGGAACGACGCAGCCTTTGTCGCCGCCGACATGCGTGACAGCCGGCAGATCGCCCGCGCGCTCATTCTCAGCACGATCGGCATCACCATCATCTATCTGGCGGTCAATGCGGCGTACATCCTGATCCTCGGCTTCGCGGAGGCCAGACAGTTGCATCCGACCATCGCTTCCAAGGCGATGGAGGCGGCCGTGGGAGCCTCCGGCGCCAAGGCGATTTCCGTCCTGGTCATGGTTTCGGCCCTGGGCGCAATGAACGGGCTCATCTTCACCGGTTCGCGTGTCTATTCGTCGCTGGGCTCGGAGCACAGCGTGTTTTCCTTGCTGGGCCGCTGGCATCCGCGCTTTCACGCGCCCATCTGGTCGCTGCTGATGCACATGCTCATCACGCTGGCCATGATCTTCCTGGTCGGGTTGCAGGAAGGACGGGATGTGATCGACACGGTCGCCACCAGCATCGGGCTGCCGAAGATTCCATGGGCCACGTACTTCGGCGGCTTTGACACGTTGTTTGCCGGCACGGCCCCGGTGTTCTGGCTGTTCTTCTTGCTCACCGGCCTGTCGGTCTTCGCGTTGCGGGCCAAGGATCAAGGGATCCACCGGCCATTTCAGCTGCGCGCGCCCTGGTATCCTCTGCTGCCCATGATCTTCTGCGCGACCTCGATCTATGGCATGTATTCTGCCATGATCTACGCGAAGTATGTTTCCTTCATCGGCTGGGTGCCGCTGCTGCTGGGCCTGCCGCTGTACTTCATGTCGCGTTCGACGGTCCAGGAGTCACCAACCACGGAGTACCGCAATGTGCACTAACCGACTGACGCGGCCGTGCTTGACGGCCATCATCGTCTCCTTCATCGCATTGCAGCCGTTGACGACGGCCCAGGACAAGGTCCCCAATCGCGAGCCGGATGTCATCTTCGTGCCTACCCCATACGAGGTGGTCAACAAGATGCTGGAGATGGCCGACGTTCGGCCGGGGGAGATCGTCTATGACCTCGGTTGCGGCGATGGCCGGATCCCCGTGGCGGCGGCCAAGAAGTACGGCGTCCGCGCCTGGGGCTTCGACATCAATCCGGTCCGCGTCAAGGAATCGCTGGAGACCGTGGCCAACGGCAAGGTCAAGCACCTGGTGACCATCAAGCACGCCGACGTCTTTGAGCTGGACCTGAGCAAGGCTGACGTCATCACGCTCTATCTCTTGCCAGCGCTCAATGTGAAGCTGATCCCGCAGCTCGACAAGCTGAAACCGGGTTGCCGCATCGTGTCGCACGATTTCAACATGGAGGGCGTCCGACCCAAGCGCGAGATCACCTTTAGCCCAAACGGCGGCTGCGAGCACCGCATCTTCTTGTGGGAAACTCCGCTGGAAAAGGTACGTCCGCAATAAGTGTTCAGTTTTCAGTGTTCAGTTTTCAGCAAGACCTTGAAAACTGCTGTGGTCGTTTGTGATTTTTCATTCTTCATTCTTCGTTTTCAATTCTTCATTTCTTCATTGCGGCCTGAAATGAAAAATGAAAAACGAAGAATGAAAAACGAAGAATGGAAATCTTGATGCCAAGCAACCAATCAACCGACCTGTTGTTCGAGCTGAGCCAGCCGGAACGGCGCTGTCACCTTCTGCCGGAGAGTGACGTGCCGGTGAAGGACAAGCTGCTGCCGGCCGGAGCGGTGGCGGACGCGCCGCCGCCGTTGCCGGAGGTAGGCGAGATCGACCTGATCCGTCATTTCGTCAATCTGTCCGCGCGGAACATGTCGATCGACACCAACTTCTATCCGCTGGGTTCGTGCACGATGAAGTACAATCCCAAGCGGCACGAACGGATGGCGGCGCTGGGCGGCATGGCCAACCTGCATCCCTTGCAGAGCGACGCCTCCTGCCAGGGCATGCTGCGCATGCTCTTCGAGATGCAGACGATCCTCGCGGAGATTGCCGGGCTGGATGCCGTGTCGCTGCAGCCGGCGGCCGGCGCCCAGGGTGAACTGACCGCACTGCTGGTGGCGGCCGCCTCCTTCCGCGACAAGGGCGAGAAGCGCACGCGCGTGCTCATCCCCGATAGCGCGCACGGGACCAACCCGGCCAGTGCCGCCATCGCCGGCTTCGACGCCGTCACCGTCAAGAGCAACGCCCGTGGCTTCGTCGATCTCGACGACCTCAAGGCCAAGCTCGACGAGCGCACGGCCGTGTTCATGATCACCAACCCGAACACGCTCGGCCTCTTCGACGCGCAGATCACCGACATCACGCGCATGCTGCACGACAAGGGTGGGCTGGTGTACCTGGACGGCGCCAACATGAACGCCATCCTGGGCATCACCCGGCCTGGCGATTTCGGCGCCGACATGATGCACTACAACGTGCACAAGACCTTCACCGGTCCGCACGGCGCCGGCGGACCTGGCTCGGGGCCGATCGCCGTGCGTTCGTTCCTGGCGCCGTTTCTGCCCGCGCCGGTGGTGACGCATGACGGCAACAGCTATCGGCTGGACTACGACCGGCCCAAGACCATCGGCCGGGTGCGCAGCTTCTTCGGCAACGTCGGCATCCTGCTGCGCGGCTACTGCTACATCCGCACGCTGGGCGCCCGCGGCCTGCGCGAGGTGTCCGAGATCGCCGTCCTCAATGCCAACTACCTGCTGGCGCTCGTCAAGAACATCTGCGAGGTTCCCCACGGCGACCGCTGCATGCACGAGTTCGTGGCCAGTGCCCGGACCCTGAAACGCACGCGCAAGATCAGCGCCATGGACATCGGCAAGCGGCTCCTCGACTTCGGCTATCACGCGCCGACGGTGTATTTCCCGCTGGTCGTCCCGGAGGCGATCATGGTGGAGCCGACGGAGACTGAGAGCAAGGAGACCCTGGACGCGTTTGCTCGGGCGTTGCAGGGGATCGTGGGCGAGGAAGCTGACTTCCTGCACAACGCGCCGCACACGCTGGGCATCAGCCGCCCGGATGACGTGAAAGCAGCCAAGGAGCCGGTGCTGCGCTGGAAGGGCCCGAAGGGCTAGCAAGTCGGCCCTTTGTTTACGTTTCGCGTTCGCAACGCACCAAGCGCCAAGCGACCATGCGAGCGCGAAACGCAAGCAAGCCGTGTGATCATGAGCAGCGTTCGACTGTTGCCGCATGCAGTTGCTTCCGGCCCGGTTAACATGGCCGGCGACGAGGTCATGCTCACGTCCGCGGCGCGCGGCATGGCGTCGCTACGCTTCTACGGCTGGCGAGAAGCGACGGTGAGCCTCGGCTACTTCCAGGCCACATCGTGTCGCCACACAACGCTACGCGGTCTACCATTCGTGCGCCGGCCCACGGGCGGCGGCATGCTCGTTCATCACCATGAGCTGACCTATGCTCTCGCCTTGCCGGGCCAATGGCTGCAAGGCCGGGACTCGTGGCTCGTGCGTATGCACCAGATCATCGCGACTGCGTTGCGTAGCGTGGGCATCGACGTTCGCCAGGAAGGACAGTGTGCGCCGCCTCCGGCGGCGGAGGCTTTGTGCTTTCGCCGCTGGTCATGCGGCGACTTGACAGTTGCCGGACACAAGGTGGTCGGTAGCGCCCAGCGCAAGCAACGGCAAGGACTGCTGCAGCATGGCGCGGTGCTGCTGCAGGCGAGCCCGCATGTTCCCCATTTGCGGGGCATCCGTGAGCACGGCGACCGTGCGGTTTCCGAGGACGTCTTGCAAGCGAAGATCGCAAGAGAGTTCGAGCAAGTTACCGGCTGGAAGGTCAGCATCGGCGCCTGGACGAGCGAGGAGTCCGGCAGTCGCGACCGGCTCATGTGCGAACGGTACGAGAATCCGGCATGGAATGACAGGCGTAGTTAGTTTTCAGTTTTCAGTTTTCAGTTTTCAGCAAGCCGTGCATTCCTGTTCTGAACACTGAAAACTGAACACTGAAAACTGAAAAAGACCGGCCCGCGAAACTGGGGTTTCGCGGGCCGGTTGGGCTTCGGTGGTTACGCCAGGCTCACGCCTGGGGCGATGGCACCGTAATTAGAAGGGGTTGCTGTTGCGATTGTCGGCATCGAAACCGGGGACGGCAGCCGGGGCCACTTCCAGGGCGGGGGTGGTGGGGCTGGCGGCCGGGGTGTTGATGCGAACTTCACGGGGCGGCTCGGTGGGCATCTTCTTCGGCGGAGCAATGCTCTCGCCCTTCGGAGCGACCGTGGCGCAGCCCGTGTCGCAGCACGGCACGTAGCAGCAGCAGTCATCGCAACGATGACGACGGCAACGGCGTTGCTTCTTGCAGCAGCAGTCGTTGCAGCAGGTGTTGCAGCAAGTCGGCTGGCAGCAGGTCACCTTGCAGCACGGCTGGCAGCAGGTGTTGCAGCAGGTCGGCTGGCAGCAGGTCACCTTGCAGCACGGCTGGCAGCAAGTCTGCTGGCAGCAGGGCTGGCAGCAGTGGCAGCAGTCATCGCAACGATGACGACGGCAACGGCGTTGCTTCTTGCAGCAGCAGTCGTTGCAGCAGTTGTTGCAGCAAGTCGGCTGGCAGCAGGTCTGGCAGCACGGCTGGCAGCAGCTGACCTTGCAGCACGGCTGGCAGCAGCTGACCTTGCAGCACGGCTGGCAGCAAGGCTGGCAGCAGGTCTGGCAGCAGTCGTTGCAGCAACGGCTGCGGCGGCAACGGCGTTGCTTCTTGCAGCGGCATTCGCAGCAGCATGGCTCGTAGCAGCAGCTCGTGCAACACGAGGAGCTGCAACACGAGCTCGCCGGCGCGGCCACTGGCGCTGCCGCGGGAGCATCACCAGCCAGCCAGGCCGTCGTTACCAAAAGAAACGCAGCATTCACGAGGATTCCTCCGTTTGGGTTTGACTTGGGCCCAGGACCGGTGGCGAAGTGGCGGACCACTCTTTCCAGCTAGCCTGCGCCTTTGTTCACCGTGTACACAGTAAACCCACCTTCAGGAAACAGCCTGAAGGCTTGGTTCGCCGTACTCGTTCCTTTTAGTCGGCTTCTCACCCACCCCAGCTTTAGCAGCTTTCTCTGGGGACCCAGCCTTGCAGGAGGCTCAGGCTTGCCGCGCGTGACAGTAAATCCGATTGCGCCGCCAACTCGAGGCGCGAATGGCAAGCTCTGACAAGATGGGCAATGAGTGTCGTGCACCTCGCTACTCGCTGGCAGCCGGCCACGGGCCCGTCGTCGGCCCCCCAATCTGCCCGGTCTCCCATGCGCCAGGTTCCAGCAACAAACCGACACTGCCTGACCGGCGCATGCCATCACATCGATAAGTCAATCGGCCGATTTGATACGCAATGTCAATGGACCTCTAGCGGATTCATACCCCCATCGAGACGCCAGGTCCGGCAACGAATTCTGGACCGGGTCATGATCGCAATGTGTTGATTGCATTTGAGTTGTGCTCATGGGACTGACATCGACGCGGAGGGAGGGGGTGGCAACGCAACGAATCCGATCCCGCTTCCCGGCATGCCCCTTGCTTTATTTGCCGAGCATCGTTGGCATCTGGACTCCGGTAGCATCATGAAAACAGTCTGCCTACCATCGTTTCGACCATTACCCTGGCTGCGCGGCTGCCATGCCCAGACGCTGGCCGGATTCTGGATGCCGGGGCCCAAACCGGCCTGCGCAGCACACCGGCATCGCGTGGCGCTGCCGGACGGCGATCGACTGGTGCTGCACGACGATTGCCCGGAGGGCTGGCGGACGGGCGGACCGACGGCACTGTTGCTGCACGGCATCTGCGGATCGTATCGCAGCCGTTACATGGAACGAGGTGCGGCGCGCTTGAAGGAACAAGGCGTGCGTGTGTTTCGCATGGATCAGCGCGGCTGCGGCGCCGGCCGGGGCCTGGCCAGGCGGCTTTATCACGCAGGTTCGTCCAGCGACCTGGCGCGGGCCCTTCAATATGTGGGCCGGCTTTGTCCCGGTTCGAGCACCTGTGTGGTCGGCTATTCGTTGGGAGGCAACATTGTCCTCAAGCTGGCCGGCGAGTCGCATGACTTGTTGCCGCGAAACGTGAGCGGCGTGATGGCCGTGAACCCGGCCATCGATCTGGCTGCCGCCGCGGCCGCCATTCAGCGCCCAGGCAACGGCTTCTACCACCGTTATTTCATGAAATTCGCCATCAAGCTTGCACAGGGCTTGCCCGGTTATGCCGAAGGCCATCGCCTGCTGCCCCGCCTGGATTCTCTCGATGCGTTCAATGAATTCTTCTACACGCGCGTCTGGCGGTTCGGCTCGCTCAAGAGCTACTACGAAGTGTGCAGTGCGGCGCCCCACCTGTCGGCCATTCGTGTGCCGACGCTCATTGTCGCTTCCGAAGACGATCCCATCGTGCCTATTCGCTCGTTCCTGCAACCGCAGCTGTCGCCGACCACTCGGCTCCTCGTCACCGAGCGCGGCGGCCATCTTGGCTTCATCGGCAAGGCGCAACCGTGCGACCCGGATCATTTCTGGATCGACTGGCGCGTGCTCGACTGGGTCGAACAGTGTTCGGTTTCCAGTGTTCAGTGTTCAGCAATGAGCGCCTGAATGGCTTTTCGAGTAGTGTCCCAGGATTGCGTTGCAGCAGCGTGAACACTGAAAACTGAACACTGAAAACTGAACACTCTCAAGACCGCCACTTGTTGAGTCCTTTCTCGCCGCTGGTAAAGGTGATCTCGCCGTGCAGCACGCCCTTGGTGGCGATCAACGCGTTGCCGAGATGCGTGACTTCCTTGCCGGCGCCGCGCAAGATTGACACTTCCAGACAGTGCCGTTCCCCAAGATGCACATGCATGCTGGAAATCACGAGTTCGTGATGGTGGTGCTGCTTGTCGATGAGCCGGGCGGCCAGTTCGCGGGCATGGTGGTCATATACCAGCGTGACTACGGCCACTTGGTCGCCCTCGGCCTTGCGGGACGTGTCGCGCACCAGCAGTTCGCGAATCAGGTCGCGGATCGCCTCGCTGCGCGTGTCGTAACCCTTGCCCGCGATGTGCTTGTCGAACTCCGACAGCAATGTGGATTCCAGGGAGATGCTGACACGTGTCAAGTCGGCCATGGTGTTCCTCGTCGGTCGCGGCAAGCTGTCCGCTGGGCGGCACGCGGCTTCGAGCCGTCAAGCTGGCACTTGCGGCTAGGTCGTTCGCTTTGCCTCGCGGCTCAGCTTTTCCAGCCGGAAACCCAGTGCCACCAGGGCTCCGGACCAGAGCGTGCCGAATGCCAGCGGCGCCCATTCCAGATGATAGGGAATCAGGATGGCCAGCACGAAGAAGGCAATGCCCACGGCGTAAAGCCGGCCCCAGTAGTTGCAGCCCATGATGAAGAAGGCCAGGCCGGAAGCCACCGACGAGAACGGATACAGCACCAGCTCTTCCCAGTGTGGTGGCTGGCCTGCTCCGCCGGTGATGATGCCCAGGTGAATCAGCGTGCGGATAACCAGCGAGGTCACGCCGTACGCGAATATGTAGCCGATCCAGATGGTCCACAGCTCGCGCTCGGCGGCGCTGGTGGGCAAGAGCCGGTCGCCCCGATTGCGCCAGAAAACGATGGCGATGAACACGAACTGCGCCAGCCGGGCCAGCACGATCTGCTCGTGTGGATGTTCCAGCCACGTCAGGGCATAGACGGCGACGTGCGACACGAAGATGATGCCGGCGATGATCAGCACCATCGTGCTCCAGGCGTGGAACGCCACGTCATTGCGGCTGCGGTCGAGCATCTGCGTCAGGCGATCGAAGACGTTGAAGCTGCGGGCGCTGATGGGCTCATCGTTGAGATAGCGCTGCAGGTCTTCGGCCACGCCCTCGGCGGTTGCGTAACGGCGGCCGGGGTCCTTCTCCAGGCACTTCAGGCAGATGGTCTCGAGCACCGCGTCGACATTGGGGTTCAGCAGGCGCGGCGGCACCGGGTCGTGATCCAGCACCTGACGGACTGTTTCCAGCGACGATTCCGAGCGAAACGGCGGCCGGCCGGTGAGCAACTCGTAGAGGATGGCCCCCAGTCCATAGATGTCGCAGGGCGGGCCGAGGTCACGGACGCTTCCCGCGGCTTGCTCGGGAGCCATGTAGCTGGGCGTGCCGAGGATCACGCCGGTGCGAGTGCGATCCGAGTCGCCGCCGATGCGCTTGGCCAGGCCGAAGTCGGTGACGTGCGGCTCATCCTCCGCGTCGATGAGGATGTTGGCGGGCTTCAGGTCGCGGTGCAAGACACCGTGGCGATGAGCATGATGCACGGCCCGGGCAATCAGCCGTAACTGCCGGGCCGCCTCCCGACCCGGCAGCGGCCCCTGGGCGTGTACCTTCTGCGACAGGCTTTGCCCGTCGATGAACTCCATGCTGAAGAAGTGCTGGCCGTCCGCCTCGCCGACCTCGTAGACCTTGACGATGTTGGGATGCTGCAAGCGGGCGGCTGCCTCGGCCTCCGTGCGGAAGCGCTGCAGGTCCTCCTCGCTGGCCAGCCGGCCGGCGATGATCATTTTCAAGGCCACGACGCGATCCAGGCTGAGCTGCCTGGCCCGATAGACGATTCCCATGCCGCCTCGGGCGACTTCCTGAAGGAGATCGTAATCGCCAAACTGCCCGGCCGCGGCGTGAGCGGCCTGTCCATCGCGGCTCGGCGCGGGCATCCGGGCTGCGGATTCCGCGCCCGGGCCGGTCTCGATCGTCGGCTCCAGATGTGAATCATCAAAAGCGCATGTTGGGTCGCTCATGGCATCTAAGCATGAATGTAGCCGCGACCAGAATGAATTGCAACCGCTTGAGTGCCTCGAGGGCTGAGCATGTGCTTGGCGCGCGTCGCCGCGTCCGCCCTGACGCGCTAGTGATTGAACAGAAACTCCGGCGTATTCATCAAGGCCCAGACCAGGTCCTGCGCGCCCAGGGCGCGGGCATTGACCGGGACGCTGTGCTCCCCCAGTTCGCGGCGGAGGCGAGCCAGGTTGGCGTCCGACGACTGGTAGAAGCCGGTGAGCACGTTCTTCTGGTTCTGGTCGCGCTTGCCGGCCGGGATGCGCAGGATCTGTGCAATGTTTTCCGGCACGGCCTGCAACAGAACCGGCGGCGGCATGGTGGTGACCGACAGCCGGAGCCGGCCGATGTTGTGGTCCTTGCCCGGGAACAGCTGCTGCAAGGTGAACGTGAGCGCCGCGCCCCCCTCGATGTCGATCTTGTCCTTGAGTTCGAAGACGGCGACATGATCGCGGCCCATCTGCGGGGCGATGGCCCAGCCCGTGCCGGGATTGTTGTCGATGGCCTTGGCCACCTCGAACGTGGCCTGGCTGAAGTCGGCCTGAGGACGCTGCAGCACGAGGGGTTTGGGCGGGGCGGCGTCTTTCTGCTTGCCGGCGGCGACCTTGAACTCGTTGAGGACCATGTTGCCGTTCGGCGCCCGGCCGGGACCCTTGGCCGGCAAGCTCGGATCGGACAGCACCTCGAGGCGGATGCCGGTGATGCCGCGCAGCGGCGTGTTGGCGGTGATGGTGTACGTCTCCGGCGACGGGTTCTTGCCGGTGGCCAGCAACGAGCTGTCCGGCAGCTTCTTGAGGATCGCGCCCCCCGCCGACGTGAAGGCAACCGGCTCGAGCACGTGCCATTCCACGCGCTTCTGCATGTCGGTCTCCCACTGCGCCTGGCGGACAGCGACCTGCTTCTCGTACGCGGCCAGTTCGTCTTCAACCTTCTTGCGGGCGGCGACCAGCCTGGCATATTCCTCGTCGAGACCCTGCATGGCCTCGATGCCGATGGCGCGTTCCTTGTCGGTGGGCAGCCGGCACAGGGTGGCCAGGTAAAGCTCGTCCACGACCTTGGCGTCGTTCTTCTCGGTGGCGAGCAGTTTGGCAACGCGGTTCGTCGGGTCCTTGATGGCGTCGCCCATCACCGGGCCGTTGACGAGGTTGAGCACCGGGCCGAGCATCATGGCCGCGTTGGTGCGTTCACACTCGCAGGCGCTTTCACGCGGCGGGCGGCCGAACAGGTCGAGGAACGAGCCCGGCACCTGCACGTTGGAATCGATCAGCTGAGCGGCCCGCGCACCCGGCGGCAATCCCGGCAAGCGCGTCACCGAGCCGGTGGCCCGGTGGATGGCGTCGTACAGCACCTCGGCGGGCAAACGCCTTGCGATGGCGTGCGCATAGTTGGTTTCGTCGTCCTTGTTCCACTTGTTGGTCGCGATCGAGTGCTGATAAGTCCGCGACTTGCAGATGGTCTTCACCAGCTCGTAGACGTTGAAGCCGCTCTTGACGAACTCGTCGGTCAACCTGTCCAGCAACTGCGGATTGGTGGGCGGGTTGCTGGCGCGGAGGTCGTCGATCGGCTCGATGAGGCCGACGCCCAGCAGGTAGCTCCACACGCGGTTCGCATAGCTGCGGGCAAAGTACGGGTTCTCTTTCGACGTGATCCAGCGGGCCATCTGCTCGCGGCGGGCCAGGTTGGTCGGCGGCATGTCGGCGAAGGCATAGGGAAACTGCGCCGCGGCGGGCTTGGCCTGGCGCGGGTTGACGACGTCGCCGGTCTTCAGGTCGCTGATGATCTCGACCGTCGGCAGCGCCGGCCGCACATCCGTCCCGGGGATCTTCATCCCCTTGTAGTTCGGGTCCGGCGTCCGCCCCACCTGGGCGAAGAACGACGCCATGTGATAGTACTGGTTCTGCGTCCAGCGCTCGAACGGATGATCGTGGCACTTGTTGCAGTTGAAGCGCACGCCCAGGAACAGATGCGTGGTGTTCTCCATGGCCGTTTCGGGATCGCGGAGAATCTTGAAGTACGAGGCCGGCGGGTTCGCCACGTTCGAGCCGGATGCTGTCAAAATCGAGTAGCAGAACTTGTCGTAAGGCATGTTGCCGGCGACGGCGTCCTTGATCCACTTGCGCAGAGCCACGGCGCCAATGTCGCCCAGGAAGTTGCGATTCACTTGCAGCAGGTCGGCCCACTTGTTTGTCCAGTGCTCGACATAGTCGGGGTTGCCGACCAGCTTGTCCACGAGGGCGTCGCGCTTGACCTTGCGCGGCCTAGTATCGGCGAGGAAGGCGCGCACCTGGTCCGTATCGGGCGGCAGTCCGGTGAGGTCGATGTGCAGCCGGCGGAGAAACTCGGTGTCCGTGCACAGGTCACTGGGCAGCACCTTGATCTTCTTCAGCTTTTCGTAGACCAGGCCGTCGATGTAATTGTTTTGCGGCGGGTCCTTCCAGACGACGCCGGAGCGGTCGCCCATGATCAGCAGCGGCGCGGAGACATAAGCTCCCTCGTAACGGGCCAGGATGGCCGTCTCGCCGCGGCGGATCGCTGTAACCAGGCCGTTCTTGTCAACCTTGGCAACTTCGGTGTTGCTGATCTCGAGAAACGCCTCCAGCGTGACGTCGCGCACGGCGCCGTTGGAGTAGATGGCCTGAATGGCCATCTGCTGCTTCATGCCGGGCAATGCCAGTTCCGGGCTCGGTGGAACCATCTCGATGCGCGCCACGCGCGGGCTTGCCAGGTCGAGCTTGACGCCGTCGGCGATCCACGAGCGGATGATCTCGTAGTAAGGCTCGCCTGGCTGAAAGAGGACGCCGCCGACGTGCGGGCTGCCCCCTGCCGGTTTGAGCAGCATCAGGCTGCGCTCGGGAGCCGCGCGATTGAATCGGCGCGCTTCCAGGTCGTCTGTCAGCGCGCGATGGTCGGCCAGCGCATCGTAACCGCGCAGGGAGAGCTGGAAGCCATTCTTGCCCTGGGCCGAGCCGTGGCAAGTCCCGGAATTGCAACCGACCTTCGAGAGCACCGGGTTCACGTCGCGGATGAAATCGACCGCGACCTTGCTTTTCTGGCCAGCGACCATGATTGGAATGGCGACGGAAGAACCGGCGTATGTGATCTTGAGCTCGCCCTTGCCGTCGGCGGTCGGGCGCACGATGCCGGTCGGCGAGACATTCACCAGAGAGGCCGGTGCTTGGACCTTGGCCAGCCGGGTGAGATCAACGGCCTCGCCTGTTGCCAGCGTCCCCGTGACGAGAATCTGCCGGTACTCGAACGGCGACTTCAAGTCGATGGTCTGCGGCAATGCTTGAAGCTTGACGATCCTGGCGCCGGCGGGCAGGATTTCCGCAGGCTCGCGTTCACTCGCCGGCTCCTGCGAGGCGCCGGGGAGATTCGCGACCACTCCGATGCCGGCCAGTGCCAGGGTCGCGATTAGAAGCTTGGCCTTATGTGAGATTTGCATGGTTCGCTTCCTGCAAGGACTTTCGCCGCGCTTGGTCCCCAACGGGGACGCTCGAACACGAGAAACGTTGGCACGCCCGCCGGGGCTGCAAGACTGCTGCACGACGCTCTACTTGCTGGTCACGTCCGTACTCAACGGGCACGGCACGAACTCGCGGATGAGTTTTCCTGAGTTGACGTCGTTGATGCGGACAACGCCGTCGAAACCTGCCGAGGCGGCCAGCGCGCCGCCGGGATGAAACGCCGCCGCATAGACGGCCCCCTGGATGCCCTGGAAAGTTGACAGGGCCTTGCCCCCTTCCGACGGAAAGATGGTTACCTGGCCTTTGCCATTGTTGCTGGTGCCGACGATGATACGGCTACCATTCTTGTTATAGCGAGTCACGTAGACGCGCCCAGGCAGCTCTGGAAACTTGCGGATCAGGTTGAAGTCATCGCCGATCTGCCGGGCCTTGGTGCGATACATCTGGTAAATCTTGGGAATGCCGTCGGCTCCGCCGATCAGCAGATCATCCCTGGTCGGGTGCCGGTCCACCGTCATGAGTCCGCCCTTGAGCGCGCCGGGGGTGATGCTGGTGATGTTGTCCACCATGCGCTGCGTCGCCACCTCGGTCAGCTTCATCGACATGTCCCGGCTCACCGAGACGAGATGCGATGAATCCTTCGAGAAGACCGTGTCGAGGACCCAGTCGCCGTGGGCCCCCTGGAAGAGGATCTGCTTGCCGGTCTCCGGATCGATGGCCCGGAGCGTGTTGTCGGCACAGCCGAAGGCGAGCTTCTTGCCGTCGTGCGACCAGCTCACGCCGTAAACGGTGTCAAAGGTGACGGGCACAGAAAGCTTGAGCTTCTTGCGGGCGACATCCCAGATCTGCACCTCACCGAAGCGGCCGGGATTGCCGCCGGAGGCCGCCAGCAGCTTGCCGTCCGGCGAGAAGGCCAGCGACTGGATGCGCTCGGAGATGCCGACCAGGCGCGCGACCAGGCCCCCTTCCGTCTTGTGCAACAAGATCTCATGATAGCCAGCCACCGCGAGCAGAGTTCCGTCCGGGCTGTAAGTCAGCGAGGTGATGACCGGGGGCCGCTTGTAGACGGGCGGATGCTCCATGTCGATGAGCGTGCCGCGTGCGGAAGCCGGCGTATCGTCTTTGGCGCCCTGGGCAATCCATTTCTTGATCAGGGCCACCTCGCGGTCGAGCAGTGGCGGCTTGCCGCGCGGCATGGCCGCCGGCTTGCCCCCGTGCGGCGTGATCTGCTTGACGAGCATGCTCCTGTCCGCCTGTCCCGGCACGACGCCGGGCTCATCGTGATCGCCCTTCTTGAGGAGGTCCGCGTGGCTGGTCATGATGTAGCCGCCCTGCGCCTTGGCCGGTTGATGGCAGCCCTGGCAGTGCTGCTGAAAGATCGGCCGCACGTTCTTGTAGTAACTGACAGTCTCGGGATCCTTCCCGTCCTTCCCGTCTTTTCTCGCCGGATCCTGGGCGCCGCTCACCGTCCACAGGGTTCCGCCGCAAATCAGCAGGGCAAACGAACTCAGCCACCGTCGTAGCACGGTCATGTTTTCACCCCAATGGATGGGTACAGGAGGCGATTCGAGTCATGATTGCCGGGAAGCAGACGCTCCTCAGCCTGAAGGCAGGCAGCGAATCGTTAATACTACTGATCTTGCCAGAATAGATGGGCCGTTGCAAGGATTTTTTCACGCCGATCGGATAGTTGCTTTGGCTGCGCCTGCGAGCCAGTGGATTCTGTGACAGGTTTTCCCGCGACACGCACAAGAAGAACAGACGCGATCTGGTTCTATCGAGGATGAAGCCATGATGCGAGGGATGGTGTGCGCGGCGGTGGTGATCGGGGCCTGGTTGCTGCCCAGGGCGGAGTCAGCGACTCCAGCGATGAAGCGAGCGGCGCACGCGGCCGCCATGCAGAGGCAAATGCGACAGCATCAGGTCGCCGCCCAGCAACTGACTGGACAGCGGCGTACGCAGCAAATGCAGCAACTTTGGCTGACCAGGCAATCCCAGCGCAATCGTGGACAAGGGCGCTCGACCGCCAGCGCCGGCCAGCGCGCCAGCCATGCCGCCCGGCCAGCGCTTGGCTCGCCAGCGGCGTTTTTCTCGCGAAACTCCGGGGTTGCCTCGCGCGGCTCGACTGGCTGGCGCATGCCATCCGGCCAGTCACTGACCAGTCCCGCTGCACTAGCCCAGCTATCGCGCAGCGCCAGCCGCATTGCCGGCATGCAAGGGCTGGGCATGAACTCCAGCAGCGGCAAGGCCCGGCAAACGGCAACTCCCACGCTGACAAGACTGACGTCGACGCCGACCCGGCGTGGAGCCACAAATCCGCAGACCGCGGCACTGTCGCGCGTAACATCGGCAAAGGCTGCGGCGGGACTGAAAGGCACCGGCTCGGGGCGCCGATCCGGTACCGGCGCCATCGCAAGCATGGGGTCGCTGCCATCTTCCTTCATGCTGGGCGATTCTTCGCAGACCGGACGGTCGCGCAACGGTAAGTCCGCATCGCGCCGCGCCGGCCAGAACGCCACGACCTCACTTGCCAACGGCATGACGAACTCGGGTCTGATGAGCGGACTGGGCCAGACCACGATGATTGGCGATTCGTCAAGTCAGGACACGGCCGGCAACCAATCCACCACCACCGGCAGCGACACGCGGGGACGCCGCTATTCCCGTGGCATGAGCCAGGCAACGCAAACCGGCTTGAACTCGACATGCTCGCAGGGCTCGTCGCAGGACAGGACCTGCGGCTTGGGCATGACCGGCTCGCCCGGAAACGGCCTCAGGATTTCCCTCGTGCTCAACCTGTCAATCTCTCTTTCGACCCCGCCCTGAATGTGCGTGACGTGAGCAAGAACGGATCGCCTCTCCCGCTCGAGATACGCCTGGAGCATTTTGCATGGGGGCCCGGATCGCGTGTCCTTGTGGTCAGCTGCTGGCAGTCGCGCCACGCGCAAGCTCGGCAGCCAGCTGCCCGCGTTGCGGCATGGTGAACCCCGTACCGCGCATCGGCATTCTCGCCAACGCCAAAACGCCGCTGGTGGCCGCGCCGGCGCCGCTACCATGCCAGCGACCAGATCGACCTCGTCGCACCGCGTTTGCAGTGCTCACGCTGGGCGTGTTGCTGATGGCCGGGACGATCGTATACCGTTTCCTTCCTGTGCATTCGCATCCAGGGCAATCGCCGACGCCGGATGAGCCGGACGTGGCGGTGTTGGCGCCGCCGGCGGCGCAGGCGGGGGCCACTGCGGACGTGATCGATCCGGCCGAAGCGGTCTACCTGGGCTGGCAGCTCGATCGCCCGTTTCGCCAGGAGTGGAAGTGCCAGACGCAACAGCGCATCAAGACAGGCGGACAGGTGAGCGACGTGAGCTATCGCAGCCAGTTTCGATCCACATGGACGCCGCTGCCGCGACCGCTCTCCTATCGGTATCTCCAGCAGAGAATCGACCATGCTCAGTTGCACATGAAGAACGGTTTCCAATCGCTGGATTTCGATTCCGCCGGAGAAGATCGCGGCACCGCGATCGCAGGTGTACTACGTTCGGCGCGCGTGGGATTCGAAATCCGGCCAGACGGGCAGATAGGGCGCGTGGACGACGCCGAAGAGTTGCTGGACGGCATCGAAGAAGCCGCCCCAGAGTTGTTGCCGGTCTTCGAGCCATGTCTGAATGCCGATGCCCAGAAGCACCTTGCCGAGGGTGTGCTTGCCGCGCTACCCGAGCGCACGCTGAAGCCCGGCGAGTCGTGGTCGCGGTCGAAACGGCTTCCGCCCATGCTCGGTGGCCGGCTGGTCGGCGAGCATCGCTACACGTTTGCGGGGCGCGACGGGCGGCTGGTCCGCATCGAGGTGAAAGCCGATCTCGTCTTCCAGGCCGATCAAGGCGCCGAGTCGGCCGTTTCCGCCGCGAAACTCCAGGGCCACGTTTCCGGGACCATCTGGTTTGACCCCGCCAAGGCAAGAATCGCTCGCTCGGAAATCGAGCGTCACATCGAAGGCAAGGCTTCATTGCGGGCCGAGGATGGCGGGACAACCTCGGTGGAAATCGCCAACAGGCAAAAAGCGCAGGTGCTCATCGAAGATGGGCCATGACCGCCAGTCCGCATCTGTTCGTCACCTCTCCACCGGCAGATGATAGAACGCCAGCGCGAGGATGAAGTAGACCGCCAGCAGCAGGGCTCCCTCCAGCCAGTGGGTCTCGCCGTCCTGGCTGACCAGGGAAACGACAGCGACGGCGATGGCAACGGCAACTACTTCCATCAACGAGAAGTGCAGGTCGATGTGGTTGCCCATGAGGAAGCCGGCCAGGACCAGGACCGGCGCGACGAACAGCGCCACCTGAATGCTGCTGCCGACGGCGATGTGCACCGCCAGATCCATTTGATTCTTGCGTGCGACCAGCACGGCCGTGGAATGCTCCGCCGCGTTGCCGATGATCGCCACCACGATGACGCCGATGAACACGCGGTTCATGCCGAGCGCCTCGGCCGCCGGCCGTACCGAGCCAACCAGGATCTCGCTCATGAGGGCCACGCCGGCCGTCGCCGCCAGCAGCACCAGGAATGCCCTGGCCCGGCTCCACTCCGGTTCAGCGGCCACGTGCGGATCGCCCGGCCCGAACAGGTGGCGATGCGTCTTCAACGTGAAGATCAGGCTCAGCACGTACATGAGTGCGAGCACGCCCGCAATCTCCTCGCTCAGGTGCTCGATGTTGAGCCGTTCCAGCTCGTCGGGGAGTGAGGCGTAGCTGGCATAAAAATACAGGGTGGGCACGATCAGGCCGATGGTGGCCAGGGCGAGCAAGGTGGCGCCCATGCTGGCGGCGGTGACATTGAACGTCTGGCGCGGATAGCGCAGCCCGCCGACCAGGATGGCCAGTCCCAGCACGAGCAGGATGTTGCCGATGATCGAGCCGGTGATGCTTGCCTTGACCAGCTCGGTCTCGCCCTTCCACAAGGCCAGCAGTGCGATGATCAGCTCGGCAGCGTTGCCGAAGGTGGCGTTGAGCAAACCACCGACGCCGGGGCCCATCGACGCCGCCAGGCTCTCCGTCGCCCGCCCCATCAAGCCCGCCAGCGGTATGATCGCCAGCGCCGACACGATGAAAACCCACAGCCCGCTCGCATGGAGCAACTCGAGGATGACGGCCGCAGGAACGGCGGCGAGAAGTAGATAGAGCGGCTCGTCAATAAGAAACCGTGACAGCTTGGCGGCAATCATGTGTTTTAGTGTAGGGAACAGGCGGGGACGGCCTGTCTGCCACGGCGACGTGAGATGGGGCCGGAACCAGGCGACGACCGACAAACGTCAAATTTTTGCTTGTTTTCGTGGAATCGGCGACATACAAAGAGTGTTCCCTTTCTTCGGGGAAGGGGTTTCTCCAGGGTGGAGAGTTTTCACGTTTTCGCGGAGGCATCTATGAAGTTTCTCGCAGGGGGGTTGATCGCCGTCGTGGGCATGGTCTTCTGCCTGGGCGCATCCGGCGCCGGCGACAAGAAGCCCAAGTACGACATCAAGGAAGTCATGGACAAGGCCCACAAGACGGGACTGTGGAAGAAAGTCGCCGCCGGCACCGCCGACGAGGACGAGCGCAAGGAGCTGTCGGAACTGTACACCGCCCTGAGCCAGAACAAGCCGCCCAAGGGCGAGCTGTCCGACTGGAAAAAGGTGACCGGCGCGCTGGCCAAGGCCGCCAAGGCCGCGGTCAAGGACGCTGCCAAGGGCAAGGCGCTCAAGAAACTCGTCAACTGCGGCGGCTGCCACAAGGAATTCAAGTAGCCGTTCCGCGCCCCGGCTGTTGCTCATCCGAACCCGCCGGCCGTACAGCCGGCGGGTTTTTTTGTCCCGGTTGTTTACGTTTCGCGCTCGCATGACGCCATGCGCACGCGAAACGTAAACAAGACTGGAGTATCTCACATGGCGTCACGACTTCTCCCGGCCGTGTTCCTGCTGCTGCCCTTGACCACAAGCAATCCCCCCTCGCGCGGCGACGCGCCTGCCGAGCCCCAGGCTCGGCCCAGCTACAAGAGCCCGCTCGGCATCGCCGTCGATGGCGAGGGCAAGCGGGCCTACGTCGCGCTGCACACAGCCGGCACGCTCGCCGTCGTGGACCTGCGCGCCGGCAAGGTCTTGAATGAGATTCCCGTCGGTAAGAAGCCGCACGATGTCGCCCTCGCCGGCAAATCGCTGTTCGTCACCTGCGAGCAGGACGACACGCTGGTGCGCATCGATGTTGACAAGCAAACCGTGACCGGCCGCTGGAAGACGGGCCAGTCGCCGCGCGGCGTGGCGGTGACCCCGGACGGTGGGCGTGTATTTGTGGCGTGCCATGATGAGAAGGCCCTTGCTGCCTTCAATGTTGCCACGCAGGAAAGCGTATTCTTGCCCATGCCGGGTTGGCCGGTCTACGTCTCCCTTCATCGCAACGTTCCGGATCGGACCATCGATGTACTCTCGAGGCTCGCAGGCAGCGCCCGAGTCACGACAGTGACGGCGGACTTTCCGCCGCGGATCGTACAGACGGAATCCTGGAAGGAGGCGTCGAATCCGGGCGCGTTTCAAGATACCTGGCCGCGATCGGACATCACCGGCATGCTGGTGCATCAGGAACCGCGCGCCAAGGTCCCCGCCACGCAGGTCGCCCAGGCCTGGATTTTCACCAATGCAATCTCCCTCCAGATAGGCGGGGCCAAGGGTGATCGTGCGACGAGCTATCTTGATGATCCGCGGCAAGGGCATGCGGACCCGAGCGATCTGGCAATCCTGCCGGGCTCTGACCTTCGCGCCGCTGTCGCCTGCGCGGGAGCCGATGATGTCCTCATCCTGCACATGCACCGTCCAAAGCAGCGAAGTTACCTGGCGGAAGCCGCCTTGCGCAAGGACTACGAACCTGGGCGGGACCAGGCGAACCTGTCAGCGACGCGGACGCTGGTCCGTACCAGGATCGACACCCAGGCCAGCCCGCGCCGTCTCGCTCTCTCCGCCAACGGCACGCTCCTCGTCGCCAGCAATCATCTCGCCGATTCGCTGACCGTCATCGACGCCCAGAAGCTGAAAATCATACGCCACATTCAGCTGGGCGGATCGCAGCCGGATGCGGCGCGGCGCGGCGAGATCCTGTTCAACTCCGGCAATATGACATTTCAAGGGCAGTTCACCTGCGCGAGCTGTCATCCGAACGGCGGCAGCGACGGGCTCAACTGGGACCTGCCGCGCGACGGCGTCGGCAACTTCCTCAACACCCGCTCACTGCTGGGAGTGAAGGACGCGGCCCCGTACGGCTGGCACGGAAGCAGCAAGTCGCTCACCGATCGCGTGGCCGGCACGCTGCGGACCCTGCACCGCCACGAGCCGCAGGGCACCGAGGTTGCCGACATCGTCGCCTACCTGAAGACGCTGGAGCCGCCAAGGCCGTTGCCCATGAACGACAAGGACAGGCAAGCTGCGCCGCGCGGCAAGATCGTTTTCGAGGGCAAGGGCAAGTGCGTGCAATGCCATCAGCCGCCGGTGTTCGACGACGCCGTCGGCCACGATGTCGGCACCCGCGTCGCGGGGGACGTGAAAGCGATCTTCGACACGCCGTCGCTGCGCGGCGTCGCCCGTACTGCTCCCTACCTGCACCACGGCCAGGCGGAAACGCTGGAAGAAGTCTTCGGCAAGTACAACCCGCAACGCCGCCACGGCGCCGCCCATGAGCTGACGCCGGCGGAAATGATCGACTTGATCGCGTACTTGAAAAGCTTGTGACCTGGATCCCGCCTGGTTCTTGTCGCTTCACGGCTCGGCGGGAGCCTCGCACTCCCTGTGTCGCTGCTCGCCCTCACTGTGTTGCGCCCCTAGCCGCGTTTCGGCGTGGCTAGACGGTATTTCGGGTTCCCGTCCAGGTACTTTTGCACCCGATCGCTGCGCGTGACCGCGCCGGCGAGGAACTGCACTGCCTCCTTGAGGCGTTCGTCCGGCTCGGCGCAACTGAAGCGGAGAAAGCCCTGGCCGGCGGGCCCGAAGCATTCGCCGCCGAGGCAAGCGACGCCTTTCTTGTCGTCGGCGCCTTCAAGCAAGTACATGGCCAGCCCGTGCGACTGGATGCCGAGGCGTTGACAGATCTCGGCCACGCTGGGGAAGACATAAAACGTGCCGGCGGGCATGAGAACCTTGACGCCGTCCAGGCGGCGCAGGTCCTCGACGAGCAGTTCCACCTTCTTGCGGAAGCGCTGCATGACTTCGTCGCGCTCGGCGGCGTCGCGCTCCAGGGCCGCCTGTCCCGCCCATTGCACGATGGGCGGCACGCATGACAGCGAGGTGTTGATCATCTTCGAAACCGACTCGATGATTCGCGGATGACTGATCGCATAGCCCAGCCGCCAGCCGCTCATGCTGTACGACTTGCTGAAGGTGTAGCAGGCGATGGCCTGCTCCATCATGCCTGGCTGTGCGAGCAGCGGATGATGTCGCCCGGACCAGACCATGTGGCAATACGGCTCGTCGCTGAAGACGGCAATGTTCTTGCCGCGAACGAGGTCGGCCAGGCCGCGCAGGTCGTCCGCAGTGGCCACGCCGCCGGTCGGGTTGTGAGGCGAGTTGAGGAAAATCGCCTTGGCGCGCGGCGTCTTCTTGACGAAGTCCTCGACCTCGTTCAGGTCTGGTCGGAACTGGTTCTCCTGCCGCAGCGTGGAGTAGACTGTCTTGGCGCCGCGGCGTTCGATATTCGGGCCGTAGGTGGGGAAGTGCGGGCTGAAGACCAGCACGGCGTCGCCCGGATCGAGAAATGCCTCGCAGAAGAACTGCTCGAAGACCTTGGCGCCGGGACCGACGACGACGTGGTCCGGGGTGATATCGATGGCGTATTCCTTGCGGTAGTTGGCCGCCACGGCCTCGCGAAACGTCGGCAATCCTGCCGACGGGCAGTAGTGCGTCTGGTTCATCTCGATGGCTTCGATGCCGGACTTGAGTGCGTGCCGCGTGCTGGCGAAGGGACTATCGCCGATCTGCAGTTCGATCACGTCCTTGCCGTGCCCCTTGAGCCGTCGGGCCACGGCCAGGACATCGAAGGCCGTTTCACTGGAGAGCCCGCGTGCGAACTGGCTGAGAGTCAAGGTGCTGTTGCTCATGAGGAATCATGTTATGAAAATCACATCAACCGCGGACTACGTTTCGTGCTCGCGCGGCGTCCTGCGAACACGAATCCTCGACAACCGGAAACCATGAAGATCCATCTCCTCCAGCGCGAGCAATGGCTGCCGGCTCCCATCGAGCAGGTGTTCGCTTTCTTCGGCGCTGCCGCCAATCTGGAGAAGATCACGCCGCCGTGGCTGCGGTTTCGCATTCTGCCGCCGCCGGTCGACGACATGCAGGCCGGCACGCTGATTCACTATCGCCTGAGCTTGCACTGGGTGCCGATTCGCTGGGTGACCGAGATCAACGAATGGCGGCCGCCGTTTCGTTTCGTCGATGTGCAGAAGCGTGGGCCGTACGCACTCTGGGAACATACGCACGAGTTCGAGCAGGAGCGAGGCGGCACGCGCATGCGCGACTGCGTGCGTTATGCCTTGCCGCTGGGCTGGCTGGGCACAGTCGTCCATGGCCTTTTCGTCCGCCGCGACCTGAACGCCATTTTCGACTACCGGGCGCGTCAGGTGCAGGCGATCTTCTCTCGCTGAAATGCCCGGTGTCACGCGCGGAGCTCATTCTCCACCAGGCGACAGGCAAACGATGCGCCCACGATTGTTCCCATCTTCCGGCCGCCCGTCGCGAGCCAGGTGCGCTCGCCGATTCTTCGAAACACCGGCCCGCCGGGCGTGTACGGGCGATAGCCCCAGAATCGCATGACCGGCGTGTCTGTCAAGCCCAGCGCCGCTGCCCGGCTCAAGGTCGCCTGCTCGTGCTCCTGGGCATAGTCACGTTCCGCCGTGCCGTCGCTGAAGTGAGTGAAACCCGGATCGCGAACGAAGGCGATCGCCTGGCGGCCCGGTGCGATTGCGTGGATCGTGCCCGGCTGTTCGCCCGGGAACGCGAAGGCCGCGCCTGCCTTGCCGCTGATAGCCAGCTCCGGCAGGAATTGCTGGCACCAGATGCCCGCGGCGATATAGACCCAGCCTTCGTGACGCTGGCTTTCAGTTTCCAGCCAGCCATCGCCGACGGCCGTCACTTTCGCGAGGACTGGTTTCTTCTCGAGAATCGCGGATGGCGGAACGCACTGAAAGGACTCGTCCTCGCCGTCGTCATTCTTCAACGTGACGCCACGGATGCCGTACAATCGGTCAAGGACTGGAATGGCGCGGCGGTAATGCTCGGCCAGGCGCTTGCCTGCCCAGGCTTCCTTGAAGAGTCCGGCGGCGGCGGGCGAGGCGGCCCCTTCCAGCGACGCATCGAAAACGCGTGCCTCGATTCCCCTGCTGCGCGCGTAGGCCGCCGCTTGCGAACCGAACAGTCCACCACCAACGATGAGCAAGACGGGCATGATGGCAGCACCGTGGGACAGGCGGTTCGCCTGTCCGCGTTGGGCAAGCGAGCCGCTTGCCCAACGATTCACCACGCGAATTCCTGCACGATCTCGGCACGGCCCTTCTCAAAGCGCAGCGGTACCAGCAATTCCTTCTGTCCGCCGGCGTCACGGATGATGGCAGTCGCGCCGCCGGTGAGGCGCATGCGCCACTCGCCGTTGATGACGAACCAGCCGTCGGCGGCCGGCGCGATCTTGTTCGCCACGACCGCCCGGAAGTACAGGTCTTTCACCGGCCCGGCGGCGGTCAGCTGCAGCTGCCGGCGGATACCCGGGTTCATCTTGCCGGCGACGGCGTCCGGAGAGTCCTCGACGATCACGCCATCGAGCGCGTAACGAAACGTCGGCCGTTGATCCGCGGTCAGCCGGTAGCCGAGAAACTTATAGCCCAGGTCGCGGGCGCCCTTGTTGGGCCAGGCGTCCTTCTCTCCCTTGAGAATCGCGAAGGCGACCCCCTTGGGCAAATGCACGACGTTGTCGCCCAGTGGCGGCTGGTTGCCGACGCCGCGGTCCGTCCAGTGGCGGGCGGCGTCGATGAAGGCGCCTTGCCAGATCATCGCCAGCCGCAGGTCGCTGGCATCGAAGGCCAGATGGGCCTTTTCCGGATAGCCCACCGCGATGGCCCGCGGGCCGGCCCCCTGAATGAAGTTGCGATAGATGATGGCTTCCTTGTCCGGCGTCAGCGGAATGAAGTGCTGGCTAGTGCCGATGGGCAGGTTGGCCTTGGCGCCGTCGGCAAGGTAGACCCAGATGGCCTCGATCTGCTGGGCGGCGTTGCCGTCGAGAATGTCGGACAGCGTGCTTTGTCCCATGGGCCAGGCGGCGGGCATGCGCGTGCCCGGGCGGATCTTCTGCGGGTCGAGCAGGTAGCGATGGAACCAGTCGCGCTGCAAGCGCTGGGTGAGCAGCGTCATGTCGATGCCCTGGACGCCCTCGGCCTTGTGGCCGGCAAAGGTGTGGCACTTGACGCAGCCAAAGGCCAGTCCGCCGACCATGTGTCGTCCCGCCGCCTTCACCTTGCTCGCGCTCACTTTGAACTCGGGCCTGGCAATACGTTCGCCGACGTCCGTATCGGCAAACGCCTTGACGAGATGGCCTACGTTGGCCTCGCCGAAGCGCGGCATGCGCGTGTGCATGTAGGGCCGGTCGGTCGAGCCTTCCGCCATGATCTTCCTGAGGTATGCCGGAGTCATCTTGGCGCCGACGCCGGTCAACGTCGGCGGGATGCGCCCTTCGTCCCCCATCTCCTTCTGCGTGGTCGTGAAATGCGCGTTCCACGCCTCCTCCATGCCGCCAATCTTGTCGCGCTCATGGCAGGCGCAGCAGTTGAAGGCCGTAAGCGTGCGCGCGATCAGAGTCTCCTTTCGCTCGTCGGGTTGCCGGCTTGCGATGGCCTTCGCCAGCGCGGCTCGCTGTCCGGCGCTGAGCGCATACGCAGGCAGCCCGGCCTTCGGCGACCCGTCCAGGCAGCCGCCAGCCGGCTTGAGCTTCGCCAGCGGCATCGCCACGTGGCGATTGGCCTTTTGCTCCCCGGCGAGCTGATGGCAGCTCGCGCAGCCGACGCTGACGAACAGCTCGCGCCCCTGAGCCGCCAGCGCCGGATCGACGCGCAGATCGTCGTCCAGCGTCACCGACGGCTGCTTTGCCGGAGGATTGCCTTCCGGAGTCAGGTAGACGAAAGGCGCCAGTGCCTGCCGGCCAAGCGCAGGGCCCTCGATTTCGATGTTGAGTTCGGCGCCGCCGCCGGCGTTGAACATCGCCGCCAGCAACGGATACGTCCCCTTCTTGAGTGTGGCACCGGCCGCCCGGGTGGTGGGAGGATGAATGCCGTCGTTATCCACGACCTTCTTGCCGTCGATGACGAGAAAGCTGCCGTCGTCGCTGCTGAGGTGGAAGCGATAGTTGCCGTCGCGCGGGATGCGGACAAAGCCCGCGAAGGTGAGGGCATAATCGTTGCTGCGGCGCGCCACCGAGATGTCGAAGCCGCCGATCTCGCCCCTGGTGATGGGAATTAGCTTGCTGAAATCCGGCAGGCGGTTCCAGCTTCCTTCGTAGTAGGCATACTTCATGTTGGCCGGCAGGGGCGTGAAGGGAATGCCCTGCAGCAGGAAGTGCGCCACCTCGCGCGCTTCCTTCGACTTCAGCAAGCCGGGCATGCGGCCGGACGGCCGCGTCTGGTGCGGATTCTCCAGGAACGAGACCAGCGACGGGATCGTGTACTTCTTCGTGAGATCGCCGAGCGCGACGGAAGTCGGCAGCGTCCTGTCCTGCTTGCCGTCGGCGTCGCGCGTGCCATGACAGGCGACGCAGCCCACGCGGTGATACAGCTCCCGCCCCTGCTGAAAGAGCTTTCGCTCCGGCCGCTCGTGTCGCAGCGCCCCCGTCGAGGCCAGGAAATGCACGAGCTGCTCGACCTTCTGCGACCTGTCCTTTTCCGGCAAGCCGGCGAACAGGTGCGGCATTGTTGTCCCCGGCTTCGCCGTCTGCGGATCGCTCAGGAAGCTGCGCAGGAAGCTCGGCCTGACACGGCTGGCGACGCCGTCGAGGATCGGCGCTTGCCGCGGAGCCAGCACCGGCTTGTCATCTTGCGGCCGATGGCAGGAAAGGCAATTCAATTCGTTGAGCAGCAGCCGGCCGCCGACCTCATCTGCCTTCGCAGCGTGCAAGCGTTCGAAGCCGGCGACGACCGCGTGCATGTTCTTCGCCGATGGCGTCTGCGCCGCAAATGGCGACGCCGCGCACCAGATCAGCACGGCCAGCAACGAAGCGCGGGTAAACCGCACTCGATTCAGTCTCATCATCGGTCGACTCCGGGACGGCGATGCGGGTCCGGCAGGCGCGGGGGGAGGCTGCGCTTCATTTAACGAAAGCACGACGGCGATTGCAAGCTTCCCGGCTCGCCAGTGACGTTCGTCAATTTGGCTTGGCCCGCACCACAAACACCACATCGCCGGAACCGACCAATCCGGCGGCGTTGCGGACGCGGAGGATCAGCACGTGGGTTCCCTGTGAGAGCGGCCCGGTCTTGAAGCGGAACGTCTCTGTCTTGCCGTCGAAGAGTCCGTCGCGTGGGAAGATGCTGCTCGACTTCTTGCCGTCGATGCTGAAGCTGGCCTCGGTGAGGCGGACGAGCGGGTCGCTGGCCGCAGCCTCGATGATGACCTGGTCGCCGTCCATGCCCGCCGTCTTGAGCGTCACCGTCGGCGGCGTGTGGGCGACGGCGATGGGCCGGCTGATGCGCGTGGCCGTCAGCGCTTCCTCCGGTGCGTTGTCGCGGCGGTCGCTGGCCGTCACCTTCACCTGGTAGAAGCCGGCGGGAAATGTCGTCGTGTCCCACTCGTAGTCCTTCTTGTCGTGCTCATCCTCGATGTTCAGCCAGTCCTTCCAGCCTTCCTTGCGGATGTAGACACGATAGAAGAGTTCGTCCTCGTTGGGGTCGATGGCCGTCCAGCGCACCTTGATCTTGCGTGAATTGTCGAGGTTGGAAGCGGCCAGGTCGGGCAAATCCAGGCTCGTGATCTCTGGCGGCAGGTTGGTGTTCTTGTAGCGCACCGTGACGCCGCGGACTTCCGGCGTCGATTTCGCGTCTGTGCTGGCCAGCGTCACGCGGAACTGCAGGTAACGGGCAGCCGGCAGCGTGATCTTCGCGTCGGCAGGATCCATCAACTCGGCGGACCAGTCGCTCCAGGTGGCGTCGGGGTCGGCGATGTTGCCGGCGCGGAAGGCGACTGAAACAGACGTTCCTTCCGGCGTGCTCGCCTTCCAAGTCGCCGCGCCCCAATTGCTGGTGATCTTCGTATCCAGGACGTCGGAGAGAATCGCCCCCCTGGCGGCGAAGCCGTCTTCCAGGACGTAGAGCTTGCCCGGATCGCTGCCGGCGACGAGGATCGAGCCATCGTTGCGGGCCAGCAGGCAGCTGACCTGGCCGTGTTCCAGGCGGGCCAGCTCGGTGCGCTCCTTGGTAGCCTCGTCGATCTCGAAGAGCTGGCCGCGCATGCCGGTGCCTGCGAGCAGCTTGTCTTTGCGGGCAAGCAAACTGAGGGCCATGACCTTGTCGCGGAAGATCTCGCGGACCGTGCCGTCGGCAGCGATGCGGTAGATCGAGTTGTCGCCGGCGCCTGGCGATGAGCCGGGCGAGGCGCCGTCTCCCTTGGCGAAGCCGCGGCCGCCCGTCGAACCGTCCGCGGAATCGATGGCGGCCTTCGTCTTTTTCTTCTGCGTCTGTGTCTTCTTCGGCACATCGATGGCGAAGGGCGGTTTCTCAAGCGACACGGCGGGGTTGCCGGAACCGGCGGAGTTGAAGCCCCTCGAACCACGTTGCACCGGGGCACTTGTACCCGCGTAGAGACCGTCCGGCGACGCCAGCAGCGCGTGGATTTCACCCTGGTGAGCGTCATAGAGAACAAAGCCCTTGCCGGCCGGATCGATGCGATAGACGAGTCCCCCCTTGTCGGTGCCGGCGTAGAGCATGTTGTCCGCGCCCCGGGCCAGCGACAGGATGTGGTCCTGCCGGGTCGAATAAAAGACGCTGGTCTTGCCCTCCGGCGTCACCTGGAAGATCTGTCCTTTCGGTCCCGTGCCGGCGAGCAGCGTCTTCGCGGTCGGGTCGTAGACCAGCGCCCAGACGTAACTGCCGAGCTTGTCGGCGACGATCCGCGCCGCGCCTTGCGGCGGCACGGCGATGATCTGCCCGCCAGGACCCGAGCCGGCGTAGACTGTGCCATCCGGGGCGATGGCCAGCGACAGGATCTGACCATCGTTGCTGGTGTAGGCGAGGGTGATCTTGCCGTCGGCGGTCAGCTTGAAGAGCTTGCCCTCGTCGCCGGTGGCGATCCACAGGTTGCCGGCCTTGTCCTCGGCGGCAGCCCAGATGTGCGCCGCCGGCAGCGACGCGAACAGCCGCAGCTTGTTCGCCAGCCGCAGCGACCCCTCGCTGCTGATCACCGTTTGCTTGAACTGCGCCTTGTCGTAATGCCCGGCACTGGCGTGATGCCAGACCTTGACCTTGGCGGCCTTGCTTGGAGCGGCCGATGAGACGATGGCCAGCGCGCACAACAAGCAGCCGACAGCGAATCTCGCCCCTCTCCCGCAGGGAGAGGGGAGCAAACGCTCCGCTCGCGCGACGCGAGATGGCACATCTCGGTGGACCGGCATTGGTCTTTCGGTCGAACTCTGTTGCCCGAAGATCGTAGACGTGCCACCGGCGCGAACTGAATTTCGGCCCATGAGATCCTCGCGTGGTCAACGATTTTGAAAGCGGCGGGTCTTCTGGACTTGGAAGCGGATCGACTCGGAGCCCTGGATTACCCAGTCGGTCGGCCGGCGGGCAACGAGGGCGCTGTTCGTCGGCTGCGCGCCGGATTTGCGGCCCGAGCCGAGCACCTGCACGATGCCCGGCGGCAGGTCCGGCAACGACTGCCCAGCAAGCGCCACGCCTGTGCCGAACAGCGGCACGCGCAGCACGAGATGCGTCCGCTTGACGCCGGTCTGCACCTTCAGCGCGCGTAGCAGATGTCCGAGGTCGTGCGGATTGCTCAGGTTGGGATCGTCGCGCAGCTCCTGGCGAGCGTTGCTCAGGTCATCGCCGATCGTGGCCGTGTAGTTCCCCTCCGCCAGGTCAGCGGGCAGCGGCAGCGCCAGCGGCACACGCTGGCGAATCCCCTTGTACGGTCGCAGGTAGACGACGGCTTGCAAGGTCTCGCCGGGCGCATACGTGTCGTGTTCCAGCTCGACCGCTTCGCTGTCGGCCGTTCGACGGCCGGACTGGATCTCCGTCGAGCATTCGATGTTCTTGATGCGGATCGGCTTGTAGGGATTCATGTTCAAGAGATTGATGATATTCGAGAGCGAGCTGTACAGAGCCTGCGGCGCCCGGTTGCCGGAGATGCCGATGCCGGCAAAGAGATCATCGATGCGTAGTTCCGGCAGACCATCAAGCTCGATGCGGGCCTTGACGTGAGCCGTGAGTTCTTCCGGCAGGTCGCCTTCCATGTCCACGGAATTCGACAGGGCGGTGAAGACGAGCGAGGCGACCATGTTGCGTTGCCGGACGATGCGGACGTTGAACGTCTTGGGCTTGCTCTCCGGCAGCCGCGTCACCGTCGTCCGCAGCGGCAGCAGGTCGGGCGCGCGGCCGAGCCAGCCGGCGATGCAGGTGCTGACGTCGGCGTTGATGACGCCGACGTTGCGGATGGGCGAGCCCATCTTGAAGCTGATGCTGCGGCGGCCGATGATCGTGTGCACGTAACCGGTCATCAGCGGAAAGTCGCAGGCCCCGGCGCCGAAGAACGGATGCCCCCAGCCGTAGACGCGCTTGCCCTCCACGTGCGTGACCGTGCCGATGCCCGATACATCGAAATCGCCCTGGATCATGGCGACCGTCAAAGCCGAACCGGGCAGCAGCGGCACATCCTTGTGCTTGTCGATGACGCCTGCCGCGGCGCCGCCGGCCTGCATCGGCACCATGCCGGCGTCCTTGAGGAGATTGCCGAGCAGCTTCAGGCTGCCCGTTGACATGCCGCTGGCAGCGAGCGGCGTGCGGATCGGGACCATCCACAAGCCGTCGGCCGCCGTCGCTTGCGGGTCGTGATGATCGGACACCGTGACCGTGTCGAAGTCCTTGCCGTCGATGCGAATGGGCGTCGCCAGCCCGATCCGCTTGGGACTCCGCCGCTCCGCCATGTCGCGGCGTTCGTAGGAGGCGACGTACTCGTGCATCTGCGCGAACGGCGTCACGCCGGCGATTGGCTCGGTGCCGAACGGCCAGGCGAAGGCGACCGCACCCAGTAGCTTGCCGTTGATGTAGATCGGGCTGCCGCTCATGCCGGCGATGATGCCGGTCTTCTCGAGGTTCAGCCCTGCCAGCCGGCACAGGATCATGTCGCGGCCGGGACTGGTATTCTTCAGGACGCCGATGACCTCGGCGTCGAACGACTCGATCTTGGTCCCCTTCATCACGGTGCGCCCTTGCCCCTTCATGCCGGGGCGGACGTCGTCCACCTGCCAGTAAGCTTGCTTGGGATCGGCCTGGGATTGCGAAAGGAAGAGAAGCGCGACGCCGATGGAGCCGAGAAACGCCTGGACGCGGAACGCGTGTGACATTCGAGCCTCCGAAAGGGAGCGATATGGAAGTATATCAGCGGCAAGTGATTGGAACAACGCGGGTTGCATGTCGTCGGCTCAGCACTTGGAATCTCTCCACAACAGCTCTCAAGTGGACTTTTCATATGACCATGCTTGTCGCCTGTGTCGGTCACCCCGGTCGGCATCCTCGCGGGGAGAAAGAACTGATTTGAATTGCTCCTGCGCGAATCTTGCACTTCCCATGCGCAGCGATATAGTCAGCGGTGCAATCCATCTTCTTAACCTTCAACGCTGAGGCCACACCATGGGATTCAAGCAGACGGCGACGCATCGGTTCGGCAAGGGGTCGTATCACCAGATCGGCCTGGTTCGCGGGCAGTTCGGCAACGTGCCCATGGATCAGTGGCTCAAGTTCATCCAGGAGACCGGCTTTGACGGCTGGGAGGAAGCAAGCTGGGAACTCGACCTCGACAAGTGCATGACCGACGCCGGCGCGGAAGCGTACGCCAAGGAGCGCGCCGATCTCGCCAAGAAGCATGGCCTCGAGATCTTCACCATCGCCACGCATTTGCAAGGGCAGGCGCTTGGAGATGAGCCGAGCGCCAAGACATTGCAGTTCACGCGCGGCGAGGCCCGGGCCGCCTACAAGGCCTGGCGCGACAAGGGCAACAAGCCGCCGCGGACCAATCCTTACTACGTCCCCGATGAGGTCGGCAAGCTCATCCACGAGCAATCGCTCAAGGACCTGATCGCCTGCGCTCGCCTTGGGCACTATCTCGGCAAGCTCGAGAATCGCAAGATCGCGCTGTCCGGCTTCGTCGGCTCGCCGGCCCATTGCTGGAGCCATTTCTTCCTGTTTCCGCCGTTGCCCACCAAGCTGGAAGGCCACGACATCCCGGACGTGCGGCAGGTGAGCCTGGAGTTGCTGGTCGAGCGCTTCGGGCCGATGTGGGACGCCTGCAAGAAGTACGGCGTGACCTTCGACCTCGAGTGCCATCCCAGCGAGCGGGCCATGGGCGACATCGAGTCGGCAAGCGATTACATCAACTTCATGTGCAAGGCCGGCTACGAGGGCGTCGTCGGCTTCAACCTCGACGGCTCGCACATGGAATGGCAGGGCGTTTCCGTCGTGCAGTTCATCCGCGAGTTCGGCAAGCACATCCACTGCGCCCACATCAAGGGCGTGCAGGTGATCCGCGAGCACACCCGCGCCGGCTTGCTGGGCGGCCATCGGCCCATGGGACATCCGCTCAACGGCTGGAACTTCGTCACCGCCGGCAGCCTCCGCGACGCCAACAGCATCGAGGAAATCATGATCGAGCTGAACCGCGTCGGTTACGACGGCGCCGTCAGCATCGAATGGGAAGACAATGACGCCGAGCAACACGCCGGGGCCAAGGCCGCCCTGGCCTTCGTCCGCAAGGGCGACCTGCCGCCCAGCGGCATGCGACACGACGAGATGCTGAAGGCGTGAGCTGATTGAAGTCCGCAAGCGTGAATGAGTTCGCTCGGCGGTTTCGCGCGTGAGCTCACGAGATCCTTCAGGCAAAGTCTCGACTGCGTGACCCAGAATTCGACGAACTTTCATCTCGGTGGCGGAGCTGCCGGATAGAATCAAGGAAGGCTTCCTGTCAGGTCTTGGTAGCTGTCCCATCCGTGGTTTGATGTCAATGCTCGGCGACCGGCTCGGCAAGTGGGTGATTTTCAAGGAACTCGGCCGCGGCGGCGTGGGGCGGGTGTTCCTCGCCCAGGAAGAGATTGGCGGGCGGCAGGCGGCGATCAAGATCCTGGCCGGTGAGCTGGCACAGGAAATCGGCTTCCTGCAACGCTTCAAGCGCGAGATCGAGACGCTCAGCCAGCTCAGCCATCCCAACATCGTGCAGTTCTACGAGGCCGGCTACGAGAACGACATGTACTTCTATGCCATGGAGTACGTGGAAGGCCAGAGTCTCGAGGAGGTCTTGCACGCCCAGAAGAGGATCCCCTGGCGCGACGTGCTGGACGCTGCCATCCAGGTTTGCCTGGCGCTGCGGCATGTGCACGACCACGGCATCATCCACCGGGACATCAAGCCGCCCAACCTGTTGCGCAAGGCGAACGGTACGGTCAAGCTCACGGATTTCGGCATCGCCAAGGTCTTTGCGCAATCGCACCTGACGGCCACGGGCGGCATCGTCGGCACCGCCGAGTATCTTTCGCCGGAGCAAGCCGCCGGCAAGCCAGCCACCAAGCGCAGCGATCTGTACTCGCTCGGCGTGGTGCTGTACACGCTGCTTGTCGGCAAGACGCCGTTCGAGGGCGCGACGCTGCTGGACTTGCTGCACAAGCATCAATACAAGCAGTTCGACCGGCCGCGGCGGATCCTTCCGGAACTGCCGCACGACATCGACGACGTGGTCTGCCAGCTACTGGAGAAGGACCCGGCCAAGCGACCGCCGGATTGCCTTGTGCTCGGCAAGCAACTGGAGCGCATCCGCAACAAGCTCGAGCGCAAGAGCCATCCGACGGAGGAGGGCGTGCCGAACGCGGCGACGGTGGCGGAGAACCGCCGCGCCATCGAGCTCGACGACGATCTGCCCGGTCCCGGAACGCTCATGAGCCGGCTGGTGCGCGAAGAACTGGCCCGGCAGAATCAGCACGGGATGCTTGGCAACCTGCTCAACAAGGGCTGGGTGCTGGCGGTGTTGCTGATCCTGTGCGTTGGCACCATCGTCTGGGCCTTCTGGCCGCCGGGGGCCGAGTCGCTCTTCGATAACGGCTCACGGCTGATGGCCTCCAGCCGGCCGGCCGACTGGGAGCGCGCCTGGCGCGACTACTTGCAGCCTCTGGAGGAGCGCTTTCCCGAGCATCCGTACCAGGAAGAAGTCGCCCGCTTTCGCGCCAAGCGTGACGCGGCCCGAGACGGCGATGTTGCGTTGAGCGAAGCGCAACGCTTTTATCGCCAGGCGGAGCGCCTGCGCGAGGAGGGGCAACTGCAAGCTGCCCGCACCGTTTATGAGAGCGTTGTCGTCGTCTTCAAGGACTCGGAGGCCGACAAGGAATGGGTGCGCAAGTCCGAGGAAGCGCTGCAAGCCCTGGAGCAGACAATCCAGGCGAAAGAGCGCATGCAGGGCGCGCGTGCGGCGCTCGATCGTGCCGCATCCCTGCGCGACACCGGCAAGCGCGACCAGGCCGAGAAGATCTGGGCCGCCATCGAAACCCTCTACCACGGCGACCCGGCGGCGCGGGAGGTCCTGGCGGAGATCAAGAAGGCGCGCGGCAAGTGATCCGCATCTCGTTCACGTTGTCTGTCAGCGATACAGATTCTCGCGCGTCAGCGGCAGGCCGGAGGGCGCACCCGTCGGCTTGAGCAACAGTGTCTGGTAAATCGACAGCTTGGCGGTGTGCAGGACCATGGCGGCGCCGGCCAGGTAGTAGTCGAAGATGCGGAAGGTCACTTCCGAGGTGATCCTTTTAGCTTCCTCAGCGCGCTCGTGCAGCCGCCGCCGCCAGTGGCGGACGGTGAGGTCGTAGTGCTCGCGCAAGCTCTCCACGTCGCGGACCTCGAAGCCGGTCGTCTCGGCAGCGCGTAGCGTCTCGTTGAGCGCCACCAGCTCGCCATCGGGAAAGACGTAGTGTTGGGCAAAGTTGGGCCCGGGAGGATTGCGGAAATCAGCGGCGTAACCGATGGCGTGATTCATCATGAGCCCGCCCGGCTTGAGCCGCTCCCACGCTGCGCGAAAGTAGGTCGGCAGCAGCTTGGCCCCGACGTGCTCGGCCATGCCGACGCTGACCAGACGATCGAAGTCGCGCTCCGCCAGGTGTCGGTAATCGCATAGCTCGACGCGGCAGCGGCCCGCCAGTCCCTCACGGCCAATCAACTCCTCGACATATTCCTTCTGCGCCTGACTGAGCGTGATGCCGACTGCCGTGGCGCCATGCTCCTTGGCCGCATGCACGATCAGCCCGCCCCAGCCGCAACCGATGTCGAGCAGTTTCAAGCCAGGTTCGAGGCGGAGCTTGCGGCAGATGTGGTCGAGCTTGTTCCGCTGGGCCGTATCGATGTCCTCATCAGGGCGCTTGAAGTAGGCGCAGGAATAGACCCTTCTGGCGTCCAGCCACAGGGCGTAGAAATCGTTGGAAACGTCGTAGTGGTACTGGATGGCCTGCTTGTCGCGGTCGGGTGAATGCGTGGCCCCTGACAGCCGGGCGGCCCGGTCGGCACGGGCGCGGGCGGCGGCCGGCATCTTGCGGAGTTGCCAGAAGATGCCGGCCTTTTCCAGCAATCCGCGGGGCCGGCTGCCCCAGTGCGTCATGACGGCGAAAAACGCGTCGAAATCACCCTCGATATCGAAGTCGCCGAAGATGTAGGCCTCGCCGATGGTGAGGCGATTGGGTGGCAGCAACATTGCCCGCAGAGTGCCGGGATGGTTCAAGACAAGAACGAAACGCGCCTCGCGCTCGGCCGGCCATTCGCCAACATCCCAGAAGCGGACACCGAAGTCGCGCGGACCGTAACCGGCCATCAGCCGGGTCAAGACGGCATGACTGGCGCGCACGGCCGCGTCGCTGGAGGTGGCAGGGTCCTGGAGTAGATCCGTCATCAACCTCTCGCGGATACGGAAGCTGCTGAGCCTGGAGAACCTCTCCCTGATTTACGGAGAAAGCCGACAACAAACTAAGCGAGGCTTCGCCTCAGACCGACGAGGCGTGCCCCGATGCAGGTCAATATAAAAGGCTCCGGTCGAGCCTATGATGGGTCTGCCGAAGCAGGCCCGTTTTACCGCATGGCGGTGATA
>VGYC01000044.1 GCA_016873095.1 Planctomycetota bacterium | reverse complement strand
TCTGGAGGGAACCAACAATAAGATCCAGACCATGAAACGCCAAGCCTATGGCTTCCGAGATCACGAGTTCTTCAAACTCAAGATCCTCGCCATTCATCAGACGAAATACGCTCTAGTCGGATGATCCTTACCTTTGTCGTCGCCACGATCACAAACGGTCCTTCGGGCTTTTCGTCCTGACCCGGCACCGCGAAGATCGTCACGCGGTCCAGGCTCGAAGGCGTTGGGAAGAATCGCCTGTCGAACGCGGAGAGCATCTTCTCGCCCGCCTTGAGAACGGTGGTGCGCCATTCCTTGAACTGCGAACTCCTCCAGACATCGCCCAGGCGCACGTGCGCGAAGCCGATGGCATCGGCCGGCACAAAGCTCAGGTCCGAGGGGCCGGTCTTTTGCCCCGCCAGGAATGATGTCGGCACCGTCAGCAGGCACAACAGCAATGGCACGAGCAAGCGCGACATGGCGATCCTCCGGTAGAGTCAGAAATGGATTGTCCAGCAACGATAGCCTATTGAATACTGCGGCTTGCAGCGACACGGAGCTCCTGGAGCGGAACGTGAGCCGCGGCGGGTCACGCGACGAAAAGCTGCAAGTGCCCAACCATGTTCAGCTCAAGCCAGCGTCTCCACCAGTCCTGGAACTGGCGCCGGCACCGGGGAAGACGTCGTTGATGATAATGGAGCACTCCGTCCAGTCCAGCGCGCAATCGCTTCCAGAAGCGCGGCTGAGTCGCCTCCAGGTTCGCGCGCAGCTTGGACAGGCGATTGCTGGCGACATAGCTGTCATTGGCATCTCCCAGGATTTCTTGCATTTCCACGATGGCGGGATAAAAGCACTCGCGAAATTCGGCCTGGTGACAGCCGGCAAAAATCTCCATGGCGTAGCGGAGCTGCTTGCCCAGAATGCGGACCTGGTGCAGGTGCTCGTATTCCTGCAGGTCCTGGCGTGCCGCGGATTCCAGGTCGGCAACCAGTCGGGCCAGGTGCGGCCTCGCTAGCCGGCCGAGCGTTCGCGGCTCGTCTGGTTGCGTGACGGCATCGAGGACATCGGCGAAATACTGCTGCCAGTCGTGCGGCTTGCGGTGCGTGGCCCGGATGAGGTTTTGCTGCGCCGCGGCACGCTGTCCGCTGGCGAAGCCCAGCAGATAGTCGAGTCCGGGACGCTGGTCGGAGCGGACCCGTGTGGATCGCGCCGCGATCATGGCAACGAAGACGTCGGCATCGCGGGCAGCCCCGGCAGCACGGCGCAGCCGCCGCAAGCGCCGCCGTGCCCGCTCGAAATCGCGCGGCGGCAAGCATCCGGAGAAAACCGCCAGCGCGGCTCCAGCGCGGCGTGTCGCCACCCGCAACTGATGCACGTGCTCGAGGTCGAGATCGGCCTCGGCCAGGGCGCCGGCCAGCCGTTCCGGCACGATGCTCAGCCGCTGCGCAAGCACCTGCCTCGCCGCCTCGTCCAGCGGCGTGTCCCCGTCCAGCTCGATCATCCATTTGCTTTCGGCCATGCGACTACGCCGGCGCGGCGCGCTCGGCATCCACGATGCACAGGAACCCGAATGGCTCCGCGGTCGAAGGATTGCGAAACTGGTGGATTTCGTCCGGAGCCACGTAGACGGCGTCGCCGCCGGCCAGATCGTGCTGCACGTCGCCGAGCTGAACCTGTCCCGCGCCGCGCAGCACCACCACCACATGTTCGTGAACGTGATGCTCCAGCGCGCTGAAGCCGCCGGGAGCGATCTCGAAATAGCGGACTTGAAAGCGCGTACGCTCGCCTTGCGCGCCGGCCAGCACCTGGCGCGAAATGCCGCACCAGTGATCGGCGGGTGCCTGGTATTCAGCGACGGCCACGCCTTCCCAGCGAAAACCCGGCTGCATGCGCATCACGCGTGAACGCGGCGCCGTCTGGCCCTGCGCCGTCTGACTCTGCGCCGTAATTGCGGCGTCTGTGCCGCTCTCACAACTGCCTGACACGCTAACCATGCCTGTGTCTCCCGCGGATGGTCTGTCCGGAACGACAGCATCGCCGTCGTGCTTGCATGTTGACATCTTATGCTTCGTGCGGTCGAACCTGATGCATTACCACAATTTTCACGATCCCTCGCGCACCACCCAATGCTGGAGCCAGCACGCCTCGAAGCCGCTACAATACTGCATCGGCGTCCCGTCCATTTTCTTGATGTGCGAATGCATCTCTTGCGGCATGTGACGGTTTGATGGTTTGATCGCCTCGTCGTTGACGGATCTTCGTGATCCAAGCTAGAATTGACCTGGGCATCTTTCGGGCACGATCTTCCAGACGGCGAACAACTCATGGCCGCGGACGCAAGAAACAAGGGCCAGCGCTATCAGCGGATCGGCAAGTATCAGATCGTCAAGCACATCAACAACGGCGGCATGGGGGCCGTCTACAAGGCCATCGATACCGAATTGCAGCGCCAGGTGGCATTGAAGATCCTGCACCCGGAACTGGCCTCCAAGCCAAACATGCTGGAGCGCTTTCGCCGCGAGGCTCGCGCGGCGGCCAGGCTGCGCCACGAAAACATCGTCGCCATCTATGACGTCGGTCAAGATGGCGACATGCACTTCCTTGCCATGGAGTTCGTGGAGGGAATCGATCTGCACGAGTACATCACTCGCAAGGGCATGCTAAAGCCGGAGGAAACAAGGCAGATTCTCATCCAGGCGACCCGTGCCCTGGACCATGCGCACCAGCAGGGCATCGTGCACCGGGACATCAAGCCGTCGAATTTCTTGCTCGCCAAGGGACAAGATTGCTTCATTCTAAAGCTGACCGACATGGGGCTGGCCCGGCCGGTGCAAGACGATGAGTTCCGCGTCACGGCCCCGAGCACAACCGTTGGTACCGTCGATTACATGTCGCCCGAGCAGGCTCGCGATAGCCGCGCTGCCGACAGTCGCAGTGACATCTATTCGCTTGGCTGCACGTTATTCCACATGCTGGCCGGCATGGCGCCGTTTCCGGAAGGGAGCTTGCCCGAGCGTCTCAACAAGCATGCGGAAGACGACCCACCCGATATCCGGACGCTGAACAAGTCCGTGCCGGACGGGCTTGTCGTGATCCTTGGAAAGATGCTGGCCAAGAAGCCATCGGACCGCTACCAGACGCCCGCCGAGTTACTGGACGATCTCGAGAACTACAAGAAGCTGCGGCTGACGCGCGATCGCGCGGAGAGTCTGGCGTCGCTGGCCGCCCTCGCGGGCGATGTGACTCATCCAGCACCGAGCAAGGGCAAATTGCGCCGCCGGACGGACATGGACGAGGAGCATGAGCCCGGCTTCCCCGACCATCCTCCCGAGGAAGCAGACGACCCGAAGACCGAGGCAGACAGGCCAGCACGTCAAGAAACTACGACGTCGAAGCCCAAGCCCCGGCCCGTTCCCAGGATGCCGCCGCGACCGAAAAAGCTCGACGAGGAATCGCTGCGCAGCGACAAGCCGGCGGGCGTCAATCACACCGGCATCTTGCTGGCCGTCGGCATGGTCGTGCTTGCAGGCCTGCTCATCTACATTGGCTTGAAGCTCACGTCGCGCGAGCCGGCGCCGGCAAAGAAAGACCCCAGCATCGATCCAGGCCTCGTCAAAAAGGATCCCGAACCTCAGGCGAAGAGCAAGGACAAGGACGTCGAGCCGAAAGTCGATCCCAGGCCGCTGGACAAGCAAAAGCAAGGCAAGTATCCGCGTCTGTTCGATCCGGCGAAGGCACCCGATCCGGCGGCACTGGTCAAGGAGTTTTATGGCTCGTTTGGCGCGTTTCCGCAGCCGGCGCCCGGCGCGACGTTGTTTCGTGTCAGCCGTGTAGCGTCCGCCGGGCCAGGGTCCTTCGCCTCGCTGGCGGAAGCCATTGCCAGTGCCGGTCCAGGTCAGACCGTAATCGAGATTCTGGATCAAGGGCCGCTGATCATGCCGTCGTTGCCTCCGATTCAGGATCGCAACATCGTCATTCGCGGCGGCGACGGCTTTCGTCCCTTGCTCGCCTGGGACGCGAAGCCGCTCAAGGAGAACGGCGACGCTGGCGAGCGCATGCTGTCGTTGACCAGCAGTCAGTTGCAGCTTGTGAACGTCGATGTGGTCGCCCGCTGCCAGGAGCTACCCGGCCAGGTCAGCTTCTTTCACCTGCAAGGCAGCGACTTGCAAGCGCAGCGCTGCACGTTCTCGGTCGCTGGCAAGCAATCAGGTGGCGTCGCACTCGCACGTCTCGAGCCGTATGCCGCCCGGCAGCCACGTTGCCGCTTGAGCCAGTGCTACGCGCGTGGCGGCAACCTTACCGCCCTCGACTTGCAGCGTGGCGGCGAGGCACTGCTCGACGGCACCCTGATCGTCGGCGCGCAAGCGCCGTTGATGCGCGGAGGCGACGCGCCCGCAATGATTCGCGTGGTCCGCTCGACCCTGGTTGCAGGCGATGCGCTGCTGGAGATTCCCGCCCCGCTCGGCGGCGGCAGCGTGAAGCTGCTCGCCTGGGATGCCCTGTTTGCCGCGGTCGGCCCGTCGCCCACCACGGCAATGCTCCGACTCGGCGCCAGCGGGAACTCGGAGCGCCTGGGCTGGCGAGTCTACAATTGCCTTTACGCTGGCTGGCGAAACTTGCTGGACGTAGAAGGCCGCGTCATCGTACCCGCCGCGCTGAAAGCTTTTCAGGAACGCTGGAAGTACACCGAAGGAGATCGTGTACAGGATGCGACCTGGCCGCCGCGACTCGGGATAACTGCAATCGACGAAATCGAGGCCGGGGCTTATGCCACACACGGCACCCAGCTGGCGTTTGCGGCAACGAGCAACGATGTGCCGCTTGGCTGCGAGACCGCCGCTGTACCTGCCGGACCGCACGCCTGGCTCAAACGCACCTTTGCTTCGCCGGAAGCGTCAACGATTCCACTGCCAGTGTCGTTCCCCCAAGCCGGCGCGGAACGGCTCGACCTCAACAAGATCGATCTCGGAAGATTTCTGGAATCGCGTCTCAAGGACGGCCGGCCGCCGCCGCGCATCGTCTTGCACCTTACCGGACAGGGAGAGCGACTGACCTCGCCCATTCGTGTCAAGGGCGTCAAAGAACTTGTGATGTACTTTGAGCCTGCCAGGACCAAGCCGTTGTCGCTGGCGCCGCAACCACAGGCGACCGCCGGTGTCGAAGCATTGATTGACGTCGAGGACGGCAACCTGGAAATCATCAATGCCCGCTTGCGCCTGGAAAACTCGCGCTTTGCGCCGGGGCCACAGCGACTCATCCGCGTCAAGAACGGTTCCTTGCGCCTGGGCAAGTCTTCGCTCATCGGCCCCATGCGCAAGGGGCCCAGGGAATACGTCGGCCTCATCGACTTGCAATCGACCACGCCGGACGCGCTGGCCATCAACGAGTCGGTGCTGATCTCCGACAAGAAACTCATCATGATCTCCGGCAACCGATCAGCGATGCGCATCAAGCACAGCCTTCTGGTATCCGGCGAGGACGGCATTCAGGTCAAGGCGCCGTCAACTCCGACGGCGCTGAACCACCTGTGGCTATGGGAGGAGAGCACCTTCGCCTTCGCGGGCGACCTGATTGACGTCAGTGACCTCTTGCCGGCAAACGCCGCGGCTTCGCCCTCCCTGTCCATCCACAGCATGAGCAATCTGTTCCTGACACCCTTTCAGGACCCGTCGCGGGCCACGTCCTTGCTGCGCTGCCGCGGTGACTGGCTGATTCACGGTTCGATGCTGTGGCGCGGCAAGAACAACGCCTTCGACCAGAAGCGTCTCTCCGCTTACGTGAACCTTGCCGATCGCGAGGCGACGCTGGCAACGCATTTACAATGGGTGAACCTATGGGGTGCTATCGGTGAGCAGCAGTCGTTGCTGTTCGATGCACCAGCCGGCGGTGCGAAACTGCTCGGTGTTGACGACCCGCCGTCATTGCTCCGGCTCGTGCTGCCAAAGGGAGCACAACCGCCGCCGGGCCAGCCCCGGCCAGGCGCCGATACGGCCCGATTGCCGCAGTGACAACCTGTTTCAAGACTACTTCATTCGAAGGGGATCCAGCAAGGCTCATGCGTTTCGCGCTGCTCGGCGAACATCCGGATGGTCTCGACATGGCCTGGGCCCTAGTGGGGACCGGGCGGCACGAACTGGCCGTGTATTGCGGCGGGGCGCTCGGGATGGAGCGCTTGCGTCGCTGGCAGCTGTCGCCGCCGCGCGTGGGCGATGTGGAGGAGGCGCTCGCCGATCCGCAAGTCGAAGCCGTCATCGTCGCCGGCAGTCCCGCGGATCGCATGAACCAGCTAAGGCGAGCCTTGCAATCCGAGCACCATGTCCTGTGTGTGCATCCCCTGGACATGGACGGCGCTTATGAAGCCGGCATGTTGCAAAAGGACGCCCGCAGACTCTTGCTGCCGTTACTGCCCGAGGCGCTGCATCCCGCCTTTCTCCGACTCGCCGAGCTTACAGATGCCGTTGCGGGACCAGCGCCGACGCCGACAAGCAGCACGGCCATCACCGAGTCCGTGGGGCCGGCTTCACGTCCAGCCGCTGCGCCCGGGGCCGCGTTCGACCGGCTCGACATGGAACTTTGCACCACGGAGACCGTCTTTGCCGGCGACGAGCGCGATGCCGAGCAACTGGACTTGCCCGGCTGGAACGTGGCCAGGATGCTCGGCGGGGAGATCGTGGAGGTGTTCGGCCTGACCAGCGAGGAGGAGATCGTTCCCGGTGAACTCGTGCTGGTGACCGGTCGCTTTCTACGAGGAGGCATGTTTCGCGCTGCCTTCGTGCCCCGGCAGAGCGAATCACGCTGGCGCTGGACGCTGGTAAAGCGCTCACGCCGTTTCGATGTCATCTTTCCGCAGGGCTGGCCGGGACCGGCGACCTTGATGTGGACGGACGATGCCCTGACGCCTCGACATGAACACTGGGACGCCTGGAATCCATGGCCGGCGCTTGTCGCGGTTTTCGAGGCCGCGCTCGGACGGTTCACGCCGGAATCGATCGTCGATACCGGTAAGCACCGGTCGGCGTCGCTGATCGGCTCCTCGGAACCACGCGTGCTCTGGCAAGACGAGGTCCGCGGCCTGGAGCTGAACGACGCCGCTCACCGCAGCGTCGAACGCCGACGGGCCAGTACGCTCGACTTTCAGGAGGCGTCCGAGGAGGTTGGCTTCAAGGGGGCCATGACATTGGTCGGCTGCAGCCTGATCTGGCTAAGCCTGGCGCTGCTGATTTTCTCAATCTGGCTGCCCTGGCTCGGCTGGCTGATCGCCCCGGTGTTCGGCATCTTCTTGTTGATGCAACTCTTCCGCTGGGCGGTGCCAAACTCGGCAGAGAAAGTGACGGACAAGTGAAGTCCCTCAGCCTGGGCAGGTGCACATTCCCCAATGAATCGATGGTAACCAAGTTGGCGAAAGTGCAGAGTTTAATTCAACTTTAACCTCCTTGACGGCGCGCGGCGTGCTATAATCTCTCAGACAGCCGTCGGAGCGCGCCCGCCCGTTCCCTCGCGAGGAGTTCATGGAACAATCACCGCGTTCCCCATCTGGTGTCGGGCGCCGCTCGGAGCAGCGTGCGCCGGGAGCCAGCGCCGACAAGGACGCGGGCAATACGGGAAGTGCGGCGCGCGGCCAGGCTGCCGACGACCTCGGCGCCACACGCATCATTGCTTCCGACCCGGCTGCGCAAGCCATCACATCCCCCCGCCCCGACACTTCTACTTCGCTGGAAAGCGATGACACGGTATTGCCGCCGTTAACCGAGGACCTCAAGAAGCTAGGCGAGTTTCGCATTCTGAAAAAGGTTGGCGAGGGTGCGATGGGCATGGTCTATCGCGCCTATCAACCGAGCTTCAATCGCGAGGTCGCCCTCAAGGTCCTGTTCCCGCACGTGGCCAACAACCCCAAGTTGCGCGCTCGTTTGAAGCGCGAGAGCGATGTCATGTTTGCCCTGGACCACCCTAACATCGTGCAAAGCTACGCCATCGATGAGATCGAAGGCCGGCATTTCATCGCCATGGAGTACGTCGATGGCGGGAACTTGCAAGATGTGCTGAATCGCCTGGGGCGACTGAGCGTCGGCGACGCCTTGCACGTCACGCTGGCGTGCGCCCAGGCCTTGAAATACGCACACGACGAAGGGCACATCCACCGCGACATCAAGCCGGACAACATCCTCGTCAATTCCAAGGGCCAGGTGAAGGTCACCGATCTGGGCATGGTGAAGCTGGAAGAAGAGGACATGTCGTTGACCGCGACAGGCCATGCCGTGGGCACGCCCTGGTACATGCCGCTGGAGCAGGCCCGCAGCGCCAAGGACGCCGACCTGCGCTGCGACATCTATGCCCTTGGCTGCATGCTCTATTGTTTGCTCACCGGGCAACCGCCTTTTGTTGGACGCACGATTGTCGAGGTCATTCAGGCGAAAGAAGCGGGCACGTTCCCGCCCGCGCGGCAGCGGAATCCGGAAGTGCCCGAGAAGCTGGACTTGATCATTTTCAAGATGACGCAGAAACTGGCGCGCAACCGCTATGCCGACTGCGGCGAAGTGATCGACGCCCTGGAAAGCCTCGACCTGGCCAATGCGTGCTTGAGCTTTCTCGAAGCCGAGACGCCGACGCCACGGCCAACGGCCACGCGCATCAGCGTTGACAAAACCCTGGAAGGCGCCGCGCCGCCTGCAGCTCTCAGGGAAACCGAAGTCGCCGACGTTTGGTTTGTCCGCCTGTCCACGCCTAACGGCAAGGCCATTGTCCGACAGGTAAGCACCGCGGAGGTTTTCAAACTCATCGCCGCCAGGGACTTCGATGCGGAGGCCACCAGCGCCAGCCGCAACCGCAACGAAGGTTTCCGCTCGCTGGCGACCTACCGCGAGTTTCAGAACATCGTTCTGGCCCGCACCGCCCGCTCGACAGTCGATGAGAAGACCGTACGTTATCGCAATTTGTACAAAAAGATCGAAGAGCAGGAGAAGAATCGCGAATTAAAGCAGAATAAGGAGATTCCAGAGGCATCCAATTTGAGCTACTGGGGCGGCATTTTCCTGCGTTGCGCCGGCTACACGCTGCTCACCGCCGCCGGCATCTATGTGCTCTTCATCCTGCTTCCGAAGCTTCTGCAGAATTAGTCAGCCGACCGCCCGCAATTCATTCCTTCACCTTCAGTCGTATCTCCACGACCGCCGGCAGGGTCGGGTTTGACAGCACCGTCGCAAGATTCAGCACGGCCCGGTTACGCAACACGTCAATTGGTGTCGCCATACCCGCCAGCTTGGCGATCTGCCGCTGAAAGTCGCGTTCCGACTTGGCGAAATCGTCCTTCGACATGGCATGAGCTTTGTCGAGCAACTGCACCACCTGTTCCTTGAGTCTTTGAGCCATGGCATCGTCGGTGCCCGCCAGGGAATGGGCCAGTTCGGTCCCCGCCTCGTCGCGGGCGTCGCGCCATTCCTTGTCCTTGAGTTCCCGGCTTTGCTTGAGAGCGGTCCAGAGCAATTCTTCCGGCTCGGAGTCTTCCGCACTGGTCAGCAAGGCGGCGACCTGCGGGGTCTTCAAGGTCTTGAACAGCTCCGCGGCACGCTTGCGCGCCGGAGCCGTCGTGCCGTGATCGTCGTCCAGCTCGACGCGATCAACGGCCTTGATGTCGTTGACCTTGATCTGCAAGGCAACAACTGCGTCGGCAGCCTTCTTCTGGGCCAGCGCGGCGTGCAGATCGAGGACGGCCTTGCGATACTTGAGATTGACTCGCGCCGGATCGCGGTCGCGCGGCTTCTCGGCAGTCTCGTTGACCCAGCCGGCAATGATTTTCAGCTGTTCCGGAGTGATCGACAGGCTGTCGAGCTTGCGCATGGCCGCGATTTCCATGCTCAGCGTGTTCAGGTCCTTGCTCGAAGCCTCCTGGGCGCAAGTGGAGCAAGCGACCACAAGCAGCCCGATACAGGAACAGATGGTTCTGGGGTGCGTCATGTTGGCTCCGCGAGGAGATGAATCAGGGACCCTCGGCAAGCGCCTTCAGCAAGATGGGGTGCAAACGGGCATTGCTGGCCAGTGCATCGGGAGTGTAGGGATTGTACGCGGCGCCGTCAACGTCGCTGATGACGCCGCCGGCTTCGCGCACCAGCACGGTGCCGCCGGCTACGTCCCACACATGATTATCGAACGCCCAGTAGCCGTCAAACCGTCCGGCGGCGACGTAGGCGAGGTTGAGCGCCGTTGAGCCCGTCCGTCGCAGCGAGCGCGTGCGCAAGGAGAAGTGGCGCCACCAATCGAGGGCCCGCTCCTGTCCGCGCAGGTCGGGCGGAAAGCCGGTGGCGAGCAGCGCGTCCTCGAGCTTGTCGCAGGCGCTGACCTGAATGCGCTCGTCATTCAGCCAGGCGCCCATGCCCTGTGCGGCCGAGAACATCTCCTTCTGGCGCGGATCATAAACCACGCCGGCGATAAGCTGTCCGCCGACTTGCAAACCAATGGACACGCAGTACATTGGGCAATCGTGAACGTAGTTGGTCGTGCCGTCGATGGGATCGACGATCCAGGTTGGCCGGTCATCCGTGGCAGCGTCCTCCGGTCGCTTACGCTCCCGGCTCGCCGTGAGGTGGCTCGTGGAGTCGCGGCTTGCCAGATCTTCCTCGCCAAGGAACTGGTGATCCGGGAATCGGCTGCACAGGTATTCGTGAATCGTTTTTTGCGAGGCGAGGTCGGCGTCCGTGACGAGATCCGCTCGCCCTTTCTCACGCACCGAGAAGCGCTTGCGCCAGTCGTCGAGGACGACGGCAGCACGCAACGCTGCTTCGCAAGCAGCGTCCAGGCACTCGGCGATGGAGATTGTTGACATGCGTTCTTGCCACTCCGTACTCTGCGTTCGCTAGCCGCGGCGCTTGTCACTGGACGCTTGAGGTCGCTTGATGGCTCGGCAGGAGCCTCGCCCTCTGTTACGGGCGCGCAACTCCAACTTCGAGCCTTGACAGGTCATCAGAGCCAGCCCTGACCTTCCTCCATTACCAGTTGCGCCATGGCGTCTATCCAGCGTGGGTGCTCGTTCAAGCATGGGCAGGCGTGCAAGGCCTCGCCTCCGGCGTGCTGAAACGCCTCGCGCGCCTCGAAGCCGATCTCATCGAGCGTCTCCAGGCAGTCAGCCGTGAAACCAGGCATGGCGACGAAGATGCGCTTCTTGCCCTCCCTCGCAAGCTGGATGAGTCTTTCCTCGGTGTAGGGCCGCAACCAGCGATCGCGGCCGAACAGCGATTGAAACGTCTGCGTCCATTGACCGCGCGGCCAGCCTAGCTTGTCGACGAGCAGGGCCGTCGTCCTCTTCACATGTGTGGCATAGGGATCGCCGGCCTGAGCGTATTTTATCGGGATGCCATGGAAACTGAGGATGTAATGGTCCGGAGTCCAGCCAAGCCGGCCCAACTCGTCGCGAATGACGGCCGCCATGGCGTCAATATAGGCAGCGTGCTCGTGATAAGGCGGCACCACGCGCAGCGCTGGGACTCGTCGCTCTTTCATCAAAGCTTTGAAGAGTGTGTCGGTTGCGGATGCCCATGTCGTCGCGGAATACTGTGGATACATCGGCAAGACAATGAGCCGTTCAAGGCCGGCTGCAATCATTTCGGAAACAACCTTGCTCACCGCCGGATTGCCGATCTGCATGCCGAAGCGCACGGGCAAACGCGGGAATTGCACTTGCAGTAACTCGGTCTGCCGTTTGGTCCAGTGCAGCAGCGGCGAACCGCTCGTGCTGTCCCAGATGCGCTGGTACTTGGCGGCGGACTCGGCTGGCCGGCGTCGCAAGATGAAGAGATTGAGGATGAACCACCACTTCCAGGCCGGGACTTCGATGACGCGGCGGTCGCTCAGGAATTGCTTGAGATAGGGGCGCAGTGCTTGAGGCGTGGGGGCATCAGGCGTGCCCAGCTGAATAAGGAGAACGCCAAGCCCACGAGGGTGGCCCGACTGGGCGTCGCCTCGTGGGCCTGGTTGAGATTCGCTCACTTCTTCTTGCACCCTGGCCCTTCCTTGGCGTCCTGCTTCTCGGTGATATGCCCGTCGCCGGAGGCCTTGATAGCGGCCGACTTCTCGGCATTCAACGCAGTCCAGCTGGTCCACTGCGACGGCACGTTGGCTTCCGCGAAGATCGCCTCAACCGGGCATTCCGGCACGCAGGCCTCGCAGTCGATGCAGTCATTCGGGTCGATGTACAACATCATGTCGTCCTGATAGAAGCACTCGACCGGGCAAACTGCCACGCAATCGGTGTACTTGCAGTCGTTGCAGGGTTCGCAGACAGTGTGCGTCATTCTTTTCCCACCCCCAGACCGAAATCTGGTCAGAAATGTTAGAGAATGGCCCAATCTTGTGGGGACTTCCCAGGATTGAGCCGTACTTCGTCCCGTAACCATATCCCTAGGAATTTTCGCGTCAATGGCCAGATCACACGGCCGCCGCCCAGGGCTATTTCTGCTCGCCCATCTGCTCCGACAAGTAGTTCTGCAAGCCGATGGCTTCGATGAGTCCGATCTGCGTTTCCAGCCAATCGACGTGTTCCTCGGATTCGGCGAGGATCGGATCGATCAACTCGCGCGTGCCATTGTCCTTGACCTTGATGCACAGGTCAATGAGCGTGTTGTAGTAGCGAACGCCATTCATCTCCAGGGCGAGGTCGTTCTGAAACTGCTCCTTGATGTCCGTGCCGACGCGAATCACATCGTAGCGGGCAATCTCCGGGACTCCCTCCAGGAACAGAATGCGGTCGATCAGCTTCTCCGCGTGCTTCATCTCTCCAAGCGACTCGTGGTAGTGCTTGTCGGCCAGTTTCATGTATCCCCAGTTCTTGCACATCTTGGCCTGGCAGAAATACTGGTTGATCGCAGTCAGTTCGATGGTGAGGGCTCGGTTGAGCCCCTCGATGATTTCTGTGTTGCCCTGCATAACAATCCTCCTGGAACATTCGGTGAAGCCTTCTTTCAGCATCATAGAGAATAGCTCCGCCGAAAACAAGAGGCGCCGTTTACATAACATATTGAAATATATGGACTTAATAATGATACTCAGTCTCAGGTCTTCTCCAGGCTGGGTTCGCTAATTGACTTGCACCTGCTCGACGGTGGCGCCAATGCGGGTGTCCTCGACGGGCAGCATGACGCGTTCGGTCTGCCCGTTGTCCACGTTGATGAAGATTACATCCGCTTGCGGGCCTGCGGCTTCGAGGGCGGCCCGAAGCGAATCGAAGTCCGGCGTGGCGGCGCCGTCGATGGCCAGGATGATGTCGCCCACCTTCATGCCCTGACGCAGAGCCGGGCCGTCCGACATATCCTGTATCTCCATACCCAGCAGCGACTCGGTCTCTTGCGGTTCCTCGGCGTCGCCATCTGGGCCCTCGTCGTCGCCGGCGAGATCGTCGGCGAGTTCGCCACGCTCGGCTGCCGACAGGCCGCCGTTGCCGCGGGCGGCAACCATCAGCAGCATGCGTTGCCGTAGCGTCAAGGCCCGGCCAGTCAGGGCAGCGCCGATGGCAACACGCGTGGCGGCGTTCAGGCCGGCCGTCGCCGCCAACCGTTGCAGTGTCCTGGTTGACTGGGCCGACAGCGCCCGCGCCGACGTGGCGGTGACGCGGGTGGTCAGGCCGATGGGCTTGCCGGCAACTGTCTTGCCCGCACGCGCGATCGGTTGTGCCGTGCGTGAGACCGCGCGGCTGATGGGAGCGGCTGCGCGGACATGGGAAGCCAGCGGCCGAGCCTGGGTCGCCGTCGAACGACTGACGACGCGCGGGGCGTGAAGGCTACGCGCCGGCGCATGATAGCGAGCCGGAGTCGCGTGCTGGCCGCCACGATGGGGCATGCCATGCCCGCCATGACTGCCGCGACCGCCGCTGCCGCCACGCGCCATGGCCACGCCGCTCGCCGTCAAGGAAATGCCCACCACCACCGCGATCAGGAATAGACGGCTCATCTCAACCTCCCAGGTTTTCTTGCGATTCTTGATCTCCCTGGGAAGGAATTGCCGTGGCTCCGGACGACCGGCCAAGAAGATCCAGACAAGCCTGAATGAATAACGCTTGACGGTTTCGCGCGGGGGTGGCGTGCGCAAAACTGCCAAGCGAGGTTGACCACGCCTGTCCGTCAATTCACTTTCTTGCCTACGGTCCGGATGATGTCGGCCGGGTCGGCATCGATGCGGCGTCCGGAGAGTTCGCCGGCGATCATGCGGACGATGAGCCTTTCCAGGCGCTCGACCTGGTAGTAGGGAATCTTCGGCTCGGCGTGGGAATTGCCGACGCCGGAGTCATCCGTCAGGAAGAGGAATTGCCCGCCAGTGAGCAAGGCGCAGGAGCGCATGAGAAACTCGGTGCTGTCGTCGTAGCCGCTGCAAGCGATGGGGTAGATGACGACGCCGTTCTTGCGGAGGTTGTCGGCGGCGGCCATGGCGCGAGCGACATGCTGGCTGTGCGGCGGAGCGTCGGCCACCCAGAAGAGCACCCGGGCCGTATCGCTCTCCTGCCAGCGCAGTTGCTGGGCCTCCTCGAAGGCGCGATGCACCGCCTCGGGATAGTCGCCGCCGCCTCCCGCCGATTGCTTGGCCAGCCGCCCGTGAAATTCCTCCAGCGATGATGTGAAATCGAAGCGTCGGACCACGTAGTCGTCTCCCTCGTCGCGATACAGAACGAGCGCGTAACGCTGGTTGACCTCCGGGAACTTCTTGCGGACCGCCGTCGCGATGCCGCGAATCTCCGCCTGCAAGTGTCGCAACTCGTCACCCATGCTGCCGGTCGTGTCAAGCATGATGGCAAGGTCAAGGCCCCTGGGCAACGGCGTTTGCACGCCTGGCAGCGCGATCTCCCAGCGTTCCTTGCCTGGTGGGATGGTGTCGGTCGCCGGCATGCCGCCGCAGGGGGGCAGGACCGTCGCCGTCAGCGCCTTATCGGCCGGCAGCCGGTCCCAAGGTAGCACGAAGATCGCCCGACCATCGCTGCGCGTCATCAGCTCTGCCGAAGCATCCTTGGACGCGAGCTTGACGCGGGCATTGCTGACCGGCTTGCCGCTCTGGTCCTTGACGATCACCATGAGCCGCTGGCCGCGGACCTTGCCCGGCGCGTCGCCGAGGTAGCGGTCCTGGCCGCGCATGTCGATGAACGACAGAAACACCCTCGGATCGAGGTTGTCGTCGAAGCTGCCAGCGGTCAGGATGCCGGAAGGCAGACCGGGGTCTTTTTCCCTGGACTGCTTCGGTCGTTCGACGCCGCTGGCGGCGTCCGCCACGGCCGCCGTCATTTTTGAGGAATCTCTCGTGCCAAGATCGCCTTTCTTTTCATCTGCGGCTTTCTTGTCAGCGTTTTTCCAGTGCGGCGACGCGTCGCCGTCCGTGGAGTGGGCCGACCGTCTGGCGCCCGCTTCGCGGGCGCTATCCTTCTTGCTGCAACCAACGCTTGCAATGCCGAAGGCGACGCAGACAACCATGATGATGCCGACGGAAAACGTGCGCATGACGGTCACTCCTTGTCCAGCGAAGGATCGAGTTGAATGGCACGGCGGCGATCGGCGGCAGCACGGGCCGTTTCGCCTTGCCGGGAATAAGCGACGGAGCGGTTGAAATATGCGTGAGCAAAATCCGGCCTGAGCTCGATGGCGCGCGAAAAGTCACGGATCGCCGGCGCCGGCTCATCTTGCCGCAGGTGGCCGAGTCCGCGATTGTTCCAGGCGGCAGCCAGCTTGCCGTCAAGCGCTATGGCGCGATTGAAGTCGGCCATCGCCTTGCCGAACTGCTTCCTCTCCAGGTGAGCATAGCCGCGATCGTTGTGCGCCCGCGGCGAGTGCGGCTGCAGACGCAGGACCTCGTCGAAATCGTCGATGGCTTTCTCCAGCTCTCCCTGAGCGAGGGCCACGGCGCCGCGATTGTGATAGGCAGTCGCAAAGCGCGGATTGAGCCGGAGCGCAGCCGTGAAGTCGGCAACCGCGTCTTCCGCCTTGCCCTGGGCATGCAGCGCCAGGCCGCGGTTGTTGAACAGTACCGGCAGACGCGGGTCGAGGCGGATGGCCCGGGAATAGGCCTCGACCGCGCGGACGTGGTCGCCGCGCAATCGATGTGTTTCCCCCTGTCCGGCGTGCGCCTGCGGCTCGTCAGCATCCAGTTCCAGGGCGGCGGCGAAGGCCTTGAACGCCTCGGCGGCGTCACTGGCCAGGAGCGCGTTGCCCTTGCGGACGAGGCGGGCCACGGCGGTGCTGCGCGTCGCCAGGTGCGTGCCGATGCGGAGCGCCTCCACTAGGTCGCCGAAGCTGTCCACGAAGGCTTGCCGCTGGACCGTGCCGCCGGCGACGCGCAAAGGACCGAGCGACTGCGCGAGCTGCGGGCGGGCTCGCAGCGCCTCCAGCAATTCGCCGGGCCTGACGCCGACCTCGGCTGCGGCCAGCGGCAGATCGATCTCTGCCTCAAATCGTGCCGCCAGTGCGGCAATCGGCTCGGTGGCGGTCAGCGGCGCTCCTGTCCGCTTCACCGCGTCCTGAAAGCGCCTGGCGTCGCCGCGCATCAGCGCCAGCATCTTTTCCTCCCCAGGATAGAGGGCCATGGCCGTCTCCAGCGTGCCCGCCGCGAACGCGTCGGCGTTCTTCACCAGATGGGCGCGGACTTGGTCGGCCTTGTCGATGATACCGCGGGCATGGCAGGACATGCACGACAGGCCGTTCTCGACGGCGCGGTCCGGCCGGCGCGGATCGCTGACGATGGCCGTCGGCCCCTTGTCAATGCGCCGGCCCTCGCCGTCCGCGAGAAAGTAGGCCTGCAGCCCGTTGGGCAACGAGAAAATGATCTCGCCGCCATCGTGCAGGAAGTGCTCGTCCCGGCGGCCGGGGCCAAGCGGATGGGCGAAGAGATTCTTGCGGCCGCTGTTGCCGGAGAAGTCGTAGCTCTTCCAGTAGACGGTGGCGCCGGATTCATGGCGCTCGATGAGCCGATTGTTGCGGGACACGCCGGACCCGTTGAAGCCCGCCCGGACCGCGCGTTCCTGGCGCAGGTTCTCGAGCGTGTCCACGCGCAGCAGTCGCTCCAGCTCACGCTCGCTCCTGGGCAGTTGCAGGATGTCGTGATAGAGCGGCGGCCGTGACGCCGACGCCACGAACCAGTCGCCGCGAACATATGGCAGCTTGCAAGCCGTCAGTTCGGCGATCCGCCGGTTCGCGTCCGTGTCCAGGCTCACGCCATAGGGATTGCGCTCCAGCAATACCTCCCAGGTTTTCTCGTTCCAGTCGAAATCGCGCAGATCGATGCACTGGATGACGCCGCTGGCATCGATGCTGCGCGGCACGACGATGCGCTTGCCCCACGACAGGCTATTTATGAGCTTGGCGACGCCGTGGCGGAAGCTGAGCAGTTCCTCGTCGGAAAGCCCCGCATTGGCGAGATGGGTCAACGTCAGATAGCGCAGGAACGGGCGATCGCGGGGCGGCGACTCTTCCAGGTCCAGGCGGATGACTTCAAACACGTCGTTTGGAGATTGAAATGGCCTGTCTGTCGGCGCGTCGGCCGACGACGCTCCGGCCTCAATCCATTTCCTCAGCAATGCGATCTCGTCCTTCGTCGGCCGGCTCTTCTCCTCAGCCGGCGGCATGGGATCGTCCGTATCGATGATGCGCCGCAGCAGCTTTGATTTTCCCGGTTGGCCCGCAACGACTTTCTTTCGTTCCACCAGCCGGCCCAGGTCGAGGACGTAGTTGAAGCCACCCTCGCTGGCGCCATCGTGACCATGGCAGCGATGGCAATGCGCCTTGAGGATGCTCTTAGCCTGTTTGCCCAGGTCAATGGGTTTCGACGCTTCGCCGGCTGTGGCGGCGCGCAACAACGAGCAAACCAGGCACGCTGCCAGCACGCCCCGGGCCACGTTCATGCCACGGCTCCTTGGTTTCGGCACTCGTACAGAACCGACTACATCGAAGAGCCGGAGAGAGCGGACTTATTCCATCCCAAAGGGAAGACAAGCGTGGTTGAACGTCGCTTGGCGGTTTCGCGCGGGGGGGCAGTGCGCGAAACCGCCAAGCGACGTTCAACCACGCCCGTCTGAGGGAGATTGGCTTTACTTCTTCTCGTCTCCGTAGCGAATGTTGGCACGCATGGCCTGGCGTTGCAGGATGTTGAGGACGCGGTTGTCGAAGCTGTCGCGGGCCCGGTTCCTGTCGTCCTCGGCCTGTTTCTTGGCGATGTAGGAGGCACGCTTCTTGTCCAGATCGCGGGCCTTCTGATTGAGTTCGGAACGCTCCTTGTCCAGCTTCTCGAGGTAGGCACGTTGTCCTTTGAGATCGAGCTTTTGCAGTTCGGCGGGCAGGTGCTCCTTCTTGATTTCCTCCAGCTTCACCTTCTTGTTCTTGAGGCATTCGAGCAGGTCGTAGCTGGCGCCGCGCATGGAATTGGCATAGAAGGCGGCGCGATCGGCGGCGGCAGCCTTGGGAAGCGCGACGTTGGCCTCGACTTGCTTCTTGCCCGTAACTTGCCGGCGCTCGTCACCGTAGACCAGCGTCTTGCGCGACAGCTCGGTGTTGATCCTGGCCAGCTCGGCGTCGAACGGCGTGGCCACGGTCACGATCGGCCCGCCCTTGGCGTCGATCTGCACGTAGGAGCCTTCCGCCAGCCGGCAGATCTTCTCCCAGTGGTTTCTGGTGTCGGCGTGATGGCCGCACTGAATGGTGTTGATGATGATTCCGCTGCCGGCGGCCAGCTTGCACGTCTCCGGATACTTCACATCGTCGGGATAGTCCATGTGCGGCGGCGCGTCGCCGACCAGGAAGATGATCTTCAACGATTTCTTGTTCTTCCCCCAGGAAATCTTGGTGACCGCCTCGTTGAGCGCCTGGTTGACACTCTCGGGGAAGTCGCCGCCGCCCTGGGCCCGGAAGCTCATGAGTTCGCTGTGGATGGCGTCGAGATCGTCGGTGAGGTCGGTGATCTTGGTGACATAGGCGTCGCGGCGGTCGCGGTAAGCGACCAGGCCAATCTTGACGCGCGGTGTCGGGTTGCCGCTGGCGATCTGATTCGAGATGGCCCAGATCTTCTGCTTGGCGGCGTCAATCAGCCCGGACATGCTGCCAGTGGTGTCGAGACAGAAGACGACTTCCACCTCCGGCCGGGCGGCTCCCTGTGGGGCATCGGCCCGAAGATAGGTCAAGCCGGCAACACCGGCAAGAGTCACGATGGAGGCCGTCAGCAGCGCGCGAGACATGGGTCTCTCCTTGTGTGATTGCCCGGATACTAGCAGGGCGGTCATTCTAAAACACTAGACGAACGGCGCGCAGGTCAGGATTGTAACCGGGATGTAAATGCCGCTCATGGGCAGTCATCGACGCGGCATGCGCTTACACGCTGGCGTTACCTGGCGTATGTTCGGTGCCCTGGACGAACGGCGCCGAAAGAAGCAGTTGGGGTGTTAGGTGCTCTGAGCCGTAGAGAGGGGGCCGATTGCAAGCCCAAGAGCTATCATCACACGCTCCGCCCCTTGAGCAGCCGTCTCTTCAGCACCGGATCGCTGGCCGTGAACGCTCCCGGTTCCTTGTCCTGGCTCAGGCAGCGCAGGTACATCTCCAGCTTGGCGTCGAGATCGTCGGCGTGATGGAGGATGAGGCATTCAGGAATGAGAGGGAGTCGCGGCGAACCCCACTCCGGCAGCGTCAGGTGCAACACGATCAGGTGTTCGAGCATCTGCAACAGTTCGGCGTTCACGTCGCCCTGCTCGCGGGCGGCATCGCGGACCAGGTCGCGGCCGAGCAGCAGATGGCCCAGCAGCCTGCCGGGAACGGTGGCGTCCGGTTTCGCGGCATTGTCGTTGAACTCGACGACCCGGCCGAAGTCGTGCAAAATCGCGCCGGCCACTACCAGGTCCTTGTTGAGCGGCGGCCTGGCGTCCGGGTAATGGGCCGCGTACTTTTAAACGAGATGTAGACAGCTATGCGTCACCGAGAGCGTGTGCTCCAGCCAGCCGCCGCAGAACGGATGGAAATGCTTGAGAGTGGCCGGAATGCGTCGGAGGGCGTCGCGATGCCGCTCCAGCAACGATAGCACCAGCTTCCGCAGGGGGCCGTCGCCGATGTGTGCTTCTGCCAGGCCGATCAATTCGGCAAACATGGCGTCGCGGTCGTAGCGCGAGCACTCGATGAAACGGCCGGGGTCGAAGCCGTCGGCCAGGTCGGCCGGCGTTACTGGCCGGATCATCTCGATGGCGATCTGCGGGCCGTAGACCTTGTGTTCCTCGTAGCAGCCGCGAATCTTGTAGAAGTCGCCTTCCTGCCAGTCCTGCTCGCAGGCCGCGAAATACGGCCCGTCGCTCCAGGCCATGAAGGCCACGGTTCGCCTGGCGTCGCGAAAACGGCAGGTGTAAAACGGCTTGCCGTCCCGGCGAGCGCCGCGAACCTTCTCCGCCAGCAGGGCGAAGAAATCTGCCTCCTGACCTACGGTCAATTCATGTAGCGGCACAAGCGGAGGCTTGGAGCGAGGCACGGCGATCCTCCCGGCAGACAAGCAGTCCGGCGTGCATTCTACTTGCTCCGTCCGAGGAAAACAGGGTTTTCGACGACGCTGTGAGCTGGGCCGAGCGTTGACGGAGGATGTTGCTGCGCCGACCTCGTTCGAGTCTTCAACTGGTCATGACGCTGAAAATGTCGGATGCTCGCGGACGAATGGCTCAGGAGAACCAGGCGCGACGGGCCCAGCGGCGCACGGGTGAGACGAACAGCCGATAGGGCTGGCGAAACAGTCGCGGCCAGACGGCGCCGAGCGCGAACAGAAATGCCGCCGAGAACTGCAGAAGCAGTCCGAGCTGAGTATGGGGAAAGAACCAGCTGAGGAGGGCGAGGACCAGTGCCACCATCCAGGCCAGCAGACGAAACGGCATCTGCCGCGATTTTTTCTTGCGAGCTCTGCGCATTGGGCTGCCTCACTCTGTCGCTCGGCTACCTTGCCGACCGTGCACTCCATTGAATAAAGAAGTATAGCGCCAGCGGGCATTTCAGACAATCTCAGCTTTTGCGAAACCCGGCCAGGACAGGCCAAGTATCATTTGGGAAACCCGAAAGCACCTTGCGGAGGACCTCTCATGCGACCGCGTCAACAAGGCGGCTGGCTGGCCGGTTTGGCCATCTTGCTCGTCACAAGCACGCTTCGCGCTGACGCGCCCGGCGACCCCCTTCGCTTCGTCCCCGACAAGGCCAACGCCATTTTCAAGGTCGAGCAGCCCGGCAAGATCGCCGACCTGTTTCTCAATCACGAGCTATCCAGGCAGGTTCGCGCCATCCAGGTGGTCGCGGAGCTGTACGATTCCACCAATGCTCGCCGCTTCTATCAGCTCTTGAGCTACTTTGAAAAGCAGATGGGCATGAGCACGCTGGAGTTGCTGGACAAGCTGGCCGGCGGCGGCATTGCGGTCGCTTCCGAGCTTGGCGGCGGCGCGCCCCCCGTGCTGCTCATTGTGCAGGGCAAGGACGAGGCCGTCGTCAAGAAGTTCTTCGCCATCGCGCTCGACGTCGCCGAGCAAGAACTGGCACGGCAAGACGTCAAGGGTGGCTTCAAGAAGAAAACGTACCGCGATGTCGATGCTTACGGTTTCGACAAGATCGCCTTCGCCCGCGTCGGTGATGCCATGCTGCTGGCCACCAGGTCGAACGCTCTCAAGGCGGCCATCGATTGCTACAAGGACGGCAGCGGCAGCATCTCGAAGGTGAAGGCCCTGGCCGACGCCCGCAAGGCGCTGCCGAAGGGCCCGCTCGCCTGGGGCTGGCTGCACCTGGAGCCGTTCCATGCCAGACCGGAGTTCAAGGAGGGCATCAAGACGGTGTCGCTGCAGCCGTTGTTTTTCCCAGTCTGGCCGTTAGCTGACGTGGTCGAGCGTTCGCCCTACGTGGCCGCCGGCATCTATCAGCAGGGCCAGGAGTTCATGACCACGGTGCGCATGGGCAGCGGCATGAAGGGCATGTCGGAGCGTGCGGCGCTGCTCATGCCGTCCGCCAAGGAAGCGTCGACGCTGCCGCTCTTGAAACCCGCCAACACGCTGGCAAGCCTCAGCTTCCACCTTGACCTCGGCAGATTCTGGGAGAACCGCAAGAAGCTCATCCCAGGTAAACAGGAAGGCATGCAGCTTGATCAGCTCGAAAAGGCGTCGGCGCTGTTCCTCGGCGGCGTCAAGCTGAGCACGCTGCTCAAGCAGGCTGGCGCCCATCATCGCCTCGTGGCCGTGCAGCAGACCAAGTCGGTCTACAAGACCACGCCGAACCAGCCGATCCCCGGCTTTGCGTGGGTCATCGAGATGCGCGACCCGGAATTTGCCCGCTCGATGGAGACGATCCTCCGCGGCGCCGGCCTGCTGGCGAGCACCCAGGCCAATCTCAAGATGGTCGAGGAGAAGCACGGGCCGCACAAGATCGTCAGCTATCGCTTTCCGGAGGACAGGAAGTTCGGCAACGACACGGGGAGCATCCGCTTCAACTTCAGCCCTGCCTTCGTCAAGTCAGGCAAGCAGATGATTCTGAGCTCGACGGTGGAGCTGGCCCGCGAACTGGCCGACCTGGTCGCACAGGAGGGGCCGACCAGAGGTTCCACGGCGAGCACGCACTGGCAGTTTTACGCGACCGGCGGCGCCGCCGCGCTACGCTCCGCCGAGAAGCAACTGCGCACGCAGTACATCCTCAGCCAGGCGCTCTCCCCCAAGGAGGCGCAGGACCAGATTCGACAACTCATCGCCCTGGTGGAGCGCTTGGGCGTGTTGACCATTGAAACCAATTACGGGGCCGGCGATTTTCGCCTGGACATCCGCCTGAATCTCGACCACGCACGGGAAGCGAGGGACTAGGCGAGGCTCCGATTGGGAGGGCGAGGCTCCTGCCAAGCCGTAAGCAGACAACGTTCAGCGAGGGCATCGGCTCGGCAGGAGCCTCGCCCTCCCGAAGGCCGAAAGCAAGCGAGGAACCAGCCATGCCAGATAAACCAGAGCAGCCGCAGATCGACCCGCGCACAGCATGGGAGCGGTATCGGCCCACGGATGCATCGCCGTGGGACGTCAAGAAGGTCGGACACCTCTATCGCCGGGCCGCGTTCGGTGCGACGATGGCGGAGCTGGAAGAAGGCCTGCGCGCCGGTCCGGACCGCACCGTCGACCTGCTGCTGCAGGGCAAGCCCGATCGCGACAACCTGCTGGGCGTGACCGCCGAGATGGTGCTCGGCATTCCCGCCGGCGCGGGTGGTGGACAGCAAGCCACCGCCTGGTGGCTCTATCGCATGATGTACGCGCCGCATCCGCTGCGCGAAAAGATCACCCTCTTCTGGCACAACCACTTCGCCACCAGCAACCGCAAGGTGAACAACGCCGGTTACATGATCGGCCAGTACGAGTTGATGCGCCGCCATGCCCAGGGCAGCTTCCGCACCATGCTCCGCGAGATGTCCACGGACCCGGCCATGATGGTCTGGCTGGACACCAACCAGAGCCAGCGCAACCAGCCCAACGAGAACTACGCCCGCGAGCTGATGGAACTGTTCAGCCTCGGCATCAACAACTACCGCCGGCCCGGACAGCGCAACTACACCGAGCAGGACATCCGCCAGGCGGCGCGGGCCTTCACGGGCCTGAGACTGGAAGGCGGCCGATCCGGCTTCCGTGCCAACCAGCACGACGACGGCGAGAAGACCGTCCTGGGCCAGACCGGCCGCTGGCGGCCCGCCGACATCGTTCGCATCTGCCTCGAGCAGGAGTCCGCTCCTTACTTCGTCGCTGCCAAGCTGTTTCGCTTCCTGGTGAGTGAGACCATCCCGGCAACGCCGGAATTGCTCGAGCCACTGGCGCGGCGCTTCCGCGAGAGCGATTACAACTTTGGCGAGATGCTGGAGACGGTGCTGCGCTCGAACCTGTTCTTCTCGGCGCAGGTGTATCGCTCGCGCGTCAAGCCGCCGGTGGACTTCGCGCTGGAGATTGTCCGCGGCCTGCAGGGGCGTATGGGGACTACAGCCCTGGTGACCGTGCTGGAAGGGCTGGGGCAACGGCCGTTCTATCCCCCATCCGTGGCCGGCTGGGATGCTGGCCGGGCCTGGCTCAACGGCCAGACGTTGCTGTTCCGCCATAACCTCGCGCTTGGCCTGACGTCGACGACGGACGATCGCTTCGGCCGTCGCACCGACCCGGCCCGGCTGGCCCGGGATAACAACGTCCGCAGCGACGAGGAGGTGGTCGATTTCTTCCTGCGGCTGTTCCTGCAAAACGATGTGCCGGCCAACGCCCGAAATCGCTTGCTTGAATACGCCCGCCGCGCCCATAATGGACCGGTTCCCGTATACTGGAGCCAGCGCGACGCCGAGGAACAACGCGTCCGCGCCATCTGTCACTTGGTACTCACGTTGCCGGAGTTTCAATTGAGTTGAAGCAGTTTTCAGTGTTCAGTGTTCAGCAAGAAGGCTGCCGGCACTGACAACTGAACACTGAAAACTGAACACTGTTAACTGGAGCATGACATGTTCACGCGTCGCGATTTTCTGAAGACCGGGTCCAGCATGGTTGCCCTGGGCGGTAGCGTGCCGCTGTTCCTGAACCGCACGGCGGCCCAGGCGCCGGCCTCGGACCGTCCCGGCGGCCGCGACACCATCCTGGTTGTCGTCCAGCTCACCGGCGGCAATGACGGGCTCAACACCGTCATCCCCTTTCGCGACGATGCCTACAACCGGGCCCGCCCGACGCTCCGCCAGCCCGCCAACCAGATTCATCGCATCAACGACGACATCGGCCTGCACCCGGCCATGAATGCCCTGCACGGCCTGCACCAGGACAATTCCCTGTGCATCGTCCAGGGCGTCGGTTACCCGAACCCGAGCCAGTCGCATTTCCGTTCGATGGATGTCTGGCAGGCCGGCAGCACGGCCCGCGACCTCCCCGAGGGCTGGATCGGCAAGGCACTGCGGAATATCCCCGGCGCGGCATCCTTCCATCTTGCCAACAACAACGAGTCGGCGCCGCTCGCCCTCACCGGCGCCCCGGTGCGCGTGCCATCCATCCGCTCACTCGAAGACTTCCAGCTTCGCGTCGAGGCGTCGAGCAATCGCGATCGCCAGAGCCTGCGCTCGGTGATCGAGAGCACTGCGGCGCCATCCTCGGCGAGCAGCGGCGGCCTACTCGACTTCGTGCAGCGCACGGCGGTCAACACCTTTGCCAGCAGCCGCCGGCTCGAACAGCTCGGCCGCAGCTATCAGCCGCGCGTGCCTTATCCCAACACACCGCTGGGCAATCATCTGCGCCTGGCGGCCCAGTTGATCGACGGCGGGCTGGGCGCTCGCCTGTTCTACACCTCGCTCGACAATTTCGACACCCATGCCGCCCAGGCGCTGTCGCACACCAACCTGCTACGCACGCTGTCGGACGCGGTCAGCGCCTTTTATCGCGACATGTCGGCCCGTGGCCATCGCGACCGGGTGCTGGTGATGACGTTCTCGGAGTTCGGCCGCCGTGTGCACGAGAACGGCAGCCGCGGCACCGATCACGGCGCCGCCGCTCCGATGTTCCTCGTCGGCGGTCGCGTCCGCAACGGCCTGGTCGGCGCTCACCCCAGCCTCACCCAGCTGGACCAGGACAATCTTCGACACCATACCGATTTCCGCCAGGTCTACGCCGCCATCCTCGACCGCTGGCTCGGCGTCCCCAGCCGGCAAGTGCTGGGCCAGGAATTCCGTCCGGTGGATGTGTTCCGGGCGTGACATCGAATGCAATATGGGTAAGGCAACTCCGAGCGTGCCGGCCGACATCCTGGACCTGTACGACCAGCTGGTGGCGACGAACCCGAGCATCGAGAGCAAGGGCGCTGCCATGCCGTACACGTCCGTGAACGGTCACATGTTCAGCTTCCTGACGAAGACAGGAACGCTGGCGCTGCGCCTGCCGGCCGAGGAACGGGAGGCGTTCCTGAAGGCACACAAGGCCAAGCTCTGCGAGCAACACGGCGCCGTGCTGGCGGAATACGTCGAGGTGCCGGCCACGCTGTTGCGTCGGACACAGGATTTGAAGAAGTATTTCGACCTGAGCTACGCCTACGTGAAGTCCCTCAAGCCGAAGCCAACGAAGAAAAAGCCGGCGAAGAAGCGGTAGTCGCTCAGGCCATCCCCGGTGTCACAATTGTCCTGTCCTCGCCTGACGTTTGTGCCGTTCTTGTTGACGGCGAGTCCGGTGGATGGTCGCTCCTGGATGCACAACACCGTGCCAGATTTCATTTCTTTGGTGTCACGAATGTCCTGTCCTCTCCTGACGTTGTGCCGTTCTTGTTGACGGCGACCAGGCGGTAGTGATACGTCGTTGCCGGCGACAGGCCGGCCACGCTGGCAAACACCAGCCGGCCGGCCAGCTGCTGTCCCGCGTAGCCGGTGGCCGTTTTCATGCCATAGCTGGTGTCCGGTCCATACTCGAAGTAGAAGCTCGCCGAATCTCCGAGGGGATTGACCCGGCCATCGAGCTTTGCCGACGTCGCGGTGATACGCCCGGCCGGGCCAGTTGCACACACCGGCTTGCCGTCCGCGGGCATGGTCTGGATGCGGTCCTCGCCGGCGAACGTCTTGCCGTCTTGCACGGCCACCAGGCGATAGTGATACCGCTTGCCCTTCTCCAGGCCCGAAAGATCGGTGTTGACGTAATACAGGTCATCGTCAGGAAGCATGTCGGCGCCCGTGCCGAAGACCTCGATTTCGCCCAGACCCCAGTGTTCGGCGCGGTAGCCGGACTTCACGATCACCTTCAACCAGCCGGCCTTTGCCGACAGGCCGCGGTCGATGCTGAACAGCCAGTTCGGGCCGTGCTCGTGCTTGGCGGGCAGGACCTTGGTGACCAGCGGCTTGTAGTCCTTGCCGTCGGTCGAGGTCAGCACGGCCACGTCCTTCGCGGGCCAGTCCGGATTCTGATGTAGCTGCACGGCCTCGATGCGGACCGGCCTGGCGAAACGGTAGACGAACTCGAGCGGCGCGGCGGGTTTGGCGGCGCTGCGCCAGGCATGGTCCTTGCCGTGTCGCCAGCCGTCGGTGAGCCGGGCCGGATCGTCGCCGCCGCCGGGAGCGCTCTCGAGCTTGCCGCCGTTGGCAGGGAACAGGAGCGACTTGTTGCGATAGGCGATCGTGAGTTCGTCGAAGTCGATGGCCCCTTGCGGCGGGTTCTTGGTATCCACGAAGGTGACCATGTGGAAGCAATCGATGTTGAGGTGCTCCTGGCAGAAGTCGATGGAACCGTACTTGTAGCCGCGCTTGCCGCCGGTGTACGACCAGTCGGAGGCGTCGTTGCGCAGGCGGTAGTCCACCTTGTGCCACTTGCCGTCGGCGAGGAAGTCGGTGAGCAGGTAACCGGTGTAGGCCCAGTTGGGACGCACCCAGTCCTTGCGGTCGATGGGCAGTTCCATTTGGCTCTGCGTCCACCAGAGGAGTTCCGTGCCGTTGGGTTTCCAGTTGTGGCCGCGGACGGAAATGCGAATGCGGGCGTCACGGAAATCCGGATCGCCGCCGCCCAGGAAGACCGAGGGCGGATGCGTGCCTGGGTAGAGATACTTGGTGAGATGGACGGTGCCGATGCCGTCGTCGTGGTTGTGGTCGTGGTTGCTGGGCTCGGCGAAGCGGACAAAGCCGCCAGCGTCGCCGCCGGCCTTGTGGTGCTCCTTCTTGAACCAGCTAGCCCAGCCGCCGAAGCCGTCGTCCCAGCTTTCACGATAATAGGCCGCCAGGCGCGGCGGCAACGGCCGCACCGCTGTCTTCTTGCCGTAGGCGGCGGTGGGACCGTACTCGAAATAGTAAGTGGTCAACCGCCCGCGTGGCTGGATGCTGCCGTTGACTGTGAGCTTGTCGAAGCCGACGGCGGCGGCGGCCGATCGCGTCGTGACTGCGGGAGCGGTCTTGTCGCCTGCCCTCAGGGCGTCACTGCCGATGAGAACGAATCCTGCCAGAGAAAGGATCGTGAACGTCTTCGGTGTGGCTGTCATGATGGCTCCAGTCAACGAGCTGATTCATACCGTGCTGATCAAAGATCGCCGAGATCAGGATATTGCTAATCACGCAGAATGGAGGGTCGGCAGGCTGAATTGGCCGTTCTGGGTGGACCGGGCAAGTCGGAATTGCCCGCATTCAATCTTGTCAGCGGCCAGGCAACATGCTATCCACCTTCCGCGCCGGGAATCTACAGCAACGGAATAGCAGGGGGCGGGGGAAAAACATGCGCGCAGCGGAGCAGCCGCGGGCCGGAGCCGGGGCTGTTGGAATGCTGGTTCTTGCGGGCTGCTGGGCCTTCGCCGGCTTCAGCAGCGCGCCGGCGGCCCCGCCGGCTGACGTAGTTCCGCCAGCGCAGTTGCAGGTTGCCGACCAGCCACCCGCGATACCGCCGTTGCCCAAGGAACTGCAGTGGCCACCCATCAAGGGGGGCGCCGGCTCGATTCTGGACGCTGCCAAGAATCCCGGGATCAATCTACCTTACTTGCCGATCGACTTCGGCACGGCCCTGCGCTTGGCGCAGACGAACAACCTGGAAATCGCGCAGGCCCGGCAGGTCGTGAACTTGATGGAAGCGGGCTTGCTGCGCGCCGAGGTTTTGACCCTTCCGAGCGCCAACGCCAACTCTACTTATGTCGATCATACGGGGCGCATCCAGCAAGCGATTGGCAACATCGTGTTCACGAATCGGCAATCGTTGTGGGTTGGCGGCGGTCCGGGCGTGAATTTTCAGTTCAGCGAGGCGCTATTTGCGCCGCTGGCGGCGCGGCAACAGGTGGCCGCCGCGGAGCAAGGCGTCGGCCGCGTCACGCTGGCCACCTTTCTCGATGTGGCCGATGCCTACTTCAACGTCATGCTGGCTCGACGCAAGCTGGCTCTGATAGACGAAACTCTCGACTTCCTGACGGCCGACACGCCGAGTCCCAAGCGCGGCGGCGCCAAGGGACTGTATCCGCTGGTGCGTGATTTCGTGAAAGCCGGCCGGGCCGATGCACTGAAGGCCGATGAAGCCCGCGTGCTGGTGGAAGTCTTTCGCCGACAGGAAGATCGCCGCAAGGCCCTGCAAGACTTCGAAGTTGCTTCGGCAGGGCTGGCTCGCGTCCTGTATCTGGATCCACGGACCTTCCTGTGGCCGATCGAAGATTTTCGGTTTCCCATGCCCTTGCCGGGACAATCGTGGTTGGCAGCGGACCTGGACAATCTCGTGCAAACTGCCGCCAGCAACCGACCCGACTTGGCGGAGAACCAGGCCTTGATTCGAGCCATGCTCAATCGCTGGCGCCTGGCCAAGTACCGGCCCCTCTCACCGGCCTTTGTGGTAAATTTCAATGCCGGCGGCTTCGGCGGCGGTCCGAATTTCCTGGAACGCCTTCCCGGCACAGGCCTGGCGAAGAGTTCCGCCGGACCGCAAACACATTCCGGCTATATCCAGGAATTCGGCGGCCGCACCGACTTCGACGCCACCTTGGTATGGCGCCTGCAAAACCTGGGCTTCGGCAATCTTGCCGAGATCCGCGAAACGCGCACCCTGTACAACCAGAGCGAAATCCGTCAGATGCAGATCCTCGAACTGGTCATGACGCAGGTCGTGCAAGCCAAGGAGCAGGTCGAAGGCAGCCGGGCCCGGCTGGACATCACGCGTTCGGCGTTGTTCGATGAACAGGGCGAAGCCGGCGGCCCGGTGTTCGAGTCGCTGCGATTGAACTTCTCGCGTATTCGTAACGTGGCCGGCGCGCGGCCGCTGGAAGTGCAGAATGCCATTGTCCAGCTCTACGATTTGCTCGACAAGTACGCGCTGGCTGCCACCGACTTCGAGCGCTCGCGCTTTCGACTGCTGATTGCACTGGGCCTGCCGCCGGGCTCTCTTTTCGATCCGGCCGCCATGCCGCAACCAGGCGAACTGGCCCCGCCTGACCAGGACGACGAGCAGCAACGTCGGATCGACGCCCTGAAAGAATAGGCCCTGGCCAGGTTCTCTAGGCAGCGCTCGCTACTTTGTTTAAGCTGTCAATATGTGGCTTGTCAATTTCGCGCTGCGGAACCCATACGCCATTGGCGTCGGCATGATGCTCACCGTGCTGCTGGGCTGGCGCAGCTACCTGGAAACGCCGACGGACATTCTCCCGCAGATTCGCACTCCCGTGGTCGTGGTATTCCTGTCCTATCGCGGCATGCCGGCGCCGGACATGGAGCGCAGCGTCACCACCGTCCTGGAGCGGGCTCTGACCAAGGTAGATCATCTGGAGCACATCGAGTCGCGCTCCATCCTTGGCATCGGCATCATCAAGGTCTATTTTCGCCCGCAAGTCGATCCGGATGTGGCCACCAGCCAGGTCATCTCCATCGTCAACGGTGAGATGCAAAACATGCCGCCGGGCATGTTGCCGCCCACGATCATGAAATACGACGCCAGTGCCATTCCCGTCGGCAACCTGCTGATCTCCAGTGACAGCAAGAGCGACAAGGAGTTGCTCGACTTCGCGGATCACCGGCTGCGCGAGGAACTGGCTGGCATCGATGGCTTGGCGTCGGCTCCGGTGTTCGGCGGCGTGTTTCGGCAAGTGCAGATCTACGTGCATCCGCGCGCGCTGGAAGCCTTGCGCTTGTCGCCGCTGGATGTTGCTCGCATCGTCAACAACCAAAGCCTGGTGCTGCCCACCGGTGAAATCCGCATCGGCAATCAGACGTATTATGTCAGCTCGAACAGCATGGCGGGCACGCCCAAGGACTTCGAGAAGCTGCCGCTTTTCAACGACGGCCGAAAGATCGTCTTCCTCGGCGACGTGGCCGAGATCGTCGATAGCAGCCGCTGGCGGACCAACATCGTGCAGGTCAACGGCCAGCGCGCCGTGTACATGCCACTGCTGCGCCAGGCAGGCGCCAGCGCCATCCGCGTCGTGGACAATGTGCACGTCAAGCTCAAGCATCTCTACAAGGTTGCCAGCATTCCGGAGGACATCAAGGTCGAAGTTGCCTTCGACCAGTCGCGTGCCGTCCGCGACGCCATGGATAATCTGCGTCTGGAGGGCATCCTGGGCGCTGTCCTGGCCGCCCTCGTGGTGCTGCTGTTTCTGGGGAATCTGCGCGTGACCTTGAATGTCGCGCTGGCGATTCCGCTGTCGGTATGCGCGGCCTTGATCGGGCTCTATTTCACCGGTCACACGCTCAACATCATGACGCTGGGAGGATTGGCCCTGATCCTCGGCCGCGTCGTCGACGACGCCATCGTGGACGTGGAAAACACCATTCGCCACCTGAACATGGGCAAGGGGCCGTTGCAAGCCGCGCGCGACAGCGCCGAGGAAGTCTCGCTGCCGGTGCTGATGGCCACCGTGACCACGGTGATCGTCTTCTTCCCGCTTACGTTCATGACCGGTGTGGGAAAGTATCTTTTCACGCCGCTGGCGGTCAGCGCCACCTTGGCCATGGTGGCGTCCTACATCGTGGCGCGATCCGTGTCGCCGCTGCTGTGCGCCATGCTGCTGCGGCCGCATCACGAGGAAGAGCGGTTCTCACGCTGGGTCGTTGTCGCGGCTGTAGCGGCCATCGTGCTTGGTGTCAGCATCCCGATGCTTGGCGATGGCCTGGTCGAAATCTTGCCCGAGGGGGCCGCCAGCCGGCTCGATCGCGTGTTATCGGGCGCATGGTTCGACGTTTCCAATTCGCTCCTGGTGATCGTCGGCGGCATCACTTTGGCGGTGGCCGTGTTCTTCTGGGCGGCGCCGCGCTTCGACCGTGGTTTCGAGCGCTTCACGAACTGGTACGAAAATGTGCTGCGCATCTGCTTGCGTCGCTGGACGCTGGTGGCCGCGATCCTGGTTGGTTGCTTGCTGCCGGCCATCTGGTGCACAGGTCGGATCAGCCAGGAACTGTTCCCCGAGGTGGACGCCAGTGAGTTCACGCTGCACATGCGGCTCAAGGGCGGGCCGCGCGTCGAGACGACGGAGCAGCGTGTTTCCGAGATTCTGCGTCTCATCACGCACGGCTACACACAGCGCGAGAAGATCAAGCCCAATGAGGATCCCCAGGCTCTCAAGGCCAACGGCTACACCGTCGCGGGCGACCACAAGGAAAAGCTCGTCGCGCCGATTGTCCCGCCGGAAGATCTGATACTGACGCTGGCCAATGTGGGTGTGTCGTCGCGATGGTCGGCCATTTACACGCCCAACAATGGCCCGCACGCTGCCTTCATCCGCGTGCAATTGCGCAGCGGCTTCAACGGCCGTAGCACGCCCACGAGAGCCTATGTGCAAAAGCTACGCACGGTCGTGGAGGAACGCTATCCCGGCGATGATTTCTTCTTCGAGACGGGCGGTATGATTCGCCGCATTCTCAATGGCGGGGCAGCCGCTCCCATCGAGGTGCAAGTCAGCGGTCGCGACACCGAAAGCCTGCGCGCCGTTGCCCGCGTTCTGGATACGCGCATTTCCCGTCTCCCACTTGTCACCGATACCTACTTGCCGCAATCAATGGACCTGTCCCAGCTGCGAATCGAGGTTGACCGGATCCAGGCGGCACGGCTCAAACTTTCGCAGACGGACGTTATTCGCAATGTCATCACCGCTCTGATGTCCAGCGCCCAGCTGTCACCCAATTTCTGGATCGACCCCGCCTCGGGCAACCCCTACATCATCGGCGTGCAATACGCCGAACACCTGGTGGAGAACATCCAGACTTTGGAAAACGTGCCATTATCGGCCACAAAGCTTGGCGGCACCGACCGGGTACCGCTGTTGCGTGACGTGGCCAAGGTGGTGCGCACGCAGGCGCCGGTCGAACTGTTTCACCAGGACGTGCATCGCGTCAATCAAATCTATGTGAGCGTGGCCGATCAGGATCTTGCCGGCACGGCCCGCAAGGTGGAGGAAATCGTCGCCGAGCTGCCCGTCAACTACGCCCTGTGGAAGTTGCCGCGCAGCAAGTACCTGGATCATGCCGTCGCGAGATTCCCGAAGGACAAGGGTGACCCCAACACGGACGCCGACTTGTACGAACTCCTGGAATCTTACTTTGTGGATGAAAATGACGAGAGCGGGCGGGAACTCGAGGAAAAATACAAGGTCTCGCCGCAAAGCCTTGACCTGGCTCACAACGAAGCGTTCCTGGAAGACCTGGCCTATTACACGAAGAAGGGCCGCGACCGGATGCGCCAGAAGATCAAGCAGGACTATGGCTTCGATCCAATGCCCCTGCGAATCTCGAAGGACATAGAGGTCCAGGTTCGGGGCGAGATTGCGTCCATGCGCGACTCGTTCGGCGAGATGGGGCTGAATCTCGTACTGGCCGTGGTGCTGGTGTATCTGATCCTGGCAGCGCAGTTCGGCTCCTGGCTGGACCCCTTGATCATGATTGTCGCCGCACCCTTGGGGCTCATCGGTGTGGTCTTCACGCTCTGGCTCACCGGCACATCGCTGAACATTCAGTCGAGCATGGGCGTGCTGATGATGATTGGCATCAGCGTATCGAACTCGGTACTCGTGCTGGAGTTTGCCAATCGCAAGTTCCATGATGGACTGACCCCTTGCGAGGCCGTCGCGCAGGCGGCGCGGACGCGCTTGCGGCCGATCCTCATGACGACGGCAGCCGCCATCGTCGCGCTGTTGCCCATGTCCATTCATCGTCACCCGGGCGACGAGATGAACCTGCCGCTTGGCCGCGCCATTATCGGCGGCCTCGCCGGCTCCACGATCCTGACGTTGTTTGTCGTCCCGGTCCTCTACGTGCTGTTGAAGCGGCGACGACAAGCACCTTCGCCGTCGAGCGTAGAATAGATGTATGCCATTGCGCCGCATGAGCCTCAAGATGACGGCGTGCATTTCAACAGATGCAGCCCAGGCAGGAGTCTTCACATGAATCCCAGCAAGGTTCTCCTTGTCCTCATTTTCGGGCTGTCATTGCCGCCGCTCGCCGGTTGTGGTTCGCGCAAGGAACGGGCCGCCCGCAACGCCGAGGTAGACCGATTGCCGCATCTCGAGTACATCCATCCAGAAAAGCAGACGCACCTGGTGCTCAAGCGCAGCTACACCGTGATCATCGACGCGCTGGAGAAAGCGGAGCTGACTGCGCGCGTGCGCGGCGAAGTCAAGGTGATGTCGCCCAACGCCGACATCGGCCGGAATGTGACGAAGAATGAGGCCCTGGTGATTCTTGACGTTCCCGACATCCTGGCCGATCAGCAAAACAAGAAGGCACTTCTTGACCAGTCCATCGCCCAGCAGGATCAGGCACAGCACAACTTGCAATTGGTCACCGAGGAAATCAACGAAGCCAAGGCCGAGGAAGCCAAACATCAGGCCGAGATGAAGTACCGCGAGTCGCAGTACGGGCGCTTTGCCCAGCTTGCCAAGCTGGGAACCGTGACGCCGGAGCAAGCGGACGAAGCCAAGCTGCAGTTCGGGGCCGCCCAGGCCGCCGTGCGGGCCGCACAGGCCAAGATTCTGACCAAGCAGGCCAAGTACGAGGCGGCCAAGGTCGAAATCAAGGTGGCCGCGACCAAGAAAGCCGTTGCCGAAGCCGAGTTGGCGCGCGTCACGGCCCTGGTCGGCTTTGCAACGATTCGCGCCCCATTTGACGGCGTCGTCACCAAACGCTGGGTCGATACCGGCGCCATTGTGCGCGACGCTATGCACCCATTGCTGACCGTCATGCGCACGGACATCATGCGCGTGATCATGGACGTGCCCGAGCGCGACCTGCGCTACCTCAGGAATCGCGACGCGAAGGATGGCGGCAATCGCGTGTCGCTGTTTGTGCCCGCCTTGCACGATTCTCGCCCGGAGCTTGACTTCAAGGGCACCATCACCCTCACTGCCGCCGCCCTGGATCCTGTTACCCGAACCATGCGCGTCGAGATGCACCTTCCCAATACAGGCGGCTACCTGCGTCCGCAGATGTCCGGCACCGCCACCGTCACCTTGGCCGAACACAAGGGCGTCACGGTGCCGGCCACCGCCCTGGTCCGCCGCGGCGAGAAGACCCTCGTTTACTACATCTCCCACCCGACCGGCGAACCGCCGCGCGGCATCGTCCGGCCTATGGAAGTGCAACTCGGTCTCGATGACGGCGTCAACGTCGAGATCACCGCTCCCCGCTTTACTGGCCAGGAGCTGATCGTCCGCAAGGGCAACGGCGTCATTCGCGAAGGCTCGCATACCGTCGCCGTTCCGGCACGCCTCGAAGAGCTGCAGTGACCGGTCGGGGATTGCCGTCTGACGAAGCTGTGCTGCGTCAGACGACGTTGAATGCCTCCTTTAACGCCGTTAGCGCTTCCTCTCCCTTGCTCTTTTCGACAACCGCGCTGACGCGGACCTCGCTGGTGTTGATCATGCTGATGTTGATGCCGCGGGCGGCCAGCGCGCCGAACATGCGCCGGGCCACGCCGGTGTGCGTCCGCATGCCGACGCCAAGAACAAAGAGCTTCGCGATATCAGCCTCGGCCACCACGCGCGTACTGGAGTCGATCTGGCGCACGGCCTGTTCCGTCACCTTGCGGGCACGCTCCAAATCGGTGAGCGGCACGCTGAAGGAGAGCTGTGCCATGCCTGCCGCCGACAGGTTTTGCACGATCATATCGACCACGATGCCGCCGGCTGCGACCGCCTGGAAGACATGCAGGCAATTGCCCACACGGTCTGGCAGATCGAAGATCGTAATGCGTCCCTGGTCGGTGCTCAGCAACACATCGCTGACGACGATGTCCTCCATGCTCGAAAGCCGTTGGGTTATCGCCGCAAGGTCGCGGCCTGACTCTTCGAGATGGTTCATCGGCCGGACCTGAAAGGCGGCTTGTTGCGTCCTGGGGCCGGGCAACCCCGCTCCAGCCCTCGGCTTCTCCAGTTGAAATGCCTGATGCACGGCTCGCAGCGCCTTGGCTCCGTCAGCCTTGTTTACCAGCACCGAGATCTTGATATCGCCGGTCGTGATCATTTTCATGTTGATCTCGGCGGCAGACAGGGCGGCGAACATGCGCTCGGCCACGCCGGTATGCGTCCTCATGCCGGTGCCGACAATCGACACCTTGCTGACCTCTTCCTCGTGCTGGACCGCGGCGCCCAGCTCGACCGCCAGCGGCGTCAGTACCGCCAGCGTGGCCGGCAGCTCGTTCTTGAGCACGGTGAAGCCGATGCTGGCCTTGCCCTCGCTACCGACGTTCTGGCAGATCATGTCCACGACGATGTTCTGATCGGCAATGGCCGAGAACACCTTGTGGCTGATGCCGGGTTGATCCGGGACGCGATCCAGGCTGATGCGCGCCTCGTCGCGAACGATGGCGGCGCCGCAGACAACGACGTCGCTCATCCATTCCGCTTCGGGGACGATCCAGGTCCCCTCCGTATCCGAGAACGAGGAGCGCACTTGCAAGGGGACGTTGAACTTCTTGGCGAATTCAATGCTGCGTGAATGCATGACGCCGGCGCCGACGCTGGCCAGCTCGAGCATCTCGTCGTAGCTGATGAAGTCCATCTTGCGGGCTTCCGGGACCAGCCGCGGATCGGTGGTGTAGACGCCGTCCACGTCGGTGTAGATCTCACAGCCGGCGTCGCCGTTGCCGCTGGGGTCGTGCTTCATCACGGCCGCCAGGGCGACAGCCGTTGTGTCCGAGCCACCGCGGCCCAGCGTCGTGATGTTGTACTCGTCATCGATCCCCTGAAAGCCGGCAACGATGACGATGTCTCCCTTGTTGAGAGCTTGCCGGATGCGCTCCGTCGAGATGTTCTTGATGCGGGCCTTCGTGTGGAAGCTATCTGTGACGATGCCGATCTGCGCTCCGGTAAAGCTAATGGCCGGTTCGCCCGCTGATTGGATGGCCATGGCCATCAGCGCGATGGAGATCTGCTCACCCGTCGAAAGAAGCATGTCCATCTCGCGTGCCGGCGGCTGATCGGTGATCTCGCGGGCCAGAGAGATTAGCTCGTCCGTCGTGTCGCCACGGGCGGAAACGACGACGATGACTTGATTGCCGGCCTTCCTGGCGCGGATGGCCCGCCGCGCCGCCGCCATGATCCGCTCCGCCGTCGCCACACTTGTCCCGCCAAACTTTTGCACCACCAGCGCCACGGCCGCCTCCGAAAACATCAATGGTTGAACATGCGACAGGGAAGTTTATATCGGACCGCACGAAAAAGCGAAGCAGTCCGCACCTCAACAAGCTGAATGACGAAGCTATCGACGCGGCCGCCCCGGGAAAGCAACGCGTGTCGGCATGCATGAATCGTTCAAAAACCCTGCGCCGCACCACAACCCAAGGTGACAAAATGGGTTGTGCTCACTCTGTGACTGACACTGCCGCGAGCGTCCGGTCCGGAGTGACATGAACTTCGATTCTCGACCGAGTTGTGTGAAAATATCAACATCATCACAATACTGATGTATATGTATCATAAGTTTTCATAACGTGTTATGTCGCGCTTCTCAGTGGATCGTTTGCAAAACTGCGTGAGTTCGCTGAAAAAAGGTCAGGAAAGTGGCTTTTACGTGTCTTGTTGGTTGACAGGTGTATCTTGGCCGATTAAATTGACGAAGGCCCGCGCATAACCCTCAATGGTGAGACAACCTATGGCCCGCAAAGACTCCGAGCCATCCCCCAAGACCGCCGCTGCCGTAAAAAGCCTGCGAACCCAGATCGATAAGCTCGACCTGCAAATCCTCAAGATCGTCAATGAGCGGGCGTCGCTGGCTGCCGAGATCGGCAAGCTCAAGAACGATCACGGTTCCGAGGTTTTTTCGCCGGCGCGCGAGGAAGAGGTACTGCACAACGTGATCGCCGCCAGCAAGGGACCGCTGGACGAGGCGACCGTGCGGGCGGTTTTTCGCGAGATCATGAGCGGCTCGCGGGCCTTGCAGAAAATCATCAAGGTGGCTTATCTCGGACCGGAGTATAGCTTTAGCCATCTGGCCGCCCTGGAGCGCTTCGGCAATGCCGTCGAGTACATGCGCGTTGGCAGCATCGCCTCGGTCTTCGAGGAGGTCAATCGCAGTCATGTCGATTTCGGTGTGGTGCCGCTGGAAAACTCAACCGACGGTGGCGTCTCCGATACGCTGGACATGTTCATGCGGCTGCCGCAGCTCAAGATCGGGGCCGAGGTCCGCCTGCGAATTCATCACAACCTGATGGCCAACACCGAGCAGGAGATGATCCGCCGCGTGTACAGCAAGCCGCAAGCGCTGGCCCAGTGCCGTAACTGGCTCAGCAAGAACTTGCCGCACGCGGACCTCAAGGATGTGTCGAGCACGGCAGTCGCCGCCCAGCTCGCCCAGCAAGAACCAGGTGCCGCCGCTGTCGCCAGCCGGCAGGCGGCCGTGAAATACAACCTTCGGATCTTGTTTGCCGACATCGAGGATTTTCCGCACAACGAGACGCGCTTTGCCGTCATCGGCCATCAGGAAGCTCCGCGTACTGGAAACGACAAGACGGCACTGATGTTCCGCGTCGCTCATCAGCCCGGGACCCTGGTTTCCGCTCTCGACGTCTTCAAGCAAAACAAGCTCAACCTCACCTGGATCGAATCCTTCCCGGCCAGGTTGCCCAAGCCGGAGTATGTTTTTTTTGTGGACTTCGAGGGGCATCTCGAGGACCCCAAGGTAAAAAAAGCACTCAACACCTTGCACGATCGCTGCGAAGAAATCGTGATCCTCGGCTCATTTCCAATGGCGCAGCTGAGCGGGTAGCCTACAATAGTTTTCAGTGTTCAGTTTTTGGTGTTCAGCGAGCTGGTCGGCTCTTGCCGGTCGGCTCTTCCTGAAACCTGAACACTGAAAATTGAAAACTAAGGTGCACCATGATTATCGTCTTGCGTCCCGATTCCACTTCCGAGCAGATTGACCATGTGGTGCAGCGCATCACGGAACTGGGTTTGAAGCCGCACATGAGCCGAGGGGAATTGCGGACCATCATCGGCGTCATCGGCGACGAGAACAAGCTGCAAGCCGAGCCGTTGCAGGCGATTCCCGGCGTCGAGCAGGTGCTGCCGATCTTGAAACCGTTCAAGCTCGCCAGCCGCGAGTTCAGCCGGGGCGACAGCGTGGTCGCCGTCGGCAAGGTCAAGATCGGCGGCGGACACATGGCGCAGATCGCGGGTCCATGCGCGATCGAGAACGCGCCCGTCCTCGACGAGATTGCCGGGCACATCAAGAAGGCCGGCGCCAATATCCTACGTGGCGGCGCCTTCAAGCCGCGCACCAGTCCGTACAGCTTCCAGGGGCTGGGTGAAGAAGGGCTCAAGATTCTTCGCGATATGGGCAACAAGCACGACATGCCGGTCGTGACCGAGATCATGGACATCCGGCAGATTGCGCTGGTGGATCGCTACGCCGACATGTTTCAGATCGGCGCCCGCAATATGCAGAACTTCGATCTCTTGAAGGAGATCGGCCAGACGCGCCGGGCCGTGCTGCTGAAGCGCGGCATGAGCGCCACCGTCAAGGACATGCTCATGTCCGCCGAGTACGTGCTGGCTGAGGGCAACCCCAACGTGGTCCTGTGCGAGCGCGGCGTGCGCTCGTTCGAGGACTCGACCCGCAACATGCTCGACATGAGCGCCGTGCCCAACGTCAAGAGCATGAGCCACTTGCCCATCATCGTTGACCCCAGCCACGCGACCGGCCGGCCCGACCTGATCCCGTCGATGGCGTTTGCCGCCGTCGCCGCCGGGGCCGACGGTGTCCACATTGAAGTCCACAGCTGCCCGGAGAAGGCCCTGTCCGATGGCCCTCAGGCGCTCTTGCCCAAGCAGTATGCCGAACTGATGGAGCGCGTGCGTCGATTGGCGGAGGTGGTGGGCAAGACGTTTTGACAAGGCAACAGCGAGTGTCGGGGCCCGTTCGCCGTTCGCGTTCGCAGGCTCCTGTCATCGGCCGGTGCTGCGAACGCAAGATCTAAACAGAACAAAGGAGTTTGCCGATGCACAAGTCGCGACGCACGCTGATGAAAGCCGCCCTCGCCGGCGCCGGTGTCGCCACCCTGGCCCCACGCCAGCTTTTCGCCGCCCAGCAACCCGCCAAGGCGCCGTTCCCGTACGTCCAGGCCAAGGCGTTTCACATCCCGCCGGAAACCACCACGGAGGAGTCCGGCTACTTCTCGCTGTGCGAGGGGCGCAACGGCAAGATCTATGTCGGTACCGCCGCCTATGGGCGTAACTCGTACCTCGTCGAGTTCGACCCGACCACCGAGCGGATGCGCATCGTCCTCGACACGCACAAGGTCGTCGGCCAGAAGACCACCGGCTACGCGGCGCAGGCGAAGTTGCACACTCGCAACTTCGTTGGGTCGTCGGGCAAGATCTACGTCGGCTCCAAGCAAGGCTATCTCTCGCAGGCAGAGCTTGCAGCGCAAAAGAAAGGGCAGAAGGTCCCCGTCTACGAAGGCGGCTATGTCCTGGCCTATGATCCTGCCACAGACACGACAGAGAACTTCGGCATGCCGATGCCGCTTGACAAGAAGCTGCGCGCCGCCGGCCGCACCGAGGGCGAAGGCGTGATCGATGTCACTGCCGACGAACGCCGCGGCCTACTATATGTCATCACCTGCGAGCATCAGCACTGGATGCTTTTTGACATGCGGACCAATCGCTATCGCGAGCTAGGCCCCATCCTCAAGGACCAGCCAAACACGATCATTGATGCCCAGGGCCGTGGCACGGCCATCACTGCCGATTATCGCGTGGCACGCTACGACCCGGCCAAGGACCGTGTCAGCATCGATCCGCTGCTCGTGGGCGGCAAGCCGTTCGCCGAATTCCTCGGCGCCAAACGCGTGCATCCGGATTGGCGGATCACTCCGGATGGACGAACGGCGTATCTGCAACTGCTCGACGATCTGCGCATGTTTCGCGTTGATTTGACCGGCGCGGCCGGCAAGCCCGTGATGGCGACCAACCTCGGCGAACGCATCAAGGGTGTGCATCCCGATTCGCGCGGCTCGATCTGTCTTGGCCCCGACGGGAAAGTGTATTCGGCCATCCGCATCGATAACACCACCAAGTTCGGCACCGGCTACCTGCATCATCTCGTGCGGCACGATCCGAAGGCCAATCGCATGGAGGACCTCGGCGTTTTCGCCATTCGCAACCCGAATTTTTTCGACTTCAAGGGGCCGCATGCGAAGAATCCGGACGGCTCGCTTCGTCCGCGGCACGGTTATCACACGCTGCCGGACGGCACGCCGACGCCGCTGCACGTAATCCTGGCCATGATCGTCGCCCGGAACGGAACGATCTATGCCACGGTGCTGGCTCCATTCACACTGTTGAAGATCGAGTCGATCAAAGCCATTCGGTAGCTCGACACACAGTCGATCGACGTTGGAGGCACCCATGCGAACAAGGCTTCTCTCCATCCTCCTTGTGCTATCCGCCATCGGTTCCCTGCCCGCCGGCACGCGCGCTGCCGTCATGGCGATCGACACGCCCATGCCGCCGCCGGCGTGGGCGCTCTTGCAGCGGGCGCTATTGCGGGCCAACGATGAAGCGTGCCAGGAGTTCTACAACCGCTATTTCGACGAGCGCGGCTGGCTGCTCTGCGTCGAACGCTGGGGCGGCGACGACGGCCCGGACGACGCCATCGAGAACCTCATGGACTGGCCGACACTGCATGCCCTGGGCGGCAGCGACGACATCCTGCGCCTCTACAAGAAAGCCTGGGAAGGACATCTGCGGCAGTACACCCTTGCCAGGACGGAGAAGGTCCCGTTCGCGCGCGACGGCATGTACTACAAGGAATTCCCAGTCATGTTCGACTGGCTGCACAACGGCGAGGGGTTGTGCGTCTTCAACCTGCAGGGCCTGTCCGATCCCTACGATGCGCGCTTCCGTCAGCGCGTCCGCCGCTTTGCCGGCTTCTACATGAACGAGGACCCGGACGCACCCAACTACGATGCCCGGCACAAGATCATTCGCAGCATGTTCACCGGCAGCCGTGGTCCGCTGCTGCGCAAGGCCACTGCCCTCGACTGGGCCGGAGATCCCATCGAGATTGGCAACCGCTTTCGCCTGGGGCATGGCGAGCGCACCTACCAGGAAATGCTCGATCACTTCAAGGACTACAACGATATCATCGGCGATCACCCGCAGAACCTGCTCGCCACTTGCCTGGCCGTCAATGCTTTCATGCTCGACCACGAGCCGAAGTACAAGCAGTGGCTGCTCGAGTACGTGGGCGCCTGGCGACAGCGCATGCTCGATAACGGCGGCATCATTCCCAGCAACGTCGGGCTGGACGGCAAGATCGGCTCCAGCGCCGGCGGCAAGTGGTACGGCGGCGTCTACGGCTGGGCCTTTTCCGTCATCGTCCCGCAGACCGGAGAACTTGCCCATCGCAACGGCCACGATCGGGCGCTGCATGGCTTCATGAACGCCTATCTCCTCACCGGTGACGACAAGTATCTTGATCCGTGGCGCAAGCAGATCGACCTCGTCAACTCGCACAAGAAGCTTGTCAACGGCAAGGCAGTCTATCCGCACATGTACGGCGACAAGGGCTGGTACCATTTCACGCCGCAGAAGTACAAGCACGGCGACCTGCCGCTTTATGTGCTGTCGATGAAATCCGAAGACCGCGAGCGCGTCGCCGACAATCCCTGGGTCGCCTACCTGGACGGCAAGAATCCTTCCTATCCGGAGGCGGCATTGCGAGGCGACCTCGACCGAATCCGCCTGCGGGTGGCCGGCATGCGCGGCGACACCACCACGCCGGACACCCGGCTCGCCGACGACCCGATGAGGTTCAACCCGGCCAGCGTCGAGTCACTGGTGCGGCTGATGCTCGGCGGCCTGCCGTGCGGCAATCGCGGCGTGCTCCTGCACAGCCGGCTGCGCTACTTCGACCCGGTGAAACGCCGCGCGGGATTGCCGGATGATGTCGCTGCCCTTGTTGAAAAACTCTCGGACAACTCGGCGACTGTCACGCTAATCAATCTCAGTCCGTTGCACAGCCGCGAGGTCGTCGTGCAAGGCGGCGCCTATGGCGAGCATCAGTTTCAGTCGGTCGAGATCGCGGGCAAGAAGCAGGCGATCGACACGCCGACGGTCACTGTCCGCCTCGCCCCTGGCGCAGGCTCGAAGCTCACCCTGTCGATGAGCCGCTATGTCAACCCACCCGCTCTGCGCTTGCCTTGGCGCGGCTGAGAGGCCAGCAGCCCGGCTGGGGATTTCGGGGCTTGTCGCTCTTTGGCCGCCGTGACACAATAGCGGACACTGGGCAACGAGGGGTCCCGTCATGGCATTGATTTCGCCCGCCGATCTCGTCAACGCCGTTCGGGCTGCCGGCTTGCTCGAGACCGACGAACTGGCCGAGGTCGCACGGCTGCAGACCATGTTTGCCGATGCCCGGAAGCTGGCCAATGACCTGATCCAGCGCGGCTGGCTGACGCCTTACCAGGTGAATCAACTCTTTCTCGATCGTGGCCGGGAACTGGTGCTGGGTTCGTACATTCTCCTGGAGCGTCTGGGCGAAGGTGGCATGGGCACGGTGTTCAAGGCGCGGCAACGTGGCCTTGGCCGCATCGTCGCCGTCAAGGTCATCCGCAAGGACCGCCTGGCCAACTCGCTGGCCGTCAAGCGCTTTCACCGCGAGATCCGCGCCGCCGCCCAGCTCGAGCATCCGAACATCGTCCGCGCCTTCGATGCCGACGATGTCGGTGGCACGCACCTGCTCGTGATGGAGTTCGTCGACAAC